>DAOURK010000213.1 GCA_030625085.1 Pseudomonadota bacterium
AATTTCCATAATCTTCCGCTGCTCCGGAAAAAATTTTATAAAACTTTTCTAAAAATGTTCAATAATCTACCTAAAATCTACCTAAAACAAACCTACGGAAAAAAATTATTGCGCGTTTCCTGTTATATTATTGCACCCCCCTTAACCAAGAATTTTTTTGGTAATTTTTTGATCTGCGTGTCCCAGGGAAGAGGCAATAAGCCAGAGGCGTTTGTAATAGCTCAAGTCCAGGGCCATTTCCAGCGGAAATGTTTCCTTCTCCTGCTCAAATCGAAAAAGTGCATTTTCCAGAGGCTCATAGTAAGATGTCCCTTTCAGTTGGGTGAGGACTTCACCCGCACTCCTGGCCTGAAGTAAATTTATTGCGGAAAAATTTTGAGATTCTCCAGTGGGGAGGAGAAGCTCTTCAATATTTTTATTGAATTTGCCACTGCACACTTTGCGCAAAATGAGTTTAAGGTTCTCGAGTTCATATTTTTGATAGAGATGTTCAATCAGCCTTTTGCGATCTCCGGATAGAGACTTGATAATCTTCCTGTAACAACTAAAAAGATCTTTATAATACATTGCTATCACTCCATCAAAAGAGGAGGGGAAATGCCTCCTTTTTTCACCATAAGACGTTGTCTTGAGGCATTGGACTAACCCGTCTTGCCCGGCGACTCCGGCCAGGTTTTCAAAATCGGCTCGATTCAACAGCCGGCTTTTCATGGCGCGAACCTTGGCATTGATATATGCATACAGGAAAGTAGCTTTTACCATCACAGGTCCTCCATCACTATATTCCGAAGTTCCTCAAGCGCCAGGATACGTCGCTGAATGGCTCTTTTTTTTAACTCTTTCAAATATTTTTCTTTCTCCTCCATAATTCGGGTCGCCTCTTTTTCTCCTTCAGACAATAATCTTTTTTGGAGGGATTCTTGCTCCCTTTGCAAATTTTCTTTCGTTTTTTGAATTAATTTCCGCGCTTCCTCTCTTGCTTGAAGAACCATTTTATTGCTTTTTTCCATAGCCTCTTCTAAGACCCGGCAAGCATTTTTTTCCGTTTCCAGCATTTTTTCAATAACACTGGTTTCCGTCGCTCCCTCCATGGCCTTCCCCTTTCGTTCATTGCTTGAAAGCATAGGAATTTTCATTTTTTTTTATGCGTCTTGCCGGCCGATCACTAATCCGTAATTCATAATTCGTAATTTAATAACTTTCTATTTTTCCAAACTTATCTCTTTTATTCCTGAAGGAATAATTGAGATTTTAATTTTCGATGCCCACGTCTATAGATTTTCATAAAAATAATTTCATAATCGATATTCTATCAAAAGTAGCGCAGGGCTTTAGCCCTGCATTTTGGCAGGGCTAAAGCCCTGCGCTATGGTATAAAATTTAATATCTGAAAATCTAATTAATTTAAGCATCATTATAAACAACCAAATCACGATAATTTTTATCTTCATGACAGTCACCACAACCGGCTTTCATGGCCTTGTCTTTTTCTCTGTGGCACCCAATACAGGTAATTTCCGCATCTTTATGTAATTCCAATAAAGCGCTCTCTTTTCCTTTTAATGCTATGCTCGGATGGGTTGCATGACATAAAACACAGTTAATTGAACTAATATCTCGATCGGTGTGACACAAGGTGATGCAATCAGCTTTCATGTTCGGCCGATATTTTTCTTCTCCATGAGCAATATTTCGATGACAAGGCATACACTGATATCGTGTACCGATTTCTTTCATTACTTTTAAATGATTTGCATGATTTAGCCTGACAGTCCGATCCGGACGGAAAGCTCTATCCATATCTTCCATTTGGTGACAGCCGCCTTGGATGCATGCCACCTTATGCGTGGCCTCAATAAGATAATTTCCGCTGAAATGATAAGCAATAGAAAAGAGGCGATTTATTTTGGCGCTCAGGGACCCAATTACCCCGGGTTTAGCATGACATTTTAGGCAGTTGTGTATATCAGGATTATTCGGATTATATGGGCCGTGTTTGGAAAAGTTCCAGGTGGCCCAAAGCTCCTGCATTTCATGACAACTGCCGCAAAAACGGGGGTTGGAGGTAAATATAATGCCTCTGGCAGCTATTACACCGCATAACATTAATCCTATAATAATTATGGCCGCCTTCCTGCGGATACGTAAAGATTTCCAAAAGGTACTTTGAAAAAATGGCTGCCCTCCTTTGATTTCTGAATTTTTTCGGCTTGCCCAACCCGCAGGCCCCATATCAGAACTTGCCATCTTCAACGCCACCCTTCTGAAAAGTGTCAAAAAGTAAAAATGCTTAAGTGACTTTTTTGTCCTATCTATTTAATATTTTATTTAATATGCTTAATTTTATGAATAACTTATGATAAATTTACTTCTTTGTACAAGTAAACCGGGATTGATTCATTCTCTTACTTATAATCACCTAATGCCAAATTTAGCTGCCTTAAGTTGAAGGATAGTTGTGAAGAGATCTCTGTAATCCACGGCGAGCGTGGAGCTTAGGATAGGGTGAGGTATAGTTCAAAATTTCTCCTATTCTTTTTCTTTCACTTCGATAAATAGAGGGCAGAAGGCAATAACTGATTAATCGCTTCTTTTGAGGAATAATATCTTCCTTTTTAAAACTAAGGTTGGCAAGCATAACACTCCGCACGCATAATGCAATCAAGAGTATAGAGATTAAAAAAAATGTTATAGGCATCTGTATCCCCCCTTTCAAAAAAAATATAATAAATTAAATTAAAAAATTTATATTTGAGGATAATTTATATAAAATAGTAAGTGCAATTTAGATACCAATTATAAAAAAGGCTTCTCATACAGTCAAAATAAAGGTATATGCAGATGGGATTTTATTTTACCGAAGATATAAACATATTTCATTTATGAATATGTTTTAATTTTGAAATAAAGATCACCAAGATCAAACTGAATAATTCTCCACCAAATTACATTTCAAATTTCTGATTACACTATGATTATACTCAGTGAGTGCATAAATTAAATTACGAATTACGAACTAATGATCGGCTGGGAAGCCGCATGAATAAAATAAAAGTTAGACACCCTTCATTTATCAGTTTACACTTTTTGAAAAAAGTAGACTATTACAAGATGTATGTGTGGGGTCATGGGGTAAAACCTACAATATACATTTAAGCACACTCCTTAAATGTATATTGTAGGTTTTACCCCATATAAATGACCCCATATAAATTTTCTTTGTTATTGTTGATATTTATGGTATGATAATTGACATACAATATTTAATAATCTATTCAAATAATCATTTAATATTAATTTATACAATTTATTTCTAAAATCATCGATGATTACCGAGTACAATGTCAGTGTCATTAACTTAAGCTATGATTAGCTCTCATTTGTCATTTCGAACGAATGCGAGAAATCTTATTCTGCTATACATTTAAAGATTTCTCGTCGCTAACGCTCCTCGAAATGACAGCGTATAATTCCTTAAGTTAATGGCATTGAGTACAATGTTGTTTATATTTATGGGGACTAATGATGAAATGTGAATGTAAGAATAAAGCCGGCGTTACCAATTTGCTCCTTATACTTGGAGTGATAACTATTGGCATAGTGGGGCTCAATTTTTTATTCAAAGACCTATGGAAAAATTGGTACTGGCATTATGCGCCATTACACTCCTCTTTAGAAATTTTTGGAACAGTGGCGGCTATCCTTATGGCCATGGTCCTCCTTCAAAAAAACCAGGAAGAAAATTGCGGCAATCTTTTATTTATGATTTTAGGATTTCTCAGTATGGGAATACTGAAAGGTTTTCACGCAGTTTCCACGCCGGGGGGGGGATTTACCCTTCTGAGCAATACAGCGTGTCTTATGAGTGGTTTTTTCTTTGCTCTTGTCTGGTTACCTCACTCATTATCTGATAGGTATGCCTCCAAAAAAAATGCGCTTCTCTGGTTCGTAGCTATATTTTGTATATTATTGGGAGCTTATACATTATTGTTTCGGGAAACCTTACCGAAGATGCTGTATAATGGAGATATTACCGGGACCGCCATTTCGATGAACCTTCTTGCCACTCTATTTTTCCTAATCGCCGGAGCGCGTTTTTTGCTTGATTTCTATCGATCCAACAACCTGGAGTATTACTTATTTGTCTATCTGGCCCTGTTTTGGTGTTTGTCATGCCTGCTGTTCAGGCATTCATTATTTTGGGGCGCTGAGTGGTGGATATTGCATATGTTAAGCCTGGGGGCCTACCTGTTAACATTATTCATTGTAGTGCGGAACTACATAGAAACGGTTTTCAACCTTAAGGTCACCACCACCGAGGGTAAAGTAACCAAGGACTTATTGGAAGAAACAGAATCAAAGTATTTAACCTTGGTGAAACAAGCAATGGATGGCGTAATTATTATCCAGGATGGAATTTGTAAATTCGCCAACAAAACTATGGAAAAAATTACGGGTTATTCAACGCATGAAATGATGAATATGCCTTTTTCAAACCTAATAGTTGCTCAATGCAAGGATTTATCCACCCGGGATTTTAACCCGTGTTGTTTAACAAGTGGAAAAGCTAATCCTGCCTGCGAAATAAAAATTCAATCTAAAGATAAACTGATAAAGGAAATAGAAGCATCTACGGGTGTTATTCAATACAATAGAAAACCGGCCATGCTGGGAATTGTTCGTGACGTTACTGAACGGAACAAAATGCAGGAAGAGGTCCTAAAAATTCACAAACTTGAATCTATAGGCATTCTCGCCGGTGGCATCGCCCATGATTTTAATAATATTTTACAATCTGTTGTTGGCAACCTTTCCCTTCTCCGGCTGCAGGCAAAATCCGGGGATAAGTTTCATAGAATATTGGAAAGAGCTGAAAAAGCAACATCACTGGCAGGGGATTTGACCCGACAATTACTCACTTTTTCAAAAGGTGGGGCCCCGATCAGGAAAGTCACTTCTATCATTGGATTGATAGAGGATACAGCAGACTTCTTTTTGAGAGGTTCCACTGTAAAATCCGAATTTTATATTGCTGATGATCTTTGGCCCGTTGAAATTGATGAGGGACAGATCAGCCAGGTTATTAATAATTTGGTTATCAATGCCCTGCAGGCGATGCCTCAAGGAGGAATAATAAAGATAGGCGCTGAAAATATAATTGTTGGGGACAATGATAATTTGCCCTTGAAAGAAGGGGAATATATAAAGGTATCTGTGCAAGACAAAGGAGTCGGCATACCAAAAGAATGTCTCAAGAATATCTTTGATCCCTATTTTACCACCAAGAAAACCGGGAGCGGTCTTGGGCTGGCCATCACATATTCAATTGTAAAAAAACATGGCGGCCATATAACAGCAGAATCTGAGGTGGAAGTGGGAACGACCTTTTGTATCTATATTCCTGCTTTAAAAAGGGAAAATTTCACAGTAGAGGATTATGAAGAGGAAAGGATACTCTCCGGTGAAGGGAGAATTCTGTTGATGGATGATCAACAAAGCGTCAGGGAAATGGTGGGAGAGATGCTTAATTGTATCGGATATGAAGTGGAATTTGCCGCAGAAGGTGATGAAGCCATAGAATTATACAAGAAAGAGAAATCGCTGGGAAACAATTTTGAGGCTGTTATCTTGGATTTAACGCTATCTACAAGTATAGGGGGCAATGAAGTGCTTAAAAAATTACTCGAAATAGATCCTAAGGTAAAAGCAATCGCTTCCTCCGGCTATTCCACCGATCCTGTCATGTCGGAATTTAAAAACTACGGCTTTCTTGGCAAAGTGTCCAAACCATATGGGATCAGAGAGCTGAGTGAAGTATTACATAAGGTGATAAATGGAGAAAAAACCACAGCTAAAGATTAATTTTTTACCAGGATAGGATAACATCCTTTCTGAATGAAATATCACTATAACACACCAAAAATATAAGTAAGAGAATAATAAATTCCCACCACAATAAAAATGCCCCCGGTAATGCGTTGCGCCCACCATTCAATGTGGGTTAACTTGTTGAAGGCCTCGCCTACAAAACGGGTGCCTACAGTAAGAAGAACGGCAAACAGGATAACAGGC
>DAOURK010000031.1 GCA_030625085.1 Pseudomonadota bacterium
AATTTCCATAATCTTCCGCTGCTCCGGAAAAAATTTTATAAAACTTTTCTAAAAATGTTCAATAATCTACCTAAAATCTACCTAAAACAAACCTACGGAAAAAAATTATTGCGCGTTTCCTGTTATATTATTGCACCCCCCCTTACTTCATTAGAATAGAGTCCATAATGAAAATTCCCACCTTTACTTTTTCGCCCGATTCTATATAATATCCTTATTCAATCTCATTCAAAAAAATAATCCATTCCACCAGAAAAAGGAAAAAACATTGCCTCTCAAAGGCTTATATAGAAAAATAAAATATGGCGACCCAATTATAATTGTTTCAGGTCTACCACGTTCAGGCACTTCTATGCTCATGAAAATGTTGGAAGCAGGCGGTATAGAAATTGCCTCTGATGAGATAAGGACCGCTGATGACGACAACCCGAAAGGCTATTATGAATTGGAAAAGGTCAAGGAGCTTGACAAAAGCGAGGATAAATCCTGGCTGGCTGAATTCCGGGGCAAGGCAGTAAAGATCATTTCTTACTTCTTAAAAGACTTGCCGAAAACGAACAACTATAAAATAATATTTATCGAACGTAATCTCCAGGAGATGATTACCTCTCAAAATAAAATGCTTGCCCACCGGGGTGAGGTCGTCGATCCGGCTGGTGATGAAAAAATGATTAAAAATTTCAAAACCCATCTCCAAAAAATAAAAAATATGCTCGGCAATGAACCTCATTTTGAACTGCTTTACCTCAATCATAGCGATGTGTTGAAACGCCCAATCAAAGAAGTTGAAAAAGTTAATCAATTTCTTGGAGGATACTTAGATAAAGAAAAAATGATCGGCATAATCGATCCTAAACTATACAGAAACCGTCATTGATGGTCTCGTAAAAAGTCCTAAATTAACGGGTTTAGGCATTATAACTATTTGATTTTATCAGATACTATTTTTATAAATTCGACTTTTTACGATTGCGTCGTCACTAGCCTTTAAAATATTGAACCAATAACTTACATTATTTGATTGGCAATACACTCACACTACTAATGTCCATAATAAATCAGAAAAATTTACCACAAAATTTTATTAACGTGAGGCTTACAAAATTATGGACAGCGCAAACAAAACAAATAATTATATCACTTAGACAATAAGGCCATTATTAAAATAACCACTGTAAATTTCAAAAAATAGAATTATGTTTTATTTTTTATAAGTTACCAACTCTTTGTATTTCAATCTGTTAATATTTGCTTATATATAATTAAATTTTACTTGACAATAAAAATAAAACCATGTTAAAAGAAGAACAATCAATTATATACACAATGATGCATTCGCAAAAAGTCCTTTTTGGTAAATTTGTCATTTCGACCTCAGGGAGAAATCTTATGTTTTTCATCATGTTGTGCGATAAAAATTTCTCACAGGAGTTTACAGTGAACTTAGTGAATCTGTTCGGAATGACAACTTAATGAGACTTTTTACGAAACCATCACTCAATAGCATCATTAAATTCTCAGGAATCTTAGAAATAAACGCCTTAAACAGGTACATCTGAACGTGGATATGCCCATATTTTTTATTAGAGGGCCGATACGCTAAAAAAACCTAATTAAATTATTTATAATATTTGGCGAAGCGGAGTACGGAATGAAAATAGTTGCTTATCCGATCATTGATCAAATCGGTATCATCATCCTTATCCTCTCGTTAATTGGTAATGTTTTTCATTTTTCAGGCAATATTCTCAGTGGCCGCTTTAAAAACAGATTCATTAAAAAAAATTACCGCCCGGTAACTGAAGAAGAATATATTTTAATGCCCCCAAGATTAATGCATTGGATACATCTGATCTCTATAGTGGCCCTGTCTTTTACGGGGTTATGTATTCGCTATGAGTGGTTAAAACCTCAACTTCCCCAGATGAAAATACATCATTACTGTTTTATGGTGATTATTCTCATCAATCTTGTAACCAGATTTCTGTATGCCTTTTATGGTAAAACAAAAACTTATAAAGATTATGCTTTCGGCATAAAGGATATTCTGAACACCCCTGCTGTTTTAAAATACTATCTGTTTTTTAAAAATGACTACCCACATATTTCAAAATATGCTTCCCTACAAAAATTAACCTACAATTTTTTCTGGATTATGGTAATCATACAAGGGATAACAGGATTTATGATCCTCTGGCCCAATATTTTGCTGGGGTGGCTGGCATCGCCCTTTGGATCTGTAGAACTGGCTGATAATTTTTTTAGTGGAATTCATACGGCAATTATGTGGGCCTTTATTATTTTCACTAATATCCATGCCTATATTGCCACTGTAGAAGGGTGGCCATTGTTTAAACTTATTTTCTTTAATGTTGAGCCCAAAGAAACCGCGGCCGAGCATTAATAAGATAATCTTGGATTTATTATTAATTAGGAAAAAGCAATGAAATTGCCGTCCTTTAAAGGAGGTATCCATCCTCCACATTATAAATCGGAATCAGAACATAAGGCCATTGTCACCTGCCCTTTACCGAAAAAAATCATCCTTCCCTTGAGTCAACATATTGGCGCTCCTTGTAAACCATTAGTAGAGGTTGGACAGCATGTCAAAGCCGGACAAAAAATTGCTCAAGCCGAGGCATTCATCTCTGCGCCAATCCATGCCAGTGTTTCCGGAACTGTTGAATCTATTGCTCCTCATCCCCACTTCACCGAAACTGATATTATGAGTATTACCATCATTCCCGACCAAGAACAAGAATCTGTCACTTTTCAGGAGATAGCCAATCCGGAGAAAGAGTCTATTGAAAAATTAAAATCTATAGTTAAAGAGGCTGGAATTGTCGGTATGGGTGGGGCCGCTTTCCCAACTTTTGTCAAATTATCCCCTCCAAAAGATAAACAAATCGATAGTCTCATTATCAATGCTTGTGAGTGTGAACCATTTTTAACCTGTGATCACCGTTTGCTGCTGGAAAAGACAGATAATCTCTTAGAGGGAATCAATCTGATCCTTAAAATTATCGAAGCACCAAATGCTTATATTGGTATTGAAAATAATAAACCGGATGCCATTAACCTTGTAAAAGAAGCCATAACCTCTAAAAACTATAAAAATATTCAGGTTGTTAACCTTGAAACCAAATACCCGCAAGGGGGTGAAAAACAACTGATTAAAGCCATTTTGGGCAGAGAAGTCCCTCTTCGAAAGCTTCCCAGTGAAGTAGGGGCTGTTGTTCAAAATGTAGGGACGGTTGTGGCCATTTATGAAGCCATTAAATTTGGCAAACCCCTCATTGAGCGTGTATTGACGGTTACTGGTCCAGGGATTAAAAATCCACAAAATATTCTAGCCAAATTGGGTACTCCCATTGGCCATTTAATTTCTTTTTGTGGTGGCTGGCGAGATGAGCCCCCGGCAAAAATAATTATGGGTGGCCCCATGACGGGTTTTGCCGTATCCAATCTTGATATTCCAATTGTTAAAGGAAGTTCCGGAATTCTGGTGTTACCTCCCGAAATGGTATCCGATACTAATAATTACTTGCCTTGTGTTAAATGTGGAAAATGTGCTGAGATTTGTCCCATGTACTTTGTTCCGAGTATGATAGGGTATTATGCAGAAAAAAAACGCTACCGGGATGCTGAGGAATTCGGGATTTTTAACTGTATTGAATGTGGCTCTTGTAGTTATATCTGCCCTTCTCGCAGACCTTTGATTAAATTTATCCGCAAAGCTAAAGGGCAAATAATGGCCAGGAAAAAATAATACCTCCATAAGGGTAATCAAATGAAGAAATATCAATTAATAACAAACGTACCTCCTCATATAAGAACCCCCGGTGATGTAAGTGAAGCTATGCAGGATGTCATCATTGCTCTTATGCCTGCCTTTCTGATTTCAGTGTATTTTTTTGGCCTCAATGCTCTATTTGTAACTGGTATATGTATTATATCATGCAAAATGACCGAATTTTTTATACGGGCTTATCTTGGCCGCCCATTTAGTCTTAATGATAGAAGTGCTGTGGTGACAGGTTTACTACTAGCCCTGTCCCTGCCGGCGACAACCCCCTGGTGGCTTGCCGCCTTAGGAGGGTTGGTAGCCATTGGTATTGCTAAGGAGCTCTTTGGGGGATTGGGAAAAAATATTTTTAATCCTGCTCTGTTCGGCCGAACCTTTCTGTATGTTTTTACCGGCTGGTATCCATTAATTGATGAATATATTAGACCCCTATGGTGGAAAACTCTTGGGTTTAGTCAGTTACTCACGGCTAAATTTTCTGAAAATGGTGTTATAATTGCCGATCTGGCCGGCCGAAAAATTGACGGCATTACAGCAGCCACTCCTTTGGCTATCACCAGAGCCGGCTCTCCCGTATTTCACACCCTTAAAGGTTATGGCAGCCTTCTTTTGGGTAATATTGGCGGTGTTTTGGGAGGATCAGCCCTGGCCCTTTTGCTTGGTGCAGCCTATCTTATCTACAAAGGGCATATTGACCTGAAAATTCCTGGCAGTATTCTCATTACTACTGCTATTCTCGCTATTGCTTTTGGTAAAGACCCCATTTTTCAAATCCTGGCCGGTGGATTAATTTTGGGTGCCTTTTTTATGGCTACTGATTGGGTTACCAGCCCTATTACTCCCTACGGGAAAATTATTTTTGGCATTGGAATCGGCATCTTCACCTTTTTTGTAAGAAATTACGGGACTCGTGTGGAAGGAATGTGTACGGCTATTCTTCATATGAATGTTGTTGCTCTTTTCATAGATCGTTATACTCAACCTCGATATTTCGGCGGATAAGAAGGGGAGGACATAAAAAATTAAATGAGTATAAAGGAGAAACAGCTATGAAAATTCAAGACCCAAAAATATTATTAATCGAAGACAATTTAAGTCAGGCTAAATTAGTAAAAAA
This sequence comes from Pseudomonadota bacterium, assembly GCA_030625085.1. Taxonomy (GTDB): domain Bacteria; phylum SZUA-182; class SZUA-182; order DTGQ01; family DTGQ01; genus DAOURK01. The sequence goes on from DAOURK010000031.1 coordinate 4,923, forward strand.
CGTTTTAGATAAAAGCTCTATGGAATATTGTTTAACGCACGTCACTTCCGGCGAAGAAGGCCTTGATCTTCTCAAAAATCCCAATGAATTTGATATTGTTCTCCTTGATTACTCTTTACCTGAAATGAACGGGCTGGATGTCTTACGTAACATAAAAAAAATGCAATTGGAATTACCGGTAATCATAACCACTGGGCATGGAAGTGAAGATATTGCCGTACAAATAATGAAAGAGGGGGCTTTTGACTATGTTATTAAAAAAGAGGATTATATAGAGCGAATCCCTTATGTAATTAAAGAAAGTTTACAGCAGTGCCTTTTTGAAAAAGAGAAAATGAAATTGGAAAGTCAACTGCGTGAATCTGATGAGCGATACGGAAACCTGTTTGAGACCTCTCTGGACGGCATTATTATTCTTAATCCCGAAACCAAAATCTTGTCAGTCAACCCCGCCTCAACAAAAATTTCAGGCTATTCCCTTGAAGAGTTGTCTCATTTAAACCTTAACAATCTCTTTCGCTCTGCTGAGGGCCAAAAATCTTTTCAGGAACTATTAAAAGAAAATGAAACACAAGAAAATTTAGAATTTGAACTGGTTAGCAAAGATAAAAAAATAAAGACCGTTTTGATTTCATTTGCTCATATTAAAGCTGATAAAGGCACCCATACTGAGGGAAAGGCCATTTCCTGTTTTATTGGAATAGGCGTGATATTTAAGGACATCACCGAAAGAAAACTGGCTGAAAAAAGAATTGAAGAATTACTGGAAGAGTCTAAAGCCAAATCTAAAGAACTGGAAAAAGCCAATAAAATGTTAGAAAATTACATTACCGGACGAAGGAGTCAAATCTAAAAAAATTACAACAGTGCTTTTACCTATTTTTTGACTAATGTCTCCACTTTATCCAGGATTTTTTCAGCCACCTTCTCTTTAGTCATTAAGGGAAAGTGGATGACATTGTGCTGTATATCAATCAAAGATACTTTATTAGTATCAACATCAAACCCTGCGCCTTCCTGGGTTATATCATTAACACAAATCAAGTCCAAATTTTTGGTCCTTAATTTTCCCTTCGCTTTTTCTAATACATTTGTAGTTTCGGCGGCAAATCCAACAATGATTTGACCCTTTTTTTCTTGCCCTAAAAACTCTAATATATCGGGAGTATTCTGTAATTTAAAAAAATCTGCCGGCAAAGTATGCTTTTCAATTTTACTGGAAGCCGGATGCAATGGTTGCCAATCACAAACCGCAGCAGCCATAATAACAATTGTTGATTGAGGGAAATGATGTTCCACGGCTTGCCTCATTTCCTCGGTGGTAACGACAGGTATATAATTAATATGGGGGCTGTAAGGGGAAAGGTTGGTTGGACCACTAATCAAGGTAACGTGCGCCCCCCTCTGATAAGCAACTTTAGCTAGGGCAAATCCCATTTTCCCGGAAGATCTATTGCTAAGATATCGAATGGGATCAAGGTATTCTCGTGTAGGTCCTGCGGTAATAATAATGTTATGTTTTTGTAAAGAACTTTCCCTCCTCAATTTTTGAATAACACGCTCAACAATATCTTCAACGGCAGCCAATCTCCCTTGCCCACTTTCACCGCAAGCCACTTCGCCCACCCCCGGCTCTATAATTTCTATGTTATTTTTTTTTAAAAGGCTAAGATTTCTTTGAACAAAGGGATTAAGGTACATCGTGGGATTCATGGCCGGTGCTAATAAAATTGGGGCCCTCATCGATAAAAATAAAGAGCTTAAAAAATCATCGGCAATACCTGAAGCAAATTTCCCAATTATATTAGCAGTGGCAGGAGCAACCAATAAAAAATCAGCTTTCCGGGATAAAGCAATATGTTCAGGCTGAAATTCTTGATGGGCCTCAAATAACCCAGTAATGGTTTTTTGTTTTGAAAGTATTTGAAAGGTTAATGGAGAGATAAATTCGACGGCATTTTTGGTCATCACTACCGTCACACAAGCCTTTAGCCGACTCAATTCCCTTAAAATTTCGACTGACTTATAGGAAGAGATACTTCCCGAAACCCCCAAAACTATCTCTTTTTTTGCTAGCATCACCCTATATACTTCTTCTAATTTCCCCGGGCTAAAAAATCCTCTTAGGTCGCCTCTTTTATATCTTCTGACTCTGCTGAGCTTTCTGACTGAATCGGTTGCTCTTCGGAGGGTAGATTTTCTTGCTTTTCATCCACAACACAATGTACTTGGTTAGCCCTAAATTCTTCTACAGCCAAGGTTGTCGGTTTAATACTCTTTGATTCAACAAGCGCCACCTGATTTGGGGTTATCCCTCGTTTTTTGGCTATTTGTATAATTTGTTTGCTCCTCTTTGCTGCAGCAATTACTAATTGAAACTTTGAAATTATTTGGGGTTCAGATTCTTTATTATCAGTAGATTCTTTATTTTCAGTAGATTTTTTCATTTCTATCACCTATACCCTAATATTTACTAAAGATTATTCTTATTTAGCTACAGCAGACCTCTACCATATCCCCTGTAAACTATATTTCACCTTGGATGGTCTGCACTGTTCAGCCAAAATAATAGCTTTAAATTTAGCAATTGTTTCTTCCAACTTATTATTTACAATGAGATAATCATATTCATAGCAGCAACGCACTTCTTTCTTGGCTGTAATTAATCGATGCTTGATCTCTTGCACTGTATCAGTTTTCCGATTCCGTAATCGTTCTTCAAGGGCCTCCCATGAGGGAGGAATGAGAAAAATAAAAATAGCACCTGGTAATTTTTTTTTTAAGGAACAAGCACCTTGTACATCAACATCTAAAAAAATATTTTTTTTCTCTTCTAGGGCCGCTTTAATAAAATCCTTGGATGTGCCATAAAAATTTTCATGTACTTTAGCCCATTCCAAGAAAAAATCTTTGCCGATTTTTCCTTGGAAAATTTCTTTGGAAATAAAATAATAATCCTGCCCATCAACCTCATCAGCTCTTGGCAAACGAGTAGTATAGGAGATAGAATACCTAAAATCCTTAATCTGAGATGTCAGAATTTTCCGTATAGTAGTTTTTCCTACTCCTGAAGGCGCTGAGATTATAAAAAGCAATGACTCTTCGTTAGTAAGATCGAATCCCATTATTTTTGTATCTATCAACTTGGACAAGATCAACAGAATCACCATAATTCTTATTTATCCTGTTAATCCTGTCTAACTAATATAAAGGGCTGACAAACGGCATAAATAAATTAAAAATCCCTCTACAATTTAAAATAATATAGCTTAATTAGTCGATGAGGGTTCAGACTTAATGCGTTGTGAAATGGTTTCTGATTGCACAGCAGAAAGCATAATATGGCCACTATCAGTAATAATAATAGATCTCGTGCGCCTTCCGTGAGTAACATCAACTAATTTGCCGGCTTGACGGGCATCTTCTTTAAATCGTTTCATCGGTGCAGAATTAGGGCTAACCACAGCCACAATTCTACAGCCAACAACAATATTTCCAAAACCAATATTAATCAATTTATTAATATTGTTCAAATACCTCTTCCCCCTCTTAAATAGTTTAGATCAAAACAATTCACTCAATATTTTGAATCTGCTCCCTAATTTTTTCCAACTCACCTTTCAATTCAACTGTTTGTTGAGAAATAACAATGTCACTACTTTTATACCCTAAAGTATTAACCTCCCGGTGAATTTCCTGAAGCAAAAAATCCAATTTTCGACCAATAGGGCCGTCAAACAATAATAATTCCTCTAACTGATGAAGATGGCTGCCAATTCTGATCAATTCCTCAGTAATGTCAATTTTTTCAGCTGTAATTACTAATTCTTGCTCTAGCCTTTCAGGATTAATAGATACATCTGAAAAATGTTCGGTGATTTTAGTAGACAACTGCTCCCTTAATTCAGTTATAAGCTGAGGAAATTTTTTCTTTATTTGCTCAATGATTGTATCAATGTAATCAACTCGGGCTTTAATATCCTCATATAAAGATTTTCCCTCACCAAGCCTCATCTCTTTAATTGATTGAATAGCTTTCTGCAAAGCCTCTTCTATAATCGGCCAATATATATCAAAGTCTAAATCCTGCTCTTGCACTCCAATAATTTCACGAATGAATGGCATGAGTAAAGAAAGATTTATTTTTTCTTTTATGCCCAAATGATTAGACAGTCCGCACAAGGCTTGATAATATTTTGAAGCATTTTCATAATTAACCGGCAATTCGGTTGAACTCGTAAATTTATTAATGGAAACATGTACATCCATTTTTCCTCGGTGAAAATAAGATTTCATTATATCACGAATTTTTTTTTCCAGAATATAGGAAGGGGCAGGCAATTTAATATTAATATCAAAAAACCGATGATTCAAGGATCGACCTTCTACAACTACATTTATATCATCCCTTTGTGCTATGCCGCGTCCATATCCGGTCATGCTTACAATCAACCGCTTATCTCCTCTTTAGTTGTAAATAAATTCGGTAGTGCATGTTATATTATTAAATCAATAATGTCAATGAATTTACAGCGCTCTCATCGTAGTATTTTTAGGCAGTGTAAAGTCTCAGCCCTGCTAAAAAAATTATATTGACGAAAGGCTAAGGCCTGAAGCCTGCGCAACAATAAAACTTAAGGCTTAAGATAGTCGAAATGAAAATTACTAAAAACTGCTATTTCCCTTGACAGAGGATAGTCCATTTGTGATAATTACTTCCATAGCTATGCTTATCAAAAAAGTCGGCTTTTACAGCCAAAAGGAGAAGAATACATGCATGACCCAAAAGATATTGCTGAGGCATATTTATTAGAAAGTGAAGTTGACATTCAGGCCGCCAGATTAACTTATGTAAATGGTCTTTATAGCCGAACCATCCATTTTGCTCAGGAAGCGGTAGAAAAAATAACGAAAGGGTGCTTAACTCTGCGAAACGTTGTAACCCGAGATCATAAGACATCCACTCTTTTTGTAGCAGTCTTTCAAAATGATATTCCTGATATTAATAAAATTTACGAAGCAATTACCTCTTTAGAAAAACACGGGGCAAGAACTCGATTTCCGTTATACCAACGCAAGGATTTACCTCTGTGGATACCTTCAAAGGTTTATGGAGAAGCAGAAGGCATGGATGCACTTACCAAGGGAGAATATGTATATCGTGTATTAAAAGAATATCTCATAAAAAAAATCAGGCCAAACAATGAGTCTTCCCAACAAAGTTAATTCGAGCCCCTATATTCTTGTGGTTGACGATGATAAAGAGTTTTGTAAGGCCCTCAAAGAAATCCTTAATGATGATGGATATCAAGTTTTGACTGCCGGCAATGGTGAAGAAGCTTTTCGTTTAACCAAAAAATATGGTGTTCAGTTGATTATATCCGATATTCGGATGCCCATCTTGAATGGTATTGCTCTTTTAGAGTTAATACACGACCAAAATCCTCAACTCAAGGTAATTATTGTAACCGCTTATGAAGAGGTGGCCTCTTATATTAAAGTAATGAGTTTAGGTGCCTTTGAATATATGAAAAAACCCCTGGATATAGACAAACTGAGAAAAGTGGTCGCCGGGGTCATGATTAATGAAACATAAACTTGCTTACCTGGGAATCTTTTCCCTTTTACTCGTCACCATCTTTATAGGGATAGCATCCGGTTATCTTTATCAGATAATCCACAACCTTCCGGATATTAAATTCATCCAGGAATATACACCTGGGCAAATAACCCTAATTTACGCAGAAGATGGTCAACAAATTGCCTCTTTCTGTTTGGAAAGACGAATTCTTGTCCCTCTGCCTGAAATTAGTCAAAATTTCATTAAGGCCATTTTAGCCATAGAAGACGCCAATTTTTATCAACACAAAGGCATCTATTGGCCTCGTGTTATTCAGGCTTTTTGGAAAAATCTCAAGTCCGGTCATTATGTGCAAGGAGCCAGCACCATTACCCAACAATTAGCCCGCTCGATATTTCTTTACCCTCAAAAAACTATCTCGCGTAAAATCAAAGAAGCTTTTTTAGCGTATAAAATCGAAAAAAAGTACTCTAAAAAAGAAATTTTAGAATTGTATGTAAACCAGATTTACTTTGGGAGTGGCGCTTATGGTGTGGAAGCAGCAGCCAAATCCTACTTTGAAAAAAAAGCCATAGATCTAAAGATCGCTGAAGCAGCTTTTCTGGCTGGTTTAATTAGGGCCCCAAGTAGATATTCCCCTTTTCGAAATCCTGATCTGGCGCAAAAAAGATGTCGAATAGTGCTAAAAAGATTGCGAGAAGAAAAATTTATTACCCAAGAGCAACATCATTCAGCTTTGCAATTCCCCTTTGAATTTCAAAAAAAAGAGAAAAAAACACCTGCACCCTATTTTGTTGAATATATCCGGCAATATTTACAGAATAAATTTGGGCGCTCAGGCCTTTACAAAAGCGGTTTACAGGTTTATACCGCTTTAGATTTACACTTACAAAAAACAGCTCAAAAATCCTTGCAATGGGGATTAGAGCGATTGGATAAGCGACAGGGATTCCGTCCTGTTTCCTCTCCTATTGAAAACATTACTGTATCGGAGGAAAAAATCCGACAAGCCATTAACCAACGAAAGCCAATGGGAGAGAAGCTTTTGGGGGTAGTAAAAGAAGTTTTTAATAAAAAGGTCCTCGTGGATGTCCTTGAATGGGAAGGAGAGATTAATTTAAAAAATATGCGTTGGACCAAAGTAAAGCATCCCGACAAAATTTTGAAAAAAAAAGATAAGGTTTTTGTTCGCATCAAAGGATATCAGGAGGCTGAGGCAGAAAAACCATTTAGATTAATTCTTGCCTTAGAGCAAGTCCCTCTTGTTCAGGGGGCTTTGGTAGCTTTAGAACCTAAAACCGGTTTCATCCGGGCTCTGGTAGGGGGCTATGATTTTTCCAAAAGTCAATTCAATCGGGCAGTGCAAGCCCACAGACAACCCGGCTCTTCTTTCAAACCCTTTATTTATACAGCAGCCCTTCGGCAAGAAAAAACTTTGGCTGATATTATTATTGATTCTCCAATAATCTATAAAGATGAAGCCCGGGAGAAAGATTGGAAACCGACCAATTATTATGAAAAATTTAACGGCCCTACCACCTTTCGCCAGGCCTTAGAACATTCAAGTAATGTAGTTACCGTGAAGCTATTAAAAGAGGTAGGGGTCGATCATACCATTGATTTGGTCAGAAAAATGGGGATTACCTCTCCACTTTCTCCAGACCTGTCTTTAGCCTTAGGCGCTTCCGGGGTTACATTGCTGGAATTAACCTCGGCTTATGGGGTCTTTAGCGCCCAGGGGGTTTATACACCTCCTATTGCTATCAAATGGATCCTTAACCACAAAGGCGAAATGGTACAAAAGAATGACCCTTCCCCTCAAATAGTACTGGATAAACAAGTCAATTATCTTATTACCTCCTTACTGGAAGGCGTCGTACAACATGGCACCGGATGGCGGGCCAAATCTTTAAGACGACCTGTAGCCGGCAAAACAGGCACAACAAACGAATATAATGATGCCTGGTTTATCGGTTTTAGCCCGGATTTGGTTGTAGGCGTATGGGTAGGATTTGATGAATACCGGAGCTTGGGAGAAAAAGAAACCGGATCAAGAGCAGCTTGTCCTGTCTGGGTAAAATTTATGTCTGCCGCCTTGGAGGACAGACCGGTAAAAAATTTTCCCATTCCAACCGGCATAAGCTTTATGAGCATTGATGCAGATACAGGACTGCAAGCTACACCAGATTGTGACAATATTATTGTAGAGGCCTTTCGCGAAGGGACTGAGCCGGAAAAATTATGTAACTGTCAAAATTTGGGCACTGATAGATTTTTAAGTATAGACTTCCAAGCGCAAAAAACACAAGCCCAAGAAATAATTCCTCATATCCCCAAAAAAAATACCTTTTCCCCTGATTAAAAAATAACGTTTTGTTTTAATTAAGTCTAATGAAGCGATGGTTCTTAATAGTGAGAATAGGGATTTCTTTTATTGCCTCTCCCGATGAGCTAAAGCGAGTCACTCCAGTAACTCCATAAAAATCTCTGGTATTATAAATTGATTTGCGCAATTCTTCCCTGTTTACATTGTCAGATTTCATAAGTGCCTCAAGAATAATATTTGTGGCATCATAGGCTTGGGCCGACAGCAAATCGGGGAGACAGCCATAATTTTTTTTATAATTAGTAACAAATTCCCGTACATGTGGCTCCATGTCTTCCTTGAAAAACCCACTGGTAAACACTACCCCTTCAATATATTTTCCCCCATAGGTAATAACCTGCTCAGAATACCAACCATCACACCCTAATAATTGGATATCATATTTTTCTTCACCTTTTTCAGAAGGTGATTGGATTTGTATATAGGTATTAGCGTCAGCTAATATATTTTCCTGAAGCATTCCTGTGGAAATATTAGGGTCTCTTTGCGTATCTTCACCCTCTTTTAATTCCGCGGCTAATTCTTCTTCTTCCAAAACGTAAAATGGGACCTGCGGCGCTATGAGAACCACCTCTTCCGGGTATCCCGGGATAAAAAGCCCCTCCGGCCGAATCCAATTAATTCGTTCCAATTGGTAGCGAAAATCAGTATCTCCTTCTTCATAAAATTCAATAATACTTATTTCTCCGCCAAGTTTTTCTATCTCTTGAGCAAAAATCTTCATTAATTCGATTCCGTAAGGATTATAGGGATAAAGAATCCCCATTCGTTCTAAATTAAGAACATTGATTGCATATTCAGCTAAGGCCCTCCCTTGCTGTTGATTGGTTAGACAATTGCGGAAAAAATACGGGCTGCTTTCCGGAATACTTTCTCCTGTAGCTGTTGGGGTGATAATAGAAACTCCCAACTCGTCGGCAACAGGAGCAAGGGCATAAGCTACAGAACTTAACAATGGCCCAACAAACACCATGATTTGCTCTTTTTCAGCAAGCAATTCCAGCCCGTTCTTCCCATAATCAGGATTTCCTTTAGAGTCGACAATAAATAATCGAATATCAGAATTTGTACGAAGGTTATATTCCTCAAGAGCCAGTTTAATTCCTTTCACTACTTTATTACCATAAACAGATAAATCTCCGGAAATAGGAACAATACAACCAATTTTAGTTTTGTTGATAGTTAATCTCAGATCCAGTTTTTCCAAAGCACCTAAAACTGTCTCTTTTCCCGGATGATTGGGAAAGGTGGTCAAAAATTCCTCCCAGACTTGCCTGGCTTTTAATAATTGTGACCCTTTTTGTAATTTATAGCCTAATTCAATTAACGCCAGATCAGCAGGATAGTTCTTATTATATCGTCCAATCAGAGTTTGAAGCTCTTCCTGGCTAATTTGATTTTGAATGACAGCAATGATTTCTTGTTCATATTGCCTGAGCAACTCAGGATCTTCTGCATATTGACGGGCTTTTAGTAATTCATCGAGGGCCTCCAAGGGAAGTTTGCGCATTAGGTTGGCCTTGGCTAAAGATTGGTGAATTTCAGATCGATGAGTAACCCCATATTTAGTGTTGAGCAAGTGATGTAAATTAGCTATGGCCAAGTCGTATTTTTCAAGATGAATCCAGCAGAGACTTATTTTGTATAGAATTTTAGGGGTCTGTTTATTTTGGGGGTCAAACATCTGTAAAAAAGAAGTATATTCATCAAGGGCCTTACGATACTCCTTTAGGGCAAAATAAGCATCAGCTAAAAATATAATTGTTTCATCTTCTTGCCCCGCATGATCATAACGTAAATATTCCTGAAAGAGGGGAATTGATTCAGCGTAATTTTGAAAATAAAAATAACAAAGAGCGATTCCAAGTTTTGCCTCTAAAAAATAAACGCTATGGGGATAATTGAGGATAATTTTCTCAAATTGAAAAAATGCCCTTTGATATTCCTTTTGATGGAGGCTAATCCGGCCCAAATGAAAAATAGCCCTGTCTGCTAATGGATGTTGAGGATTTTGTAAAAGAAATGTAGTGTATAACCTTGCTGCACGTTTATACTTTTTTTGGTGATAGAATTGGTCAGCTAAATTATATCGATCAATAACAGGAATATTTCTAGGCACACACCCCAAGGCAGCGACCATCAAGCCTGCCAATAAAATAACTATTATAGGTGATCGATAGCAAAACAAAGCATTAAAATGATTATATCTCTCGTATCGCAAAAATCTTTTCATCCCTCATGTTCACATTACATAATATGTTCATTTAAAACCATTAGACTGAACACTTTTAATCTTGAAATCAGTAAAACTCCCGAATTTTCCCCTAAATCTCCTTAACAAAAAATTGGGGTTAAATTGAAAGTCCCCTTTAATAAAGGGAGACGGGGGGAAATTAATCCGGTTTTTATAATCTCTCATCAAAAAAATAAAAACCCTTTTTGATTGTGTAATGATATAATAAAGCCGATGAACTGTCAATTTGGAAGTGGGGCTGGGAAAAGAGAAAAGAATTATTCTTTACTGTGCAGTTCGCTAAAATGAATGAATGCTCATGGTAATAAGAGAAGAAATAAAAAATCTCCCGGGAAAACCGGGGGTCTATTTAATGAAAGATAAAGAGGAGAGAATTTTATATATTGGAAAAGCTATTTCTCTCAAGAAACGGGTAAGATCTTATTTTGGTAAAATTTCTGATCAAAACCCCAAATTAGAGTCTCTTGTTCCTCAAATTCAGCATATTGATTATATTGTTACTTCATCTGAACTAGAGGCTTTAATCCTAGAAAATACACTCATCAAAAAACATAGACCAAAATATAATGTAGTCTTAAGAGATGATAAAAATTATCCCTATCTCTGCCTGACCATAACTGAAAAATATCCTCGTCTAGTGGTGACCAGAAAGGTTCGAAAAAACCAAAATATGTATTTTGGTCCCTATATCCCGGCAAACGCCATGAAAAGAACCTTAAAAACTATTTATCAGCTTTTCCCTTTGCGCCAATGCAGCGCCCTTTCCAAAAGAGATCGGCCATGTTTGCAATATCAGATGAAAAGATGCGGGGGCCCCTGCGCCGGAATGATTACCGCCAAAGAATATCGAGCCATTGTTCAAGAAATAAAACTTTTTCTCTTGGGAAAAAAGAAATCTCTACTCACTTATTTAAAAAAGCAGATGCATGAAGCTGCCGAAAGACTTGAATATGAAAAAGCAGCAGGGCTGCGAGACCAGATCCAAGCTGTTCAGAAGACCCTTCAGACACAAAGTGTGTTTAGTAGGAAGCTCAAAAATAAAGATATTATTCATTATGCCAGAACTGGAGATCTAATAAGTGTGGTTATCTTTTTTGTGCGTCACGGGTATTTGTTGGGGAAAAAAAATTTTTTTCTCTCTGCCCCGCAAAAAATTTCAGATGAGGAAGCCTTAGGATCTTTTGTCAAACAATTTTATGCTCAAGGAGTTATTATTCCACGAACGATACTATTGGGAAGCTCTATATCTGAAACAAAAATTATTGAAAGCTGGTTATCTCAAAAACGGGGCTCATCGGTTACTTTGATTTTCCCAAAAAGCGGAGAGGGGAAAAGGCAAGTGGAAATGGTCAGACAAAATGCCCAAATTTTTCTGGAGGTTCATCTCACCAAAACCTCACACCAGGACCCGGCCTTATGCTCTTTGGCTAAAGATCTTCACCTTCCCCGGTTACCATCTCGGATAGAAGCCTTCGATATATCGAACCTAGCGGGAAAAGAGGCCGTAGGATCTATGGTTTGTTTTATTGATACAAAACCGGTCAAAGCGCAATATCGAAAATTTAAAATTAAAAAAGTCACGGGTATCGATGATTATGCCATGATGCGGGAGGTTATGCATCGACGATACAGCCGCCTGCTTCAGGGGGGAAAAGATCTGCCTGACCTCATCCTCATTGACGGAGGAAAGGGGCATTTACAGGCAGGCCTCAATGCTCTGAAGGAGTTAAAAATTTCAAATGTTACCACGATTTCCCTAGCCAAAAGGGAAGAAGAAATTTATACTCCCCATCAAATTGATCCTCTGCGATTATCTCGCCACTCAGCAAGTTTACAACTCTTACAAAGAATCCGGGATGAGGCTCATCGATTTGCTATTACCTATCACCGCCAAAGCCGAAAAAAAAAAATACTCACTTCTCAACTTTTCCAGATCAAGGGAGTTGGTCAGACAAGGCAAAAAGCCTTATTCAGCCATTTGGGGAGCCTGACTCAAATCAAAAAAGCTGACCAGAAAGAGTTAGCCGCTATCCCCAAAATAGACAAAAAGACGGCTCAACGCATTTTTGAATTTTTTCATCCACAAAAATAAATTGCCCTCTCACCCACACCACGAAGGAAAGGGGAGTTGAAAAATTAATAAAAGGGATTTTTAGGTGAAAAAAAAAGAAAAAAAGGATTTACCATCTGATTTTATCAAATTTTTAGGTACTGGAGGCGCACGATTTGTTGTTTCAAAACAACTAAGGGCCTCGGGAGGTATCTGGCTTTCCTATCAAGGGACCCAGGTTATTATTGATCCCGGACCCGGGGCTTTGGTCAAGGCCCTTTCCGGCAGACCAAAACTTGATCCTGCTCAACTCGACGGTATTATTTTGACCCATCGGCATCTGGACCATGCCTCTGATGTAAATATCATGATTGAAGCCATGACAAAGGGAGGATTTCAAAAAAAAGGGACCTTATTTGTGCCTGCAGATGCCCTCGATCATGATCCGGTTATCCTCCGGTATATCCGATCCTATGTAGCCCATATTGAACTGCTCCAGGAGAAAAAATCTTATCATCTGGGGCCAATTCATTTTTCAACACCCGTTCGACACAATCATCCTGTGGAAACCTATGGATTAAATTTTTTCTTTTCCCAAGGGACCCTCTCCCTAATCGCTGACACGCTTTTTTTTCCGCAACTCACAAACCACTATCAAGCTGATTGTCTTATTATTAATGTAGTGCGTCTCAAAGCAATTTCAGATAAAGTTATTTATCACCTTTGCTTGGATGATGCCAAAAAAATTATTGCCAGGATAAAACCTGCAAAAGCCCTTTTGACCCATTTTGGCATGACCATGCTTCAAGCAAAACCCTGGAAACTGGCTGAAGAATTATCTCGCCTTACCGGTGTTGAGGTGATTGCCTGCTCGGACGGTATGACCCTCTCCCTGGAAAGCCTGCTTATCTAAATATGGGTTTGCCCTTCAGAAAAATTTTGGTAAAGCTTCGTCCATGGCGCCCTTTCTGTAGCCTTCAGTATCTATGGCTACATAAATGAAACCCGCTCTTTTACATGCCGTCCGGATAAGCTCCCTCTTGGCCCATCCTGCTTCTATTTCCTCTTGGCTAAATTCAATTCTAGCCATATCCCTATGACTTCGTATCCTAAATTGAATAAAGCCCATGGTGCGCAAAGCATTTTCAGCTTTATCCACCCTTTTCAGCTTGAAATTGGTTAATCTTTCACCATAAGGAAAACGAGTAGCCAAACAAGGCGATGCCGGTCTTTGAGGTGTCGGCACCCCTAATTTACTAGATAAATATCGTATTTCAGCCTTGGTCAATCCTGCCTCGCATAAAGGTGATCCTATAGAAATTTCCTCAAGGGCTTTTCTGCCGGGGCGGTAATCTTTCAGGTCATCCGCATTGCTGCCGTCAAAAACCCCCTCATACCCTTCATCAAGAGCAAACTTTTTTAATTCAGAAAAAAATTTCCTTTTGCAATAATAACAACGATCAGGGAGATTATCCAAAATTTGTGGGATATCAATGCAATCCGGCTCAGTTAAACTGATTATGTGGTGCTTTAAGTTCATTAAGGAAGCTATCTTCTTCGCTTCTTTCAGTTCAAAAGCCGGATACAATACTGATGTTACAGTAACAAGCAGAACATTCTTTGGTAAAATCTCTCCGGCAATAAAGGCCAAAAAAGTACTATCTACTCCACCGGAAAAAGCAATAATAGCGGATTTATATTTACCAATTATTTTTTTTAGGGCTTGCAGTTTTTTCATATAAATTCTTTATAAACCCAATTAAAGGCAAAATTGTACTCCCCTGCAGATATAAAAAATTATTGGGAATAATCTACTGTATTTTATCATACATGTCAAAAATAACCTCATCACTAATCTCTATCAGACTTAAGTTACTGAAAACATATCTGAACGAAAATTTAATTCACTACTATAAAAAAATAAGATAATACTTGACAAACATAATATACATAGAGTATAAAGGAAAAGATACTTCAACATTTTATAAAAAGGAGGAGGGTGTATGAATAAGTCTGAATTAGTAGCCAAAATAGCCAAAGATACAAACATGAGCAAAAACGCAGCGGAGAAAGTGGCTAATTCTTTTATGGCTAATGTTGGTGGCGCTCTTAAAAAGGGAGAAAGTGTAACTCTTGTAGGCTTTGGGACATGGTCGGTCGCCAAAAGAAAAGCGAGAAACGGAAGAAATCCACAAACTGGCGCGCCTATCAAAATCCCCGCTAAAAAAGTACCAAAGTTTAATCCTGGTAAAGGCTTAAGAGAGTTAGTATAAAAATTTCGGTATGATAAATTAAAAAGCCACCTGAGAATAATTCCGGGTGGCTTTTTTTTAATCTATGATTACTTTAAACGATAACGACAGCTATTTAACCTTTAAAGGCTTTCTAAAGCTTCCTACCCTCTTCTTTATTGGGATGTTTATATTTCTCTTCGGAGATGTTACATCTATCTCTTATATTACCGAAGCCTCACAAATCTCAGATGCAAATGAATACAGAGAGCAAAGCTATAAATCCTTCCAAAAAGGGGCCTTTGAGCAGGCTATCATAAATGGGATGCTAGCGGCGCGACTGTATGGAGAACAGACAAAGTACGAAGAGCAAGTTGAGGTGCTTATTCATTTGGGACGGGCCCATCAATCCCTTGGACAATACAAAAAATCCCTGAGGGGCCTTGAGACTGCATTAACCCTGGCTACAAAAAAAAATAACCAAATACAAATAGCATCTATTTTAGAACATCTTGGTATTGCATACCTCTATCTGGGGCCAAAGGAAAAAGCAAAAAATTATCTTGATGAAGGACTTGCCATAGCCAAAAAGAAAAATAATCTAAACCTCATGGCTTCCATCTTAAATACCTTAGGGAATATGTATGCTTATTGGAATTTATACTCTGAGGCCATCGATGCCTACAAAGAAAGTATCGCTTTGGCCAAAAAAACCAAAATCCATGTGCTGGCTGCACTTCCCTTAGCAAATGCCGCAGCAGCGTCATTACAAAACGACAATTTTAAGGAAGCTGAAGTATTCCTCAATTCGGCCTATGAAGAATATTGCAAAATGCATGATTCTCATAAAAAGGCTTATGGATTAATTAACCTGGCGCAAACCTGTCGTCGCATGAGCACTCGTATGACCCAAAACAAACCGGAGTCTCCTCAAAAAATACAGCTTCTGGCATACAAAGCGCTTAATAAAGCGGCTGTCATCGCCGAGGCCATTGATGACTATCGCGCCAGTTCATATGCCTTTGGGTATTTGGGCCAGATTTACGAAAATAAAGGCCGATATCAAGAAACGCTCCAACTTACACGAAAGGCTCTCTTTGCTGCACAACAAATAAGGGCGCCTGAATCTCTTTACCTTTGGCAATGGCAAACCGGCCGCCTATTTAAAGAGCAAGAAAAAATAGATGAGGCTATTTCAGCCTATAGGAATGCCATTCATACTCTTCAATCATTTCGCCTGGAAGCATACACCGGCTGCAGCACTTGTAATAAAGCATCATTCCAAAAATCTGTAAAGCCGGTATTTTTTGAACTGGCAGATTTGCTTCTTCAACGCGCCGCCTCCTTGCTAAAAAAAGAAGGTGGTCAAGCATGTCTCCTTGAAGCACGTGAAACAATAGAATTATTGAAGGCTGCCGAATTAAGGGATTACTTTCATGACCCTTGTCTGGATGCTTATCAATCCAAAATGAGCTGTCTCGATAATCTTTCTTCCGATACAGCCATAGTTTATTTGATACCCCTCCCCAACCGGCTGGAATTACTGTTGAGTCTACCGGATGGGATAAAAAGATTCCCCATACTGGTCGGCTCAGATACTTTACGGGAAGAGGTAAAATTATTTCGTATAAAATTGGAAAAAAGAACCACCAGAGAATACCTGCTTCATGCTCAAAGACTCTATGAGTGGCTGATTTATCCCCTCGAAAATGATCTTACCTTGTCTAAGATTAAAACCTTAGTTTTTGTGCCTGATGGTGCACTGCTTACTATCCCTATGGCCGCCCTTCACGACGGGCGCCAGTTTCTTATCAATAAATTCGCTATAGCCGTTACCCAGGGATTAAATCTCGTTGATCCTCATCCAATGAAAAAAAAAGATACAAAGATACTCTTAGCCGGACTAACCGAATCTGTGCAAGGATTTCCCGCCCTGATTAATGTATCTTCCGAACTTCAAGCCATTCAAAAAATTTTTAAAGGCACAGTATTAAAAAATGAGGACTTTCTTATCTCCCATATAAAAAAGGAATTAAAGGAAACACCATATTCGATAGTACATATTGCCTCTCATGGAGAATTTAAGGGGGAGTCAGCTCAGACTTACATTTTGACTTGGGACGGCAAGCTATCTATGGATCAAATTGAGGGTTTCATGAAGCTCACCCGCTTTCGTCAAAACCCTGTAGAGTTGCTCACCTTAAGCGCTTGTCAAACGGCTGCCGGGGATGATAGGGCCGCTTTGGGTTTAGCCGGTGTAGCCATGAAGGCCGGAGCCAGAAGCGCCTTGGCCACTCTATGGTTCATAAATGATCGAGCCTCTTCTGAATTGGTTGGAGAGTTTTACCGGCAACTTCAGCAAGAGTCCATTTCAAAGGCCAAAGCCCTGCAAATGGCCCAGGTAAAATTGCTCAGTAGTAACCGCTATCAACATCCCTGCTATTGGTCTGCTTTCCTTATGCTGGGCAATTGGTTATAAGCTATTATATGAAAAATCCTGCTATGAACTTGAAATCAAAAACGAAACAATCTCCAGTGGTGGTAAGTGTCCTGATCAGTGCCGGGATTTGCCTCATTATTATAGCCTTACGTACAATAAGAGGTCTTGAATTCCTCGAACTTGCCGCTTACGATCACTACCTTTGTCGGCAGCCAAAGGTTTGTTCACCAAATCCCCCTGTTGCTCTAATCACTATTTCAGAGGCAGACATTCAAAAGCAAGGGTGCTGGCCCTTACCAGACGGCACCTTAGCTGAATTATTAAAAATCCTTCTTAATTATCAACCCCGGGCCATCGGGTTAGATATTTACCGGGATATCCCGGTCCCCCCTGGAAGCGAACAACTGGCTGGCATCTTTTCCAGGCATGATAATATTGTGACAGTGAAAAAAATTGGAGATGAAACTTCCCTTGGTGTCTCATCACCCTATATGGTAAACAGTACGAATCTGGTAGGGTTCAATGATATTCTGGTTGACCTGGGTGGTGTTGTCCGCCGTGGCCTGCTTTTTCTCGATGACGGGGAGACAAGCTTTTATTCTTTTGCCCTGCTCCTGGCAATGCTTTACCTGGAGGAGGAAGATATCCTGCCCCAGGCCGGTCTATCTAATCCTCAACATTTACGACTGGGAAAAACAACCTTTGTGCCATTCAAATCTCATGACGGCGGATATATCAAGGCCGATGATAGAGGATATCAATTCTTGCTGGACTATAAAAACAAGCTGGGAGCGTTTCAAAATTTTTCTCTGACTCATGTATTATCCGGACAAATCAGCCCGAATCCGTTTCAGAATAAAATTGTCATTATTGGCGTTACAGCAGAAAGCTTAAAGGATTTTTTCTTTACCCCTTTGAGCAAAAACTCGGAGTCAATCAACAAAATGTCCGGGGCCGAACTTCATGCCCATATAATCAGTCAAATAATCCGTTCCGCCCTTGAAGGTGGAAAGCATAAAAAATCAATGAATGAGTGGTATGAATGGGGATGGATATTGATGTGGAGCCTGATAGGAGGGTTAATGGTTTTATGGAGGCGGTCTTTTTTACATTTTTTACTGTTGACTATAGCCGGTTTACTTGCCCTAGGATTTATAAGCTACTTCATCTTCAATTTAGGTTGGTGGGTCCCCCTGGTGCCGCCTGCTTTGGCCCTCTTGATATCCGCCAGTCTGGTAACTGCCCATATGTCATATCAGGAAAAGGTGCAAAGGGCCATTCTGATGCAACTTTTTTCCAAGCATGTTTCCAAAAATGTAGCCGAAAGTATTTGGCAACAAAGAGATCAATTTATGGATGGCGGCCGGCCTCGTACACAAAAATTAGTAGCTACTGTTTTATTTACTGATTTAAAAGGATTTACCACCATATCAGAAAACCTTAGCCCTCAGGCTTTAATGGATTGGTTAAATAATTATATGGAAGCCATGGCTCAGATAGTTATCGATCATGGAGGTGTGATTAATAAATACATAGGTGACGCTGTTATGGCTGTCTTTGGAATACCTCTACCCAGAGTGGACGAGGCCGAAATAAGGCGCGATGCTGAAAATGCCGTCAGTTGCGCCCTGAGCATGGCCGAAGAAATCAAAGGGTTGAACAGCCTTTGGCAAAAACAAAATCTGCCGACTGCCAAAATGCGCATAGGGATTTTTACCGGCCCACTAGTAGCAGGATGTATTGGTAGTTCCCATCGTATGGAATACACAGTGATTGGGGATACAGTCAATATTGCCTCAAGGCTGGAAGGATTCAATAAGGATTCGGTTGACCCCTCTTTAACGAATCATGCCTGCCGTATTCTGATTGGGGGAAAAACTTTAGACCTCCTTGGCCGACAGTTTCAAACTGAAATGGTAGGCAAAGTAAACTTAAAAGGTAAGGATAAAAAGATAACTATTTACCGGGTAACCGGTCGGGTAGATCAAAGTAATGATAATTCCAATAATACAAATTTTCAGATTTAAAATTTCATACAATAATTTTTAATACCTGTAGCCCTGGGCTTTAGCCTTGCTAAAATAGCTAATGCCCGCGCTACTACTGTCTGAATATCGATTATAGAATTATTTTTCTAAAAACCTACAAAGGTGGGGGTATACTATGAAGGAATACTCTAATCCGGCAATATGGATACTCATCGCAAGCTTTACTTTGCTGATTTCCTTATCCGCATTTGCTTCTGACAGACGAGACAAAAAACGAAAAGGGAAACCGTCTGACCAAAGTAAACACCAATCTATTTCCCCTATGTTCATATATAAACCGCCAAAAAGGGGCAAGCCAGGAAATCGTGTGGGGGGAGGCACCCGTGGGCAAGGGGATAATATCTCTCCCTTGGCTGCCTTGGTACCGGATCATACCGGATTGACTACTAAAAATCAACCCTCCCTTTACTGGTTTTTAGCAAATTCGACTACCAATCGAATTGAATTTACCATAAGCAATAAACAGAAGATAAACCCTCTTTTGGAGATAAGCCTTACCAATCCTGACAGACAGGGTATACAATGTATACATTTATCAGACTATGGTCTGAAGCTCTCATCGGGAATAGAGTATCAATGGTTTGTGGCTTTAGTGCCTGATCCTGATTCAAGGTCAAAAGATATTGTAGCCGGAGGGACAATCAAACACATTAAGCCTCCAAAAACGCTCACCCAAAGGCTAACTAAGGCAGGCATGATGAAAATCCCGGGGATCTATGCTGATGAGGGGATCTGGTATGACGCCTTATCAGCCATTTGTGAATTAATAAAAACTCATCCCAATGATAAAAACTTACGCTTACAGCGAGCTTCACTCTTGCAGCAGGTAGGATTGCCGGAGGTTTCCCCTTACGTGGAAAAAAGACCATAAAGTATAAAGCTTTTCTTTGAAGGTAAATATTTTATTATTGTAATATATACATTTTTATGTAATATAATAATATTGCTGGTAACCAGCATACCATTACAAAAAAAGCTTCATATACCTATTATACCTAACGCTCACCCCCCAACGATTAGAGCAATACCGTTGGCTTGGCCATGATTGTAATCATACCTATTTTGTATGTATTTGTCAGATGGTCCGTATATGATTAATTCTTGACATATTTTTTTTATTTATGATAGCATACCTCTTGATAATTCAAGATAATTCAAGATTTTGTGAATAATTAACAGTTTAATCTATTAGGAGAATTTATGAAAAACAAAAAATGGGGGTTGCTTATTGGTCTAATTTTTTTATTGGTGTTAAGTTTTGGAAAATTAGCCACTATCTATGGAGAGTTTTTGTGGTTTAAAATGATGACGTACTCTTCGGTGTTTTGGACAATTCTATTTGCCAAAGGACTACCGGGCCTTGTTTTTGGAATAGTTTTTGCCCTGATTGCCGGCCTCAATATTTATCTGGCCAGAAAAATGGGGCCCACCAAAACCCACTGGGAACTTTCCATTCGTGGTCAGGGACAAAACCCCGCCCAGGTTATTCCCATTAAACCGGAATATGTTAATAAATTCTTAATTGTTATTTGCCTGGTTCTTAGTCTGATAATGGGAATATGGCCGGCCATGTTAAAATGGGATGAATTTCTGCGTTTCTTGTACCAGACCCCCTTTTCAGGCCTGGATCCAATTTTTCATAAAAACATCGGCTTTTATGTATTTTCTTACCCGGTTTATGTTTTTTTACAAAAATGGCTTTTTTATGGTCTGGTTATAACCACTGGAATAGTTGGATTTATTTATGTAAAAGATCAAGCCATGAATATTAAATTGGGCGCATTTATGTTCACTCGAAGAGCCAAAACTCATTTATCTTTACTGGCCGGTTTTATCTTGATACTTATTGCCTGGGATAGAAGATTAAAAATGCTGGGACTTCTTTATTCTCCCCGTGGAGTAGCCTTTGGGGCCAGTTATACTGATATGCGCGCTCAATTGGTTGCCTATTGGATTATTGCTATTATTGCTGCTGTTTGTGCCTTTATATTCTGGATCAATATATCCAGCAAAGGATGGAAATGGCCGCTTGGAGGCGTGGCCACTTTGTTTGCCCTTTCTGTTCTTGTAAGTGGTCTTTATCCTTGGGCCCTCCAAAAACTTGTAGTTGAACCCAATGAATTAACCAAGGAAAGGCCTTATATCGATTATAATATCAAGTATTCCCGGCTCGGATATAATCTGGATAAAATTGAAGAAAGTGACTTTCAGGCATCAACCAATCTAAATTTAGGGGATATTCAAAAAAACTCCCTAACGCTAAAAAATGTAAAATTATGGGACAAGAGCCCATTAAGGCAAACCTATAGCGAATTACAAGAGATGCGTTTATACTACAAATTTGTCAGCGTGGATGAGGATCGTTATACGCTTAATGGTGAAAAAACGCAAGTAATGCTCTCCGCCCGCGAGCTAGATCAAAGCAACCTCCCCTCTCAAGCCCAAACATTTGAAAACAGACATTTTAAATTTACTCACGGCTATGGCATATGTATGAGCCCGGTCAACAATGTGACCAAAAAGGGATTACCTAATCTGGTTATTAGGGATATTCCTCCAGTGAGCGAGACAACACTTGATATTACCCGTCCTGAAATTTATTACGGGGAAATAGGCAATGAATTCGTTGTTGTCAATACCAAAACCCAGGAATTTGATTACCCTAAGGGAGATTCTAATGCTTACACAAGATATGAAGGAAAGGGCGGCGTTTCCATTGGTAGTTATCTTAACCGCCTGATCTTTTCCATAAAATTTTCCGATCCTAAAATCTTTCTTACCGGCTATATCACCCCTAAGAGTCGAATCATGTTTCATCGTCAGATTAGAGACAGGGTGAAGACCATAGCACCTTTTTTAACCTATGATCGAGACCCTTATGTAGTAGTATCTGAAACAGGCCGAATTTTTTGGATTCAAGACGCTTATACCACCACGGATAAATATCCCTATTCTGAACGATTTGCCTTATATTTTGAGCAGCAGACATCTTATCAAACACCTCTCAAACTTTTTGCCGGCCAAAAATTGAGGCCAAAAATGATCAACTATATCCGCAATTCCGTCAAAATAGTAATAGATGCTTACAACGGGGAAACTAATTTTTATGTAGTGGATGATGAGGACCCGATTATTCAAACCTACCAAAAAATATTCCCCCACCTTTTTAAACCCTTGGCCGAGATGCCGGAAACTCTGCTGGCTCATATCCGCTATCCTCGAGATTTGTTTGAAATTCAGGCCAATATGTATCAAACCTATCACATGCGCGATGCCCAGGTTTTTTACAATAAAGAAGACTTGTGGGACTTGCCTGTGCAAAAAAGCCTTTCCGGTCAAATAGAATCGCCCATGAAAGGATATTACATTATTATGCGTTTACCTGCTCGGACGAGCGAGGAATTCCTCTTAATGGTCCCCTTTACACCTGATAATAAAAGCAATATGATTGCCTGGATGTGTGCTCAATGCGACGGCCCTGATTATGGAAAATTACTGGTTTACAAATTTCCCAAGGAAAAATTAATCTATGGTCCCCGTCAGATTGAAGCCAGGATTGACCAACAGACAGCGATCTCCAGTGAATTAACCTTGTGGAGTCAACAAGGCTCAGAGGTTTTTCGTGGAGACCTGTTGGTAATACCCATCGAAGAATCAATACTTTACATTGAACCGGTCTATCTTATAGCCACAGACCAAAGCAGTTTACCTGAACTAAAGCGAGTGATTGTCGCTTATGGGGAACAAATCGAGATGGAGAAAACCCTTTCTGCCGCCTTACAGAAAATATTTGGCAAAGGAACGGCTGAAGCATTTTCCCCCAAATTAGAGCCGCGTTTTGATCAAGGCCAAATCAAGGACCGATCTATAAGTGAACTGGTGAGAAAAGCCGATCAATATTTTCAAGCTGCTCAAAAAAGCCTCCGTGAGGGAAATTGGGCTGAGTATGGGCGCTACCAGGAACAATTACAAGAAATAATTCAGAATCTGGTGGAGTCCTCAGAAGAAAAATGATGGGAAAGAAGTCAAAATAAAAATTGCCGGGGAAAGGGGATTTTAGATGAAAAAAAAGGTTATACACTTAGGTTGCATGGGTTTCGTCACCTGGACGGTTGCCCTTTCTCTCGTTGGATGTCATGGGATGAAAGCCCGCCGACAGAAGGCGGAAAGCCATTATGAATACGGTATATTGTATCTACAAAACAGCAAATACCATCTGGCGAAGCGGGAATTTCAAAAGGCCGGAGAATTGAATCCAAAAGATTATCGCCTTTATAATGGGTTGGGTTTGGCTTATTATTTTCAAGGAAAATTCTCTTTAGCCATTAAGGAATATGAGAAGTCCATAAAATTAAACCCAAAATATCCGGACGCTTATAATAATATGGCCTCCGCTTTCGCCAAGCTGAAACAATGGCCTAAAGTAATTCACTATACTGACAAGGCCTTATTTATTTTATCGTATACCACCCCCGAATTTGCTCACTATAATAAGGGGGTAGCTTATTATCACTTAGAAGAATATGAAAAGGCTCAAACAGAGTTGGAAATTTCTCTGGAATTAGAGGAAAACTATATTGATCCCCATTATCAGTTAGGTTTGACCAAACTAAAGCTAAAATTATATTCAGGGGCCTCAGAAGAATTTCAAAAGGTCATACAATTGCTCCCTATGGCCAGGGATAAGCAGGGAGATCCTCTGCTGGTGGACAGCCATTATTACCTGGCTATCTCGTATTATTATTCCAATCAAAAAAATCTGGCAGCTAAAGAATTTCAAAAGGTTATCGAGTTTGCCCCTGAAAGTGACAGGGCACAGGAAGCCCGCCAATACTTAAGCAAGATAGAAATAAAATAAAATCTCAAGGAATAATGAATATGGAGGCCAAATCAACAGGTTTATTTAAACGATTGTGTCAGGGCTTATCCAAATCACATAATGCTTTGGTAAATGGTCTGGAAAGGCTTTTCGTCCACAAAACTCGCATTGATGAGGATTTGTTTGATGAATTAGAAGAAATTTTGATTCTGGCTGATCTTGGTGTCCAAACCTCCAGCCAAATAGTTGACAAGCTCAAAGAGGCGATTCGACAAGAAAAAATTCATGAGCCTTCTCAACTGAGGCCCATTTTACAAAAAATATTAATTGAAATGTTAACCCCTTTCCAGTCTCCCTTAGATATTTCTTCTTCTTGTCCATTTGTTATGATGGTGATTGGTGTTAATGGTGTTGGTAAAACAACAACCATAGGTAAATTAGCGGCCCGTTATGGACAACAAGGGAAAAAGGTACTCCTGGCAGCAGCGGATACCTTTCGCGCTGCTGCTATTGAGCAATTGCAAATTTGGGGCGAGCGAGCCAAAAGCGCCGGGGTTATTAAACACCAGCCTGGAGCAGACCCTGCCGCTATTGTTTATGATGCTATACAGGCAGCCAAAGCACGAGAAGCGCATTTACTCATTATTGATACGGCCGGAAGATTGCACAATAAAACTCATCTGATCGCAGAATTACAAAAAATGAAACGAGTAATTTCTCGAGAATTACCTGGTGCACCGCATGAAATTCTCCTCATATTAGACGCCACAACCGGTCAAAACGGCTTGCAGCAAGTCAAGCAATTTAATGAGGCCATGGAGGGAATTACCGGTCTTGCTTTGACTAAACTTGACGGCACCGCCAAGGGAGGCATACTATTCAGCATTGTCAATGAATTAGCCATACCGGTGAAACTGATAGGCATAGGGGAGAAAATAGAGGACCTGCGTAATTTCTATGCTGAGGAATTTGTCTGTGCTCTCTTTGAAAAAAGCGAGGGAAATAATCATGGATAAAGATCAAAAATATATGAGACAAGTCTTTAAACTGGCCGAACTTGGGAAAGGGAAGACCTCGCCTAATCCTCTGGTAGGAGCTCTTATTGTCAAAAATGATATCATTGTAGGGCAGGGTTATCATGAAAAATACGGGGCTCCACATGCGGAAATTAAAGCCTTGAAGCAAGCACGTCAAAAGGCCGAAGGAGCCACTCTTTACATCAATCTGGAGCCATGCAGACATAAGGGGCAGACCCCCCCCTGTACCACTGAAATCATTCATGCCGGCATCAAAAGGGTGGTTATGGCCACCAAGGACCCAAACCCTCTGGTAAACGGGCAGGGGATTCAAGACTTAAAGGAACAAGGACTTGAAGTAAAAACCGGTGTATTGGAGAAAGCCGCCAAAAAATTAAATGAATACTTTTTTAAATATATTCGTACAGGCACACCCTTTGTTATTCTAAAAATGGGTATGAGCCTTGATGGTAAAATGGCCACTAAAACAGGGGACTCCCGTTGGATAACCAGCGAATTACTCCGAGGTTTTGTTCACCAATTACGCAATGAAACTGATGCCGTCCTGGTGGGTATTGGCACGGTAATTCGGGATAACCCCCGTTTGACAACTCGATTAAAAAAGGGCCGGGGCCGGGACCCAAAACGAATTATTGTAGATAGTTTGCTTCGGACTCCGCTGCAAGCGAGAATTTTTACCCAGCAATCGGATGCGGGAAATATTATTATTACCACCACTAATGCGCCGGCAGAACGTCTTAAAAAGCTGGAAAAAAACGGGGCTCAAGTAATTTTTATTAAAAGCATAGGAAAAAATATGGTAGATTTAAAGGCCATGTTAGTTGAACTCGGAAAATTACAGATCACCTCCCTCTTGATTGAAGGGGGCCCAGGCATCAATGGTTCGGCCATCCAGGCTGGAATTATTGATAAAGTTATTATGTTCATTGCCCCAAAAATTATTGGCGGTGTCGCAGCTCCTAGCGCTATTGGGGGTGAGGGGGTAGCCCGAGTTGATGATGCAATCAAACTATACGACATTAAAACCAAACGATTCGGCAATGATTTAATGATAGAAGGATATATTGACGGTTCCACGCCTGCCTGTGTTTGGGCTCCTTTTGGATGTCAATAATCATGTTTACCGGTTTAGTAAATGAAGTAGGTAATATTATCAGTATACAAAAAAAAGGAGAAATTTCTCGCCTTAGTATTCGAATTACAGCAGCCAACGACCAGGACCGGATCGGAGACAGTATTTGTATAAATGGTGTCTGTTTGACAGTGACTGCCTTAAGCGGTCATATCTTACAATTTGATCTTTCTTTGGAAACAACGACCACCACTACACTAGGAAAATTAAAGGCCTCTGACCGAGTAAACATAGAGAGGGCCTTGCGCCTCAGTGACCGATTAGGGGGACATCTTCTTTCGGGTCACATAGACGGCATAGGATATATTCGAGAACGAAAAAAAAATGATAAGCATTATTTACTGGGGATAGAATTCCCTCAAAAAATTTCCTGCTATTTAGTTGAAAAAGGATCAATCGGCATAGATGGAGTTAGCCTGACTATTGCTGATCTTGAAAAAAACCTCCTTTGGGTATCTATTATCCCCCATACATCTGAAGTTACCACATTAAAGGAGAAAAAAAGGGGCCATCAGGTAAATGTGGAAGCAGATCTTTTAGCTAAATACATTTATCGCCTGCTTGCTGATCATCCTGCGATTCAATTGAGCGAATCAAAAACTCACTCTTCTCTTAAGGCACCTGATTTTGGGAAAGAATTATTAGCCAAACATGGATTTTTATCATAAAACCTTCCCCATGGGGAATAACAAATTGAAAAATTAACAAAATTACGTTATTATAGATTTTCAGATAATAAATTCCATACACGCACTTTTTAAACTATAGCGCAGGGCTTTAGCTCTGTAGTTTATTTCAGCAGGGCTAAAGCCCTGCGCTACTATTGCCTGAAAAATGATTGGGAAATTATCTTTTTGAAAAACTATAGATAATACCAGAAAGGGAGATGTCGCATGTGTTTTAGCACCATTCCGGAAGCATTGGAAGATTTTCAGCAGGGCAAGATGCTCATTGTTATTGACGATGAAGACCGTGAAAATGAGGGCGACTTAACTATAGCCGCGGAAAAAACTACGCCTGAAATTATTAATTTTATGGCCCAATATGGACGCGGCTTGATCTGCTTGCCAATGGAAGGCAAACGTCTTGATGAACTTAAAATTCCCATGATGGTTCAAGAAAATACCTCTTCTTTTGAGACGGCTTTTACCATTACCATTGAAGCAAAACATAAAACAACCACCGGCATTAGCGCTGCAGATCGAGCAGTTACTATTTTAACAGCTATTGATCCCAAAACAAAACCTGAAGACATGGCTCGTCCGGGCCATATGTTTCCACTTCGAGGCAAAGAGGGAGGAGTGTTAACTCGAACCGGACAAACAGAAGCAGCCATTGATTTGGCACGATTGGCCGGATTATACCCGGCAGGCGTTATCTGCGAAATAATGAATCCAGACGGCACTATGGCCCGATTGCCTTCTTTAATAAAATTTTCAAAAAAACATAACATCAAACTGGTTACTATCAAAGATCTTATTGGATATCGACTTCGCAATGAAAAACTCGTTTCAAGGGCTGCTACATTTTCTCTTCCCACCAAGTATGGTATATTTCAATCTATTGCCTATGAAAGTAAAACCGATAAACAAGTCCATATTGCTTTAACTATGGGAAAATGGAATGAGGAAGAAGAAATCCCTGTTCGTGTACATTCGGAATGTTTAACCGGTGATGCCTTAGGTTCGGTGCGCTGTGATTGCGGGGCTCAATTAGAAAAAGCTATGGAAATAATCGCTCAACGAGGAAAAGGGATTATCCTCTATCTTCATCAGGAAGGCCGCGGCATCGGCCTTTTAAATAAATTGCGGGCTTATGAACTTCAGGATCAGGGAAGAGATACAGTAGAGGCCAACGAAGACTTGGGATTTAAAGCGGATTTACGTGAATATGGAACAGGCGCCCAGGTCCTGGTAGATTTAGGGGTAAAAAAAATCCAATTATTAACCAACAATCCCCGTAAAATTATAGGCTTAGAAGGATACGGCCTTCAGATAGTCAACCGAATAGCCCTTGAAATTAAAGCTTCCAAAAGTAATGTTCATTACTTAAAAACAAAAAAAAAGAAACTTGGCCATTTACTCACTATTGAGGAGAAAAAATGATGCCTAAAATCTTAGAAGGAGATCTGATTGCTCATGATCTTCACTTCGGTATAATTCTAAGTCGTTTTAATGATTTTATTACTAACCCTTTATTGGCAGGGGCTCTGGATGCCTTATACCGTCACGGAGCAACCGAAGACCATATTGAAATTATTAAAGTGCCCGGGGCCTTTGAGATCCCCTATGTTGCTAAAAAAATTATCCAAAACAAAAAATACGATTCAGTTCTTTGTCTGGGGGCTTTAATTCGGGGTGATACTCCCCATTTCGAATATATAAGCGCTGAAGTTACCAAAGGAATAGCTCAAGTATCTCTTGATAGCGGAGTTCCTGTCATCTATGGGGTTATCACCACGGACAATATTGAACAGGCCATAGAACGAGCAGGCACCAAAGCAGGCAATAAAGGCTGGCTGGCGGCTGTTTCAGCCATAGAAATGGCTCGCCTGTATAAAAAAATTGGCAAGAAAAAATAAAAAAAATTATGGGTAAAAGGCGATTATCCAGAGAATTCGCTTTACAAATACTTTTTCAGTTGGATATAACGAAAGATCCTCTCCAAAAGGGAATAGATCTGTTTTGGGCCATTCGGGAATTTCCTGACGAGATTAAGGAATTTGCGAATTGTTTGGTGGACGGAACCATAAAAAACCTGGTATTTATTGATCAGTGCATCTCATCTTTTGCCACCAATTGGTCCCTTAGCAGAATGCCCACAGTAGATCGAAATATTTTACGATTTTCAGTGTATGAAATTCTCTTTAAACCGGAAATCCCCGATAAAGTGAGTATTAATGAAGCCCTGGAAATCGCTAAAGAATATGGAACCGATGAATCTCCTCCTTTCATTAATGGCATTTTAGATAAAATAAGCAAGGGAAAAACAAAACTGCTTTCATCTTATTCTCGAAAAAAATGAAGCATCTCCTCTTTTCAGATGTTCATAGTGATTTAATAGAACGAAAGTTAAGCCAAGATAGTCCCGCCAGATCATACCTGATAAGATTGAATGAAGAATGTGAAAGAATGAATCAAATTATTGAAACCATTAGGGCTTTTTCCCACCAGGCTGATAGCGCTTTTGAATATATCCACCTCAAAAAATCCATAGAGGATGCTATCTCATTATTTTCTCAACAATTTAAAAAGTATAATATTAATCTAAAAAAAGATATCCCTACTAATCTCCCTCCGATTCTTGGGAATAAAACAAAATTGCAGCAGGTCTTTGTCAATCTCATTTCCAATGCGCGTGATGCTTTAAATGCCCAAACGAAAACTCAAGAAAAGCAGATCAGCATTCATTGTGAATTGGATGATAAAAACAACAATATTCTGATTCAAGTTAAAGATAATGGAATCGGGATTGATCAAAATATACAATCCCGTATTTTTGATTCCTTTTTCAGCACCAAGAAGGATAATCAAGGAACAGGGTTAGGGCTTTCTATAGCCAGAACGATCATTGCCGATCATAAGGGTCAAGTAAATTTTTCCAGCACACCAGGGGAAGGGACATCTTTTATTATTCGGCTTCCCTTTACTGAAAATACTGAATATAAGGTAACCAAAATACAGCACATGAAAGACAAGATAGCTTCTTTATAAATTATGGTATTATGAACTTTTGGGATGAAATCGTGCTTTTGATAGATGAATAATCTGCCATTTTTCTTGAAACCATTTGATAGTTAAGGTAAAAGAAATTATTAAATCTTTATCCGCCAGATGAGGTGAAATAGTAGTTGCTAGAGGTGATGCGGATGTTTCTATCTCAATAGCTATTTTAAAATTGTTCGATAGATCATCTTGATTAATCTGATACCTTAAGGGTGATCTTTCAGAAATTGAGAGGCGATGAAACACTAAAATCAACTCCCGAAAACGATCAATATGCCGGCGCAGTAATTCATCCTGAGCTAATCTCATCTTGGTTTGAGCAGGGCTTACCGGGGCAAAAAAGGGCCGCTTTACATCTGTGGCAGGTGTCACGAGACAATAATCCAATAAGGTACAAATATCCTTTTTTACCACCAAAGACACAAACTGTTGAGGCACTTGTTGCTCTTGCATCAACGAAATAATCTCAGCCCGAGCATAACTGATCTCGGGTTTAGCGATTAACCAGAGCATTAACCAAAACAAAAGATATAATCCGATCCGAAAAATTTGGCTTCGGGAAGATTTGTTCATCTTCATTCGTTTATTATGAACTCCATCTTGCATATTTCGCATGTTAGCGTGAGTTTACGAATTAGTGATAGTCAACCCCTATTAACATCTTTATTTTCAATAAATTTATCTCTCCCACCTATACCTCCTAACTTGACAAATATCGCTCCATATTGAATAAATTATTGTTGAAGGTTACTACCAACGTCAGATCCTTTCCATATATTTGTTTATTGGTTCGGAATGCTTTGACTTCTTCAAGCCTGGGATTATAAAAAGGAGTAAAACGTTTATCGTTACTGGAAATTAGCGCTAGGTCTTTGTGATCCGTCAGCTTTACAGAACCAACAAAATGATAAACTGATTCCTTATTATACCTGATCAACGAGGCCTTTTCACCCCTTTATTCCCTTCAATTTATTTTTAATCGCGATTCTTGGGTGATATATCGGATATTGTATTAAAATTTAGCAATAAATTTACACCCATCCCTATATTTTGTTATACTATTTGTATTCAAACACTGTAGAAAATGACCAGTAATCCTTATACCTTGTTCAGCATGCCGAAAAATATAAGATTTCTCGCTCCGAAATGACAAGGTTAATGAATTGGAATTGCCGGACAGCCACCTGGCATTCGAAATGACCCCTTGATGAGATGTATTAGGAATTCATTAACAAAAAAGCCTGGATAATTAAAAATCCAGACTTTTTTGTTTCTTACAGTATATATCATTCTTATATTACGTTTTTAAATCATCCATTTTATTTTCTATTAATAAATTACTACTATAGCATGTTCCGTATATCATGATACTCAATAATTACTCTTGACAAGATTTTTACATTTCCTCTAAATATGACTCCGCCCCCAATTCCTCATAGCGACTTTGCCCCTTGTATTCTTCTTCAGCATTTGCTGCATAAACTTCATCAAGTTTCTCATCTTCGGTCCAGTATTTATCTTCTTGTTCATTAACTTCAGCTATAATTTTCTGACAGGTACAAGCTATAACCTTTGCAAACCCCTTAGGCAATCTTTCACGTAATCCTTTCATTGTGAAATCGCAGTTGTCAGCCATATAGTTTTTTACAACCGCCCAACAAGTCTCAATAGGTTGGAGTTCCGGGTGATAAGGAGGGGTGCGTAGTATTGACATATTATGCTCAGCTGCCAAAATATCTAATTGGTATTCTGGAACAGGCGCAAAACGGGTGCACAATTCCACAAGTTCAGATTTAAGCATATCTTCCCGCCATGGATGAGAATTCCGGGTCAACCATCGTCGCAGTTGCTCCCTTGAACTACTTTTGTTTGGGAAAAAATTATCTGAATAAACGTTATGGTATCTCGCATTATCTAGAATTATTAGAGATTTCGGTGGAATGTTTGGCAACAACTGCCCTTTAAACCATTTTGAAAAATTATCCCAGTTCATTTGACCATGGTAGTCACCAGTTCGTTTTTTTGCCTCGAAAACCAGTTGCGCTCCTTCAACCCAGCCATCTTTCGTGACAGCATGTACTACTATCAGGCGAGGGCCAACACCAGATGGCTTGTTTACCAGTGGGCCGTCATCATCAAGATACCATGTAAACGGACTGGAGTGATTTTTGTTTATATAGGTTTCGTCCAAGTAAACCTCTGGGCGTTTCAAAGTTCCATCAGAGTTCCGATTGGCGAGCTTGGCCCGAAGATAATAGCGACGAGCTAAAATAACACGGTCTTGCTCTTTTAAGCTATCTCTCCTTCGTCCTTCTCCATGGGTAAAGCCCCATCGTTTAAGTGCCCGCCAAAGTGTCGTTTTGGGAACCTCAATGCC
>DAOURK010000229.1 GCA_030625085.1 Pseudomonadota bacterium
TTTTTTATTGCATTAACTTTGGTTATCTGTAATAATTGCTTAAATACTATATTCTCAAATATTATGTTTGGTTTTCTATGCTTTCCATTCTTAGGCCATTTCTAATTGCGCCTAACTCTGTAACTTACTGCGTGGTTCGTGACACTCGACGGGTTGGAGGAAGCCATCCGGCGTGCAGTCCCCCGCCGATCCCGAGTCAACTTTATCCGGTACGCTGATGATTCAATCGTTTCAGGCAAATCAAAGCGATTGCTGGAAGAGGCAGTGAAACCAGCAGCGGAGGCTTTTCTTGCAGAACGTGGTCTTACGCTTTCGAAAGAAAAGACTGTTATTACGCACATAAAGGATGGATTTACATTCCTCGGGCAAACCTTTCGCAAGCATGGCAGGGTACTGCACATCACGCCATCAAAAGAGGGAGTTCTTGCCCTCAGGCGTAAGGTAGGGGTGTTAATCAACAAACACGTCAGCGCCCCGATGCCTATTCTGATTAAGAAGCTGAATGAAACGCTTCGAGGATGGGCCAATTACCACAGTCATGTGGTATCATCGGAGGCTTTCAGTTGCATTGATAAATATGTCTTTGAACGCCTATGGCGTATGGTGCGTAAAAGACATCCGAAAAAATCCGGAAAGTGGCTTTATAGAAAATATCGGAAAGCTGCTGGAGGAAAGTATATTTTTTCGGCTGTCGTTAAGACTCAAAAGGGTGTAAAGAAGACCTATAGAGTCATACGTACAAGCTCCATTGGGATAAAGAGACATATAAAAATCAAAGCGGACGCAAATCCTTATGATCCAAAGTATGCCGCTTATTTTTGGCAGCGAAGGAACAAAAAGGAAAGCAAACTACTGCCGGCATTATCGGCACGCGAATTTCGCGCCCAGTTTGCATAGGAAGTGATACAACCGGGCTGTCCCACAAGGGCTGCCTTTTGAGATGCTTGAGCTGTATGTGGGGAAACTTCCATGTACAGTTCTTAGGGGGGAATGGGGCTGTAAGGCCCCTGACCTACCCGATTAGAAATGAATTGAATAATTTGATCATAATTATATGGGTGTTCTTTAAAAAGTATTGAAATATTCAGCAGCAAATATATGAATAATCAGCTAGAAACAAACCCAGCAATTATACAATCTTGTGCCTATATATACAAAAAAATATATAATAATATCGGGTAAAATCGAATATCCTAAGCTTATAGACTAGTAAATTAAAGGAATAAAAAAAATAAAATGAAAATAAAAAAAATGGGTTTTACTATCCATAAACTCTCACTGTTTATATTTTTGTTTGGGTTTTTTTTCTGTATTTTATTCTTATTAAGCCATGTATATGGTGAAGATGATGAAAAAAATAATAGATCTTCGTTTAATAAGACTTCAAATACTTGGGAAAAAACTTATAGTGGAGGCAGTGTTGCTTATTCCATCCAACAGACATCCGACGGGGGCTATATTGTTGCTGGATATAAAGGGCATGCAGATAGGGATGTTTATATAATAAAACTTGACAGTAATGGTATTCAGATATGGGAAAAAACCTATAATAATGATTCCGAATATGCTAACTCTATTCAGCAGACCTCCGATGGCGGATATATTGTTGCTGGAATTATTAGATTTCTTGGAACTGCTTCTGATTCTGATGGAGATGCTTATATAATAAAACTTGACGTTAGCGGTAATAAGGTTTGGGAAAAAATCTATGATGGAGGTGGTAACGACAAAGCTAACTCTACCCAACAGACCTCCGATGGCGGATATATTGTTGCTGGGTATGCTGGATATGAGGACGGATATGGAGATGTTTATGTTATAAAACTTAACGGTAGTGGTAATAAAGTTTGGGAAAAAACCTATGGCGGAAATGGTTACGACGAAGCGAACTCTATTCAGCAGACTTCTGATGGCGGATATATTATTGCTGGGTGTAAGGGAAAAGATGTTTATATCATAAAACTTAACGATAATGGTAATAAGGTTTGGGAAAAAACCTATGGTGGAAATGATTACGACGAGGCTAACTCTATTCAGCAGACCTCCGATGGCGGATATATTGTTGCTGGGTCTAAGGGAGGTGTTGATGATGTTAATGAACGTAGGAGTGGGGTTAGTGGGCTTAAAAAAAGAGATGTTTATATAATAAAACTTGACACTAGTGGTAATAAGCTTTGGGAAAAAACCTATGGTGGAAGTGATTCCGATTATGCTAACTCTATTCAGCAGACCTCCGATGGCGGATATATTGTTGCTGGGTCTAAGGGTGATACCGGACTTAACGAAGGAGATGTTTATATCATAAAACTTAATGGTAGTGGTAACAGGGTTTGGGAAAAAACATACGGCGGAAGCAATCACGACGGGGCTCACTCTATTCAGCAGACCTCCGATGGCGGATATATTGTTGCTGGGTCTAAATATATTTCTAATCAGAGTAATTTCTATATAATAAAAACTGATGTAAATGGTAATGTAGAAATAGAAGAAGAAGAAGAAGAGGAGGAGGAGGAAGAAGAAGAAAAAAAAGAAGAGAATGGAGGGATGGATACAAATAAATCTTTTGACTTTGGGTCAAGTGGCTGCTTTATATTATTCATTTCATTGCCATACTAGTGACAACGACCAGGGGGAAAAAAGATAACCATATCAGCTTTTCGCAGCATCAATTAATCCTGGTTTTGCGGACTACGCCAGCCTGTGGGTTGTGTGGGAAAATCATGACAGCAATCGCAGGTACATAATAAAAAGTTTAAAATGGGAATAGGGATTCGTTTATTTTTTTTTGATGATAATTCGGTTAAACGTTTTTCGGTAGCTAAATTTCAAAGGTTGTGGAATGGCAATGTAAATGAAAAGATTCCTCAATACGCTGGAAAAATGATCAAATATGCTATGGTAATTGTTGAGACTGAAAATCGGCGGCCAATAAAGATTATCCATTGGGAATGCTCATATATTCGCATAGATAGCAAAGGTAGATTTGATCATAATTGGATTGAAGAAATGCGCAAAAATGCTATGGATTGCATGGACCCCAAATTATTAGAATTACCAGACTTACCAGAATTCAAAGAGAAGAATACAGCACCAAACATTATTAACGCAGCGCATGTTTTCGCTAGAAAGAAATTACACAATAAATATCGATGGATTCCGACAGATACTGAATTTTCTAAAATCATTCAATTAATCTTTGGTAAACAGACTCCATAAATGTAACGAAACGATTCAATGTAAATAAAATTTATAAAATTCCAATAGAAAAAAATAAATTAGTTAGGTATGAACTTTTCAGGTTTCTGGATAAAAAGCATGGTATATTAAATTGAATACAATCATTTGCATGGTCAAATCAAAATGATTGAGCTGTATACATACCGGCTTCCAATATCCCAGCAGTAACGATTTATATGTTTTGGCAGCATAAGGCCAAGGGTGGTATCCACAAAGCCGGAAACCGACCGGAGTTAATTAACTAAGATCTTGATAAATAATATCTTAATTGCCATTCAGCCAAAAAGGCAACATTGCCAATTTGGCTGAATAGCAAAAAATTCCTTTCTCTATGAGAACATGAGTGATTAAAATAATTTGGTTAGATACAGTTTTTTGGTATTCAAAAGCCCTTTTGGTACGTTCCACAAAAAAATTATATTTGATCTTGGCAGCATCTGCCTTTAAGGCATTAGTTGAAAAGCAAAAAGACAAATCGAAAAATAATAAATTAGCTGGGTTAGACGCTATTTCTTGATAATTGTAGGCAGATTTCTAAATAAGTACAAAAGAAAAAAACAATATTTTTTTGGGCAACGTTTCAATCAGCTCTGACGAACGAAAAGAAAGAGCAATATATACGGGGCATATGAGGTGTAATAAAAATATTTTTTCGCATTCTTTTGGGGAAAAAGCAGTATAACCTATTAAAAATAGTAGGGCATTCATTTTTAACTGGCAATTA
>DAOURK010000090.1 GCA_030625085.1 Pseudomonadota bacterium
CATCCTTATCATCCTTCCCGCCTCCAGTACTATAGTTTATGGTTCCCCTACTATAATACCGAAAACTTCAGTCAGGGGTGGGGGAATTTTCGGCTGTCATAACCCCTTAAAGTGGGGGAATTTTAGGCTATCATAATCACATAATCTCTTTTTTTTAGATAGTTCCAGCCTGCAGGGGTCCCATCTGAACGTAGGTGCTCTTTCAAGAGATAATCATCCGGATACTGAAATTCATAGCATCTCATTATGTCTTCATATGATTTCCAACCAAGTATTTTTTTCACTTCATATTTCTCGAAATCTGTCGGATTTCCAGTCTTCACATCAAATAGCATCTTTTCACCTTCAATGTCTTCTATAACAAAATGTCCGGCAGCATTAAGCCCCAAGTATTTCCCCCATCCATATCCAGCATCCCTTTTTTGGAGTTTTGAGAAATCTTTTATTACCTGATCAACCCTCGCCTCCTTTATGAGCTTGCCCTCTTTAAAGAAGGATAATATTGCCTGATCTTTGCTATAGGAGAGGGGGAGGAGATCATTGTCAAGATCGCTCGCTATGAGATATTCCCCACAATTTGTTAGCCAAATCTTTTTAAAGTATGAATCTATTACCCAAAGCCTTTTGCTCCTTCCGATTTTACCCCGCCAAGTTATACCATATAGAGTTATGAGTTTTTTTTGGGAATCTGATACAGCATAAAAGTTTTTATTCTTTGACCAGAATTCTTTTTGAAAGGCATCCTTTTTGTTAAGGGATGGGGAGGAGGTATATCCTTTAGGGTGGGCATTTCCAGATATGCACAGGGATAGGGATAATAATAAAAAGGAGGGTATAAATTTATATTTTATAAATAAAATATTTTTTACCATCATCATAACTCCATTGAGGCCCTACAACCGATAAGCATTAATACCCCTATGATTGAGATTGCCAATACAAATCGTATCATATTTATCTCTCACAAGTGGCGTTTGATAGAATTCGCTTTTTTGAAAATGATTATACTTATGGAGGGAAGTTTTTGTCAAAGAAATAAGAGATGATTTTATTATGATATGGCAATTGGATTGAATTTATTAATTAAAAACTGCCGCGAAGCGGCTTACGTGAACACATGCGTATAGCCGACTTCTCGGCAACCTTCGAAGCGGCCGACGCAAGATTTTGCTCCTCGAGCGGAAACAGTTGTATCCAAAAGCCGCAGCAAAGAACGGTCGCCAATAATATCAAGGTCCCGCATATAGGGGTGCTCTGATGGTACAGGGTGATCTTTAGCGGGAATCCGCTCCCAGTCCAATTGGAGCCTGGCCAGATTCTCCCTTTTAATTTTTTGCCACAATTGCCACCGAAGGATTTTTTTCTTGAGTTGTGTATCCCAAATAACCAAAAAAACAAAGCAGCCAAAAAAAAAAATGGCCGTTCCATAAAGGGGAAAACGAAAAGAGGGTTGAAATAGTGAAATAACCAAAATAATAAAACCTGCGGTAAAGCTGATAAAACGCCATCTTATAATTTGGCAATTTGCAGATTCCGCACGATAAAGTTTTTTATCGATTCGCCGCAGGAGTCTTTTTACAAGAATAATTTTTTTATTCATTCCTTACTAATTGGTATTTGAAATTTATTTTTAAATAAGTGAATATGTCCTATAATTTGCACCCAATACTTCTTTAATTTTTGCGAATTACCTTGAATATGCTCAACCTTTACTCTGCATTAATATTGCCTTTAATGAGCGTTAATTTTTTAGCGTTTCCTTTTCCATTCTAAGGCTTCTTTTTCTACTCTCTTTATAAATTCAACCTTATATTGCATATATCCACAAATATCCCGCCTATTTTCCCCTGCAGCTTTTATTTTTATTTTTCCGTATTCTTTGGCTACTTTTGGATACTCTATTAAATAATCCCGAAAGGCCAGATGCCGTAATATATTTTTATCCCCCTTTTCAAATGCATGGATATGGTGGGATCTTATTCCTTCTCCTTTGTAATAAAACCTTCTTCCTTTAATTCCATATTCTCCACGAGCTATATAACCAATTTTATTCATATCCTTATTGGATTTATCTAATTCTTTTATTTTTATTACTTCTAATAACATATCTATTATAGGCTTAGATGGAAGGTCTTTTACTGAAGTGCCTCCTATATGATAAATCTTTAATACTTCTTTTGCCAATACATTTTTTATTACTTTTTTTTCTACTTCATATCGATCTTTCCATTCTTGCCTGTAATGGACAACTATAATTTCACGTTTCATTACTGCTTACCCTTAATACTTTGTCAAGAGAAATCCGTTAAGATCTCCTTACAATATTAAATGGTTTTAAATTATAGCTAAGTAAAACGTGCTTGAGAATAGAAAAGAAAAAATTGCTTAATGTATAACCCAAAATTTTTATACTTCTCACTACAAGCAAACATTATATGATAGGTATCAGGGTCCAAGATTTTGGCCAATACTAATAGCCTTACAACATGTGCCAAGACAAATAATTTTTTTATTTTTTTAGCGCAGCAGTGCTTTATGCAATCAGCCCTCATTGTCAATTAATACACCTACTTAACAGCTACCAACACCTTAAACCATTCGAAATCAGGCAAAGGTTTAACAATAACCTCTCTAAACTTCGCCTTTCGGCATAACTCCTCCCATTGTATAAAACTGATACAATATTCACCATCATTTAAAATATGCTTCCTACCATTATCATACATTCGATTAAATGCTTCAATGCCTCCTTCTTTAATGGCAAGAGTAAATTCTTCGTTTAACCATCCCATAATTCTTAACAACCGTTCCGGATCTGTTATCTTCCCCGTAGTATCCATATCAACGTCCCCTAAAATAAATTTCCCTTCTGGCTTTAAGATATTATAGATTTTTTTTACTGTTGGATATTTATTCTTTAGATGATGTAAGGTAACAGTTGATGCCGCAATATTAAATAAATTCCTGTCAAAATTAAGGGCTGCTGCATCTTCGAGTTTACAAGTAGTATGATTTTTCACCTCAAGCTTTTTAATTTTTTCCTTGAATATGGAAAGCATTTCGGGTGAGCTATCTATGCCGGTAATAAAACAATATTTAGTTTTAAGAAATTTTAGGGAGAGCAAACCCGTTCCGCATCCAATATCAAGTACTGCATCATTTTCCTTAACTTCGGATAGTTTTACTACCAAATCCAGCAATGCATGATGCCTTTTAACTTTACCTAAAGTTCTATCATATTCATTTGCCCAATCTTTAAACCATTCTTTGGTAATATTATTTGTTTTTTCCATATTCTTTTCGCTTTTCTTTCCTCACAATATTTTGTCAACTCAGCACTTACCAATCACAGTCGATTGGCGGCATCTTCATTTTGCACCTCAAACACTATGTTTTTCTTAACTATTAACAGATCATATCAGAGGGTTATTATCGGTTCAAGTTAGTTCAAGGAACATCTCTTTATCACCAATTTAATAAAAGGTATGCAAACACAGGGGCATTGCCTCCTTTATCCATAATAGCAAAATAGCTGTTTTGAAAAACGTGACTATTTAGAGCCGATATAGATTATACCATCATCAGCACAGCGCATCCTCGATACATTGCCGCACACTTTTAAATAAACAATATGGCAACAGCATGTTTTATCTGTTTAAATTTTGTTGGTCATAATTGATGTTGTAAGGTAATTCCTTACACAAAAACAGCATTTCCCTTACGTAAATAATGTGGACAGTTTATCGTCTAAAGCAATATATATATAATTACATGCGGCTATGGCAAGAAGATTATGGCTCTTCTGGAAGGAATGGCCCGCTTACATGGAATCGAGACGGTAGCGCTGGAATCTTCTCTCGTTTCGAAACGTTTCTATGAAGACTTAGGCTATGAAACGATTCGTAAGAGTTTCATTCAGCTTCCAAAGGGCAAGCGATTAGATTATTTAGAAATGCAGAAATCATTAAATAAAGGACAGAATCTTGGCCCTTTAAGGACAAGATCTTGACCTCAAAGAAATCTCTATAGAATCAATAGATAAGCTTATTAAAAAACTTGCAGGCCATTTTCAAGGCCAAAAAGTTGGCCGCATCTATATTCTCATGGTCAGGTGACCAATGATAAAATTGGGGACGGGTTCCTATTTCTGGCGCACAAAGGGCTCTCCCTCCCGTTCCCCTTATCATTTCCACAAAGATTTTGGCATCTATGATCTTTCTTTATACAAGGTTGCTCAGGCGGTGGGAGGGTGTGCAGGGCGGTATTTGCTCAGGGGGGTCATCTGATAATCTTATGTTATGTAGAGCTCTACATGTCAGAAAGGGGAGAGGCGTTTTTTTCTTGACAAGTCCTAATTGGTGTCCCCAATTTTTCCACATTATGCCATAATTTCATTTATTGTCAATATTTGTTTGCCGTAACGTATTGTTAAAATAGATATTTGTTTTTTTTCAATACGATAAATAATTCGCTAATTACCGTAAATGAGATCTCTGAATTGGCTATTATTGATTTCGGGTATAATCCGACCGATTTCAGGAGATGATTGTAGTTGCTCAACTTTTGAAAACACGGTGTTAATCCATTTTTCAGCAGCAGATGGTTTGTCTTTAGCAATATAATCAGCGATTTCCGTAGCTCTATCGATAGCCAATGGGGACCAGACTATTCTCATTTTAGAACTCGCTTTAGTACTTTTTCTTTTGCATCCTTATGACTTATTCCAGCTCCTTTTTCTAATTGGTTTATAGACGCTTGAATATCTGTTATAAGCTCAATTTTTTCTTGCATAGCTTCATATTCATGTGCATCCAAAAGAACGGCAACGCTTTCCCCATGCTGAGTAATTATCACGGGTCTTTTGGTATCGTGGACTTGTTTTATGAAATCTGCGATCCCGGTTCTTATTTCTGACAGTGGTTTGATATCTTGATCAATTTTTGGTCTTTGCATATTGCACCT
Source organism: Pseudomonadota bacterium (assembly GCA_030625085.1). Classification (GTDB taxonomy): domain Bacteria; phylum SZUA-182; class SZUA-182; order DTGQ01; family DTGQ01; genus DAOURK01. The sequence goes on from DAOURK010000090.1 coordinate 4,963, forward strand.
CATTTAGACTTATCTTTTTGTACATTATAGCGTACAATATATGGTGCAAGCAAGTTTTTTTCCAGCACCTGGTAGAATAGGAGGTTTTTGCCTCACGAGCATTTTGAATGATTCCCTGCTGTACTCCCGCTTGTAACCCTTGTTTTTTCCCTTCCTCAATGAGTGAATCGGCAATGGTTGGCATGATCTTACCTCCTCTATCCGATGTAATTTAACTTTACTTCCCATTGATTTTCCCCATGATAGACGATCATCGGTATAATTATCGGACCTATGCCCTACTTTTTCCTTGAGCCATAATTTCCATATCTTGACCATGTAGCGAAGGATATGGAAGGCGGCCAGATGCTCCTGATAGCTTTTATGCTCAAAGAGAAGATAAATATAGCCGAATGATCCGTCCTTGAGATTGATCCGGCAGAGAAGATCTGAAAAATATTCGGTCAATAGATCGTCCGGCTCTGAGATGTCCATGATGAGAATTGTCGAGTCATCCTTGTATTTTGCGGAGATATAAAGATAACCGGGAACAGAGACCATATTGTAAATTTCTTGATAATCATCATCATCCAGTATGTAAGAATCCAGCAGGTCGTCATCTTCATCGGTTTCCTCCGGCTCGGAAATATCCAGGGAGTAGATTATATGTTTATCACTGCCTTCAAATTCAATGCTTACAAAAAGCACCTCATCTTCAATGGCCAGGCTGGTTACACCACCTGTGCCGCCATACTTCCTGCCCAGGGCCAGTTTATTAATAAGCTCCGGATACTCTTTATCGGAGATGTCTATCAGGTAGACAGTGCCTCCATTATATGCCCCGATTACGGCAAGTTCACCTCGAACTATGATTTTTTCAGGGATATCATCTAAAGTGTCACCTAAAGTTATATGGGAAAGATATTCACAGTCATCAGAACCGGAAGTCTCAAAAATGGCTAAGGCCTGTCTGCCTTCTCCTTTTGCTTCTCCAAATGCCACATAGACACAGTCATCATCTGCGGCTGAAAGTTTAAAGGAAAATTTTTTCTTATCCGTATATCTTGATGGGGAAGTTCGGCCGTAAGAAGGGCAGTAAAGGCCTCCCATGCAGTAAAGGCCTCCCAAATAATTGTTCCCCATCCATGGATTACCTGAAAAACCACTCGAATTGCCTAACAATCCTTCGACCTGCGCTTGCGCCAAAAAGCCGGCGCAAGCCTGGACACGCTTTACATTATAGATTGCCCTATGGGTACACCCCAAATTATTACAATTATCCATCCTTTGATCCTTTTCATGGATACCTATGGGCTGATCCTTATCATGGCTATCAATCGTCTCCTTCGGGCTTGCAACCCAACGGCTTGATATTTAATTCTTTCACCGGTTGGAGTTATGAAAGTTATGGGACAGGTGTGTGGTATTTGTGAAAAAATGGTGAAAAAATGGGGACTGTCCCCAATTTCATACATTGCAAAAAATTCATAACTATTCAGATAAATAATCGTCAGATAGTGCAACCCATATCCTTATGTTGAGTAGGATTAATAATTTTATATTCATTAAAATAAGTTGGAGGGAATAAAGGTTAATAATAAAAATACAGAAATTCAGGAGGATGCATGGTATGAATGTTGCTCAGTAATGACACGGAATAATCCGTTGAAATAGCAGAAAATGTCTCTTTGACTTTAATAATAGTATAGGATTCAACAGTTATAGATAAGGACGGAGAGGAAAAGATGATGAATAACAGAACAGATAAAATAAGATTGTTGAAATGGTTGATAGCTGGGACGTTTATATTGATCTTTGTTGGGTTGATTATCACTTCCGGATCATTAGCCCAATGGCCTCCTTATAACGATTATGGCGGTTTTTCCGAATCTTTTTTGAATCCTGCCTTTTCCTTATCAAACGCACCACATACTTACTCTTTCACAACCTCATCATTCCCATCCATTGGATTTAGAGGATCGGAAAATTATGGCACCGATGTAATTTATGGAAATAGTCCGTATAATAACTCCTCTTTTCCTTTCTATGATAATTCTTATATGCCCTTGTTTTCTCCACCTCCTGCACTATCTTATCCATTTCAGGGAGGACTCTATGCAGGGCCAACAGGTTATAATCCCTTTTCTTTTAACCCTGTCCAGTATAGTATGTCACTATATCCCAATATAACCATTTCTTCATTACCTTGGTCCCCTATAAACGTTACCGCTCCAAATATTTGGTTGCCTTCAGTAGTCCCTCCCTATAATCCATTTAACCCATTTCCTTCACCAAATCCGTATATCCCCTCTGCTCCTGCACAAACTGTAAATATAGAAGCTGAAGAGTATCTTGTCTATTCAGCCTTAATTGAAGAAAAATATCTTTATGATGCCCTTACTATTTCAGATCACACATCAGGTTGGGAAGTTGGTTTTAATTACCTTGATGGACATTTTGAAGGAGTAGAGAGGAAAACGTTTGATAATTATGAAGCAAAGAATGCTAAAGATTATACCCTGAAGGATAATTTTACTCTTACAAGGGATTATGAACTTATTGACGGTGACAGTGAAGATGCTTATTTTGCTTTACACCTCTCTCGTGTAGGTTTTAATTCATACAAAAACCAAGCAATAGTTTATGGAGGGAGAACATCTGCTCCATTGGCGGGCATAGGATACATATTTTTTCTCATAAAAGAAAATGGTGTATGGAAAGTAGAAAGTCAAATTATGGCGTGGATTTCGTAGGCTAAACTCACTGTAATGTCAGAGACGATGTACTAGGTATTCCCAATTGATATTGTAAGGTAATCCCTTACACAAAAATAGCATTTCCCCTACATAAATAAAGGGAATAATTTATCGTCTAAGGAAATGTATAATTACATTTCCATCCTCATCCAAATAAAATGGGGAATGAGAGGCGGTGTAAGTAAAATAAGATAAATTTTGAAAATTCAAGGGGAAAGCTTATGGTGAATTCCTGGAAAGAAAATGTAGTATTTTCCCCTACAAAAAAATAGGGGTTCCCTTATAAACAATGGCATAAAGTATGCCTTTTACTGATAATATTTATAATAAGGGGTAATGTTTTAAAGTTGGACTTCTTCAGTTAAAAGAGATTTATATAACAAAATTGTTGGAGGAAAGAAAATGAAGAAAGCATGGTTTTTGAGAGCATTAAAAATAATTAAGGATAATGTAATTATGAAAAAGCATAACGCCCTAAAATTAACAATGTTCTTTTTGGGAATAAGTTTAACACTTGCTTTTCATTATGTTGGACCATCAAACGTTATGGCTTACGGTGCTCCGTACGATGGTTTCGTCACTGATATTGATACCGGCATAATTACCGCCTGGGGAGGTGGAGCTGGATATCCTCCTCTGTTTTCTACTAATGGATATCAATGGTCGTATTCTCCCTCTTATGATTATGGCCACCCTCTCAGTTATTACAACTCGTATGGTGGTTTTGGATATGGTTATCAACAGCCTTATAATCCTTACGGGTATCAGCAGTCCTATAATTATGGCTGGAATCAACCCTCTTATGGTTGGAACCAGCCTTCCTATGGTTGGAACCAACCTTCTTACGATTGGAGCCAACCCTCTTATGGCTGGAATCAACCCTATAGTTATGGCTGGAGCTGGAATTACGGCTGGAGCCCTTATGCCTACGGTGGATATTCGGGATACGGCTATCCTGGCTGTTCTAGCATTCCCTATGGTGGCCCTAGTGGCCCACCGGTTATCCCGGTTATTCCTACGGAGGATTTTGGTTTACCTGGTGGTGATAAACTATCCTGGCTGTTCTAGCGCTCCCTATTATAGTGGCCCTAGTGGCCCACCTGTTATCCCGGTTACTCCTATGGAGGGTTATGGTCCCCCTGGTGGTGATAAAATTTTTTGGTAGGGGGACTGGGGACAGTCCCCGATTTCCCCTAAAGGAATAGAATAAAAGATGAAGTGATGATTATGATGAGAAAGATAACCGCCTTTTTAGGAAAAACCTGCCTCCTTTCCTTGATTATCATTCAATTAGCTTATGAAGGGAGAGGGAAAGATTATGAGTAACAAAAGAAAGCTTTCGAAATGCTTTATGGTCAACATGATCATTCTAATCTTTATAAGTTTTATGGTAACCTCAAGAGTATTAGCTCAATGGCTTTATAGTGGGACTTATAGTGAGCCTTCTATAGAAAATCAACTATATGCTGCTTATGGATTATCTCCGGAAGGTGTATTTATATGGCCTTGGGGAGGTCGTCAATATCCTATTTCTCCATATCCGACTACTTCTGGATTGGTAACCAGTCTTATAACTATGGCGGATATTGGCCTCCTTACGGGGGGCAAGCACATTATGGTTATCCTGATTGGTATAGCTGTAATCAACCCTCTTATGGCACTTCTTATGGGGGGTATGGATTGAATCAGCCTTATAACTATGGTGGTTACCCTTATCAATCTTCCGGCTATGCTCCCAATTATTATAACTATGTGCAACCAAACTATGGCGGATATTATCCAGGCTACGGTTATTCTCAACCACAAAATTATGGTGGTTATAACTATAGGCAACCTAGCTACAACCAACCGTATAATCCTGGATGGCCTTCCTATGGTTACCCCCCTTATAACAGCCCTTACAAATATTCTCCCAGTGGATATTTATCTCCGGCATACTATACTACAGATTACATAAATGCTGATGTAAAGATAGACGGGGACAACGATGAGGATTCAATCACTTTAGAAGAAGGGGAAACCTTAAGTATTACCCTACAAACTACGGAATCAGCTTTGATGAGTTACTCGTATGAATGGGAGATTGACACTGATGAACTCGATACTGACATAGTCAAAAAAGTTGCCGAGTATCTCCCTTCAAAATCTTCCGGCCCTTTGCATCAAGAATGGGTTTTTGAGGCTAAGGGTGTTGGTACTACTATTATTAAAATTGATAATACCTCAAGTGTAAATGATACATGGATACCTCCCTTTGGAAACACTTTCGAGATTGAAGTCACAGTAGTGGAGGACTAAATATAAAGCATAAAAAATAATTGACTAAGTGAGTCAAAACTATCATTTTTTATATTTTACAAGAATCTAGCCTTATAACAGAGGGGAAGTCAGATGTTAAGGAGAGTGTATTTAAAAACAGTATTATGTGCATTATTAATCTCATCTTTTTTATTTCTACCACAGATGGTAAGCTTCAGTCATGCAGATGTAGAAGGTTATGGAACTGGTTTAAAGAAGGTGTTAAATGAAAATTATGATCAAGCTTATAGCCTGTTTTTTGAAGTTTGCATAGAAGAAAAATTCGAAATAAAAGTCATCCTTAGAGATGATGAGGGAGAACAGCTTACCATCCGTTTTATCACAGGTGATAAAAGTCATACCTACAGCGCCTCTGATGATTTAATTAAATATTACATTGACTTAAAAATAGATGATCCGGAAACCGGTTATTATAACGATTATATACTTAATTCAACTAATGCCCTGGATTCCCTTGAAGATATTGTAAGTCAGGAAACTTCGGACAGGAGTTTTACTCCAGGTGATCCGGATGCAAAAATTAAGTCCCTTACCCTCCTCGGAGATCTTTATTTTCTTCGTGAGGTAGGATTTGGGAATACCGGTAACAATGATATCCTTTGGGAAGACGATTTTAGCGAATATGATAATAGTGGATATAATATAGGATATCTAGACTTAATTGAGGAGTGGGATAATTTAACTCACCCGGTTTCCGGTTTCTCAATAGGTGATGACGATGAAGGGCCGATCTTAGTTGCGGTAGCTCCACCATCAAGGACATCATCACTTGGGTATGGATATGGATATTATGCTGCCGGGTATGGTTATCCATTAATGGGGTATGGCTACCCGGGCTATGGATTCGGGGCCCCATTCTCTAATAATCCGCCATTTGGCGGCTATGATCCTTATGGCAGGCAAGCATATTATAATTATCCCAATCAGTCCTCCGGCTGGAACCCTCAATATAATAGTTATAATTATGCTTGGAATCAACCGTATGGCTATGGTGGCTGGAATCAACCCGCTTATGGCTGGAATCAACCCGCTTATGGTTGGAACCAACCTTATTTTGGTGGGTATCAACAACAGTCTTTTAATCCTTACGGGTATCAGCAGTCTTATAATCCTTATGGAGGTTACCTCTCTAGCCCTCCAATCAATTGGACTAGCGTTATCTGGGAAGATGAGTTTAGCGGTTATGATCCCACTACAGGTCATTATTTTATAATATGAAAAAATAGGGAATCCCCTACAAACAACGGCATAAAGTATGCGTTTTACTGGTAATATTTATAAATAGGGGTAATGTTTTAAAGTCTGACTTCTTCAGTTAAAGAGATTTATATAACAAAATTGTTGGAGGAAAATTGATGAAAATATGGTTATTGAAAGTATTCGGAATTTGTTTGTGTATATGTATCATTATTTCTTTGTTTACCACATATAGTAATGGACAATTGCCCTTTTATCCTTATGGGTATCAACAGTCTTATAATCCTAATAATTTTTATGTGTCTCCTTCTCCTTTCGAAGATCCTTATAGAAATAATCCGTTCCTAGAAGATGATTATGAACCACCTCCTGATTTTTCCAACTGGATTTGGACTGATCCATGGACAGCCTATGATCCCAGTGGGGGGGGAGCAGTAGCCGTAAATTGGCAACCCGAATACGTTGGAACCTCACCATATTTCCAGCAAACTGGTTACAATCCCTATAATTTGAATATGCCTTATAACTATGGGTATCAGCAGTCTTATAATCCTTATGGCTATCAACAGACTTATAATCCCTATGGGTATCAGCAACCCTTTAACCCTTACAGTTATCAACAGTCTTATAATCCTTACGTGTATCAGCAATCCTTTAACCCTTACGGATATCAGCAGGCTTATAATCCTTATTTTGGTGGGTATCAGCAGCCCTTTAACCCTTACGGGTATCAACAACAGTCTTTTAATCCTTATATCGGATATGGACTATATGGCGGGTTGTATGGCGGATATGGATCAGCAGGATATGGTGCGATATTAACGAATAGGGGTATTTTCCCATACACAGGTCCCGATCTTTCCAACGTTATCTGGACTGGCCCTGATATAGGTTATGATCCCATTACAGGTGGTGGAGTTTCTGTATTTTTAGCAAGTGATTTATAATATATTCTGAGATATACTCACATCTGGCATAAATTGTGCTTTTCAAGTTAGTGCCCTTCGGGTGGGCTTTAAACTTATTGAAATCATTACCTTATTTGTTAAGACTGGCTAAAAACCCGCATGAAAAAAATGGAAATTCCTATGCGATTGAAATAGGACCTTATTTACATTAATAAGAATAGAATAAAAAAGGAAGAGATGACTATTATGAAAAAGTTGAGTATCTTTGGAGGAGCCTACCTCCTTTCGATAATTATCATTCAATTAGCTTATGCCCAGTTTTATTTTTCACCTTCATATAGTCCAAATTTTTTTACTCCATTTGTTAATGCACCTTCTCCTGATTTTTCCGGTTATATTTGGACCAGCCCAACAACGGCATACAAGCCTAATCCTGCCTCCGGTGGGGGCATAATGTCATTTGTAAGTTATCCGGAAGAAGAAAAATGGCAATCACCTTATTATCAGCAAACTGGTTATAACTTTGATAATCCTTTTTCCGGGTATGGTTTTCCGTATAATGGCCTTAGTAGTTATCCTTATAACGTGTTTGGCGGGTATGGGCAACCATTTTCAAACAACTGGTTTAATCCCTGGCAACAACCATATCAAAATTATACCTGGGGGCTTTCATATCCGTTTGGTGGGTATTCTTGGAATCCGTTTACGCCTCAATTTTCAAATTACAGTGGGTGGTTCAATCCTTGGCAATCTTGGACATCTGCTGATGATTGTTCCGGGGATGGTATATATGGCGGTGGTTTGTTTGGTGGTGGTTTGTTTGGCGGCGTTGGCTCGACTGGTTCTGTGTGGGAAGATGGTTGGATATGGACAGGTGCAGGTTTTGCTCCAGTTAAAGGGAGTGTTATTGATAAGTCAAAATATATAATGATAGATGATTACCATGGTTATGATCCCATTACAGGTATAAGCTTTATTAGTTAATAGCTATGACAGCAAATGACAGCTTGCATTTATCTTGCCACCTGCCCAAAAGAGCGCAGATATTTTCTTCGGAAGGTGCGATTGTTTGATTAGCGCTTTTACTTCCGGCAGTAATTTAAAAAATGGAAATAAGAAAATTATGAAAAAATTTAACACCTTAAAATTAACAATGCGTCGCTATAATGGTGGTTGCTCAGAAGGATCTTGAGAACTGGTTTAATGAATATTTGCCTAAACTTGGCTTGAACAAAAAGGAGAAAGAGCAATTTATGGAATATTGGTTAGAAAGACTTCAGGGGCAAAATTATTATGAGATGAAATTATTGAGCCGTAAATTTTTAGAAGAACATGCAAAATTAACTATTTTACCTTCCCCTGATACCGTTATAAGAGTTATTTTCTATTTCACTCCAATGGATGAATATAAGACCGTTAAAGCTCCTGTAATTCAGACTCCGGAACAAAAAGGATTTGTTGTACTTGAATGGGGTTGGGATACTCAGTGAGCAACTGATATTTAAATCTTTATCCTGGCCAGAAATATTATGGGGGCAAATATGGTTATTGAAGGTATCGGAAAAGTTTCCTAAAATAAAATTTGAAAATTCAAGGGGAAAGGGTATAGGAAATCCTAGAAAAAAAATGTAGGGTTTTCCCTTACAAAAAAATAGGGATCACCTTATAAACAATGGCATAATGCATGCATTTACTGGTAATATTTTATAATAAGGGATAATGTTTTAAAATCTGACTTCTTCAGTTAAAAGAGATTTATATATCAAAATTGTTGGAGGAAAATTGATGAAAAAAATATGGTTTTTGAAAGTATTAAAAATAATTAAGAATAAGGAAATTATGAAAAAGTATAACGCCCTAAAATTAACAATGTTCTTTTTGGGAATAAGTTTAACACTTGCTTTTCATTATGTTGGACCATCAAACGTTATGGCTTACGGCACTCCGTATGATGGTTTCGTTATTAATTTAGATGGTTCAATTGTCGCCCCAGGTGGAGGTGGATATCCTCCCCTGTATTCTACTAATGGGTATCAATGGTCGTATTCTCCCTCTTATGATTATGGCTACCCTCTCAGTTATTACAACTCGTATGATGGTTTCGGATATGGATATCCCCCCAGTTATTTCGGATCGTATGGTGGTTTTGGATATGGTTATCAACAAGCTTATGATCCTTATGGTTACCAGCAGTCCTATAATCCTTACGGGAATCAACAGTCTTATAATCCTTACGGGTATCAGCAACAGCCCTATAATTATGGCTGGGGCCAACCCTCTTATGGCTGGGATGCCTATAATTATATGTACCCATCTAATTACAACCCTTATAGTCATAATTATCAAAATGTTTCACCATATAACAGTTATATGCCCTATGGGTACACCCCACCTTATTACAATTATACTCCGGATAGTAATTATCAGTGGAAGTGGAGCCCTACCCAGGGCTGGAACTATGACCTTGCTTTACAGTGGGGCGGTTATCCGCGGGGCATCACGTCAGTTCCCGGTGGGTGGTTTATCCCGGGCCAGGGTTTTACCCAAGGCATCGCATATTAAAAGGAGTGGGAGAAGAATAATCCAGATGCTCTCAGCCGTTACTTCGAAAACTGCTGGGTATACAATAAAGGAATAGAATAAAAGATGAGGAGATGATTATGATGAGAAAGATAACCGCTTTTTTAGGAGGAGACTGCCTCCTTTCCTTGATTATCATTCAATTAGCTTATGAAGGGAGAGGGAAAGATTATGAGTAACAAAAGAAAGCTTTCAAAATGCTTTATGGTCAACATGATCATTCTAATCTTTATAAATTTTATTTTTACCTCAAGAGTATTAGCTCAATGGCCTTATAATGGGTCTTATAGTGAGCCTTCTATAGAAAATCAACTATATGCTGCTTATGGAGTATCTCCGGAAGGTGTATTTATATGGCCTGGGAGGTCGTCAATATCCTATTTCTCCATATCCGACTACTTCCTGGATTGGTAACCAGTCTTATAATCCTTATGGTTATCAACAGTCCTATAACCCCTATAGTTATCAGCAGTCTTATAATCCCTATGGTTATCAACCGAATCCTTACGGGTATCAGCAACCCTTTAACCCTTACGGATATCAGCAGTCTTATAACCCTTATCTTATGAGCAGCCCTTTTTCTAATTACCCTGGTTATGGTTTTAATCTTAACCTTTACCGTAATAATATACCAGGCACTATCTGGACTAGCCCCACATCAGGTTATAATCCATTTTTAAATACGGGATTTAGTGCTTAAAGAAGGGGGAGGATAGCCCTCAATTTTTCCATACAGGTGACATCTTGCCCGTTTTCAACCATGGCATCCTCCAGAAAAACGATTACAATACAAAAATAATAGTTATATTTTAGCAAAAGTCAAGAAAAATAGTTACTGTCCCAGAAAAAGGGTTACGAAGAGGCTTGGCACGAGAAAATACATTATGTCATAATTATTATGACAAATATCATATAATTACTAATATTTCATTGATAATTCCCCATTCAGGAAATTAAAACCTATCCAATAAACAGTATGTAGTGGAGTAATAATTTAAATAATTACAGGTAGTTATCAGGGGATAAAAATTTTTTTTTAAATATATCAGTATAGAAGAGGGGAAGGGTATAAATTTTGCTGTATAAAAAGAAGGGTTAATCATTAAAAACGAGCTTAGTTTTTGATATATAAATTCACATATAAGTCTTCAAGAAAAAAAAAGGATAAAGAGGGATGCCAAGTATCAGAAAAAATTGGACTAAAATCATTTTACATTTTCTAATCTTTTGTTTTATATGGTTAATTTCTATTACTCCCAATGCATATTGTTCAGAGGATAGCCCCTATTGTACCGGAGACGATGATGCAATACAGGCGCTGGTTGATGATTTTATTGCGACCTATGGTGAAGATGCGAAAGTCTATTGGAATGAATTGTCCGGTTTGCCATACATTGTTGCCGGTATGGGGATCACCGCAGACATGGAACATCCGGAGGAAGCAGCCTTTTCTTTTTTGTCGCAGAGCGCGTCATTGCTTGGTATTGACATTAACGACATCGCCTTTAGAAAAATTCATGAGAACAAATCTGATCTATATATTGACTTTGACCAGTTTTATAAAGGGGTGCCTGTACATGGTGGCGATTTACGTGTTTTTATCAGAAAAAGTGATGGGACAGTTATTAGTGTAAGTTCTCATTACATCCCTTGTGTTGAACTTGATGTTATTCCCCTTATTACTGCAGAGGAAGCAGCAGAATTTGTTAAGGAGGCCCTTGGTGCAGAGAGTCTTGTAAATATTAAAACAAGTTTTGATCTTTTGGGGGGAGGGGGGAGCGACATGCTGGCAGCTCAAAAAGAAATATTGCCGGTCATACCTGAATTGATTGTCTACGCTCAAAATATGGGAGAGGAAGTATATCTTTGTTGGCATTTTAGATTTACTATCGAAGAACCTTATGGTCCGAATGGGTCATGGTACTATCTGATAGATGCCCACACGGGAGAAATCATCAAGGGTGGGAGCCCTTCGATGGGTGCCGGTAGTGGAAGTGAAAATACAAGTGAAAATAATTCCTCAAATAGCAATAATTCTTCAAACTATCAGCTTAATAATTTTAACTGGTTTCCTGGCTCTTTTCTCAACATGGCACAGAATTATGGAAGTCTATATAATAACAGCTTCTTTCCTTTTTATAGCAATCCTTTTTCTTCTTCATTTTTTAATCCAATATATAATAATTATGGGGAGGGCTACAATAACAGTTCCTTCCTTCAGTTTAATAATCCTTCTTTATATTCTTTTTTGGACCTTACACCAAGTTATGAAAAATCATATGAGAATTTTTTCTCACCCTTTAGCAATCCCTTCTCACCAGCATCACTCCTATTTCCTGGATTATGGGATGGAGGTTCAACAATATATGATTACAACTATATTTACGGGCAAGGATATAATTCCCTTTTCCCGGGAATAGATTATTTTCCTTTGGACACCTTTTATTCTTTTATTTCTAATCCCTTCATTGCTCAGTTTAATCTATAAACATGTATTCGGTTTGGTCTAAAGGAGAAAACAATTCATGAATCAAAGATCAATTATCAGAATATTAGGGCTGAATTTACTATTTCTTGGAATCTTTTTATTCATATCCGGTTTAACCCAAGCCTATTACGGGGCTCCTTACGGCAGCGGATACGGCTTTTCATACAACAGCTTCGGCGGTTATCCCTCCAGTTTGGGATATAGCTGGAATCAGCCTTTTGGATATAGTTATAATAGTTGTAATTCAACCCTATTATGGCTGGAATTTTAGTTTGAACCAATACGCACCTTTCAGTATTTATGGAGTAAGAAATCCTTGGTTATTACCATATTCATTATCTATTCCCTCTTCTTATAACTACAATCCCTTTTTTAGCGCTTTATTAACTTTTCCCCTTTTAGGCCCTTCTTTTGTTAAACCGGATCAGATTGTCTCGGTTCAGAAGACTACAATTATCCCGGTTCCTAATGCTGCAAATGAACCCGGCAACTCTATAGAACCTACACTTTTCTTATTTTTAGAATGGTTTTGGCGAAGTGAGATATTCACCGATCAAGCAGGTTATACGATAAAGGGGCAATTAAATATTGACCGAATCAATAACCTTTTAGAAATGGCGGGTTCATTGTTACCTCTTGGCAAGGGGGATTTTATAGAATTTCAATATACACCTGCCTATGGTTATGCGCCTGTCTACTTCAAAGCCAAATTCTATTCAGGTTATGTCGGAGAGTTTTCCGGCATACTTTATAATACTATCGTTCCTTTCGTAGATAGTGGTGACCCGGATTTTGGAAAATTTATAATGGAAGGAAAATATTCTATTAAAGACCTTTTGGGTATTACAGTTGACACTGGGACATTTACTAATGATTTTCAATCCTTCTTAAGATCACTGTTATAATTTTTTTGATAATCTTATACCCATCCCTTTTGGTTAGTTGGCGGACTTTTACTTTCCAAACCCTGGCGTCTAAAAAAAAGAGACGATTTAAAAATTTTAATTCTCAATGAATTTGAAAAAATCAGAATAATTTAGCCGATGAAGCTCCTGTAGGGATGCCCACAGCATACAGCAAATTACCTGTGAAAATATTCATGGGATTGGTATAGCTTGGAGGTTCAAAAACTTGAGGTGTATAGCCAGGTGGTGTAATAATTGGCGTCCAGGGCGATAGTTGCCGGTAAGAAGGCTGCCAATCAAAAAACCCCTGAAACATATTCCGAAAGGGGGAAAAGAAACTGCCGATACCACCAAAGAAATTCGGGAAAGGATTCATCCATAGAGAAGGATACTGATAGAATTGATTGCTCCAAATAGAATAAGGATTATAAACAGGATAAGGGTTATAAGCAGGGAATTGGCTGTAATCTGAACCCCACGACGGGAAATAGCCTGTATAAGGATAGGAGGGGTAAGATATGGGGGAAGAATCCGGATAACTGACTCCATAATAAAGCCGACCTAAAGAAGTGGATGGCGTATAGCCTGCATATAATGATTGAGTACTTCGGCGATTTTCTAATCTTTCAAAAAAAATGTGGGGCACAATAGTCTCCTTTTTGCTAATCATAGCCTTATAATAGGCATTTTAGAATCGTGGTAATTAGTTGCGACTTTATATAACCTGACCTCTTTAAATTTGCTCGAAGACGAAAATTTACTCTATATTTTTATATCAACTGAGCGATAATTTATTTTATCAATTACAGAATATTAAAAAGCAAAACCTATGCCTAAAATTTTTTTGTCTGTAATTTCAGAACTCCTGATCCGTAGGATTTTGATTTGATACCATACTATAGGCCATCCGCAAATTAGTACCTGGAAAAATGACTTCAGATTCATTGAGGATCTCACATAATTTTTGTACATATTGGTTATTGCGCGGATTG
>DAOURK010000076.1 GCA_030625085.1 Pseudomonadota bacterium
ATAGAAATTCTAAACAAAAAAAAATGATAAAAAAAATTCAAAAAATTATCAAAGATGTATATTTTCCAGAAAAGTTGATAGATATCTTTAAATTTAGATTAACTGCTTAAAATCCAACGGGAGTTTTTTTCTATAGGTTACGCCATATTATCCTTTTTTCTGAAAGGTGATTTGGGTAAGAATGAATCAGGTTTTGATTTTTATCCGAATGGCATGTTTCAGGTATGAAACAAAAAATATAAAATTATTGTTCTTCTTACATACTAACTATTTGAATAATAAGAATTTGATCTATTGGCATACATTATGCATTAGATAATAGCATAAATCATGTTACACCATATGCATATGGCATTAGCAAGGCGCTATTAATTACTTCTATTTTAGATATTATATCTTAATTCTATACTACATTCCTTATCGTAAAGCTATAACTGGTAGTCCTTAGGGGTTGATGTACCTTACATATCTGAAGACTTACATAGAAATAGAATTAGAAGAATGTTTTTTATGTGTTAATTATTACTAATTACTAAGATAAACAAGAAATGGATGAGCGTTTTCTACGCTAAAATTAAGAAAAATCTTAGAGGCTTAGCATTTGTCAATAATAATATAAAAGAAATATTGAAAGGAGGAAAATATGATATATTGGCCAATTTTTTTCAATAAATTCAAATTTTTAATCTAAAGAGAGTAAAGAGGGGGAATGTGTATGGAAATATTGACAAATTAACAATTTTTTTACTTTTTATTTGACGTATTACTAATCAAGGATTTTGAAAGTATAAGGAGAGATTACCATGTATACTAAAAAAAGTTTTAAAAATAACACGTTATATTTATTGACCATTGTTTTTATGTCCGGAATTATTTTTTCAATAATCGGAAGTCAAAATGTTCAAGCACAATATCTATTAGATTACCCGGCAGATGCCATAAGTCTTTACGGCACTCCCAGCATTTTTGTTCCACCACCCCTTCCGGTAGCTGGAGGTACACTACCTTTAAATCTTTTTTATCCGGCGATTGGTTCTGTGCCTGGAACTTTTGTTCCCCCTCCTACTGCACTTAGCAGGGTCGCCCTGACCACTATTAATCCATTGGCTGCCTCAAGTATCTTTTCTTTTTTACCCCCTCTTGCCTCAGTTATTCCTCCTGTGGCACCAAGTAGTATTTTTAATCTCTTTTATCCGGCATTTGGGTCAGTGCCTGGTACCTTTATTGCGCCGCCTGCTGCAACAGGGCTGGGTATTTTTCCGTATAATCTCTATTACGCACCAGGCACGGCACCTGGTATTCCTGTATTACCCCCTCTGCCGTAATATTAGCGCTTCTATATGAAAGAGGCCCGGATACATACTTCGGTATTATCCGGGCCTTTTTTTTGATGAAAGCCATTAATGATGGTCTCCTAAAAAGTCTCATCTAAATGTCATTTCGAACGGATGTGAGAAATCTTTATCGCACAAGATATTTAAAAACATAAGATTTCTCCCTAAGGCCGAAATGACAAATTTTCAAAAAATGACTTTTTACGAGACCATCATTAATGACTTAGACTCGAAATTTTTATCCCAATTATGGAACAAATGAGAAGATGGTTTATGGGAAATATGGTCTTGCTAAAGTGTAATTATTTTTTACCCTGATTGCTTTGCTTTTAATAGTAAGGAATTCGAAGGGAATAAGGATTTTTTTCAGAAATTTTTCCCTGTAGGAATGCAATTTGCAAATATAAATAAATAGACAAACGATATAACCATTTATGGTATGAATTCATTTAACATTATGTTTGGTCCTAAAACAAAAATAGTTTAATAAAGAGTCTTTAAAATGGAAAGAGATCCCATGTATGAGTATGATTTACAAGATATGATAAATGGCACTGAAAAATCTCTTATTATTAATATTTTGAAGACTTGTCGATGGGATAAGACTCAAGCAGCCAAAAAGTTAAATATCAGCAGAACCACGTTATGGCGTAAAATGAAGAAATATGAATTAAGAAGAGAATTATAAAGAGAAAATAAGACGTCAAAATTTTTCAAAGATTATTCCTCCCTCATTTCCTTTTTTGTATACTTTAAATTCCTCGACCATTTTTAAGACCATTCCATTTTTCTAACCTTTGTTTTTAGAATGTAAGGATTAATGAAAGGAATTATTGTTTCAATCATGAAACAGACTATAAGGATGCAGGAAAGTCCTTTATGGAAATTTTATAAATGTAAAAACTTCATAAAGGTGCAAAAAAATAAATGAAATTTATTTGAATCTATGGCAAGAAAAAATAAAATGGAATATAATAGGAAAATAAGCAACACTCTAAGACCTGATGGTCAGTAATTTAATAATATAGAATTTTTATTTTTTTAAGCGGCTTCCGGGCAATTTTTTTACCATGAAAGCGCATTTTGAAAAATAGACTTTACTGAAAAAATAGGATTTCTCATCCTCGGGGGTGAACATCTTGTTCATGAGTGGATAAACAGGACAAACAGGACAAACAGGACAAACAGGATAAACAGGATTGAACAGGATTGAACAGGATGAAAAAGAAAAATCATATAAATCTTGTTGATCTTGTCTAATTAAAAAATCAGGTACAGTTTAAAAAAGGGCAAAGAGAAGAACATGGTAAACACTTTATCTAATAACGAACAGAATCTATTGCAGTCTCTTCAATCAGGGATACCGGTTGTTTCAAGGCCTTTTGAACAGATTGGACGTGATGTGCAGATGGAAGAAGCCCAGGTCTTAAATTATTTGCGCCATTGGAAGGAAAAAGGTTTTATCCGCTGGCTTGGCGTCATTTTTTCCACATCTTCTTTGGGATATCAAAGTACTTTGGTTGCCTTGAGTCTGCCTGCAAATAAAATAGCTGAGGCGGCCGACATCATCAATCAACATCCCGGAGTAACCCATAATTACCAGAGAGATCATGATTACAATCTTTGGTTTACTTTGGCCGTTGCACCTGGGGAAAATATTGATGCTAATTTGGAAAAATTAGCTAAAGCCGGAAAAGCAAAGAAATGGTTAAACCTACCGGTAATTAATACTTATAAAATCAGTT
Source organism: Pseudomonadota bacterium (assembly GCA_030625085.1). GTDB lineage: Bacteria > SZUA-182 > SZUA-182 > DTGQ01 > DTGQ01 > DAOURK01. The sequence continues at coordinate 3,080 of DAOURK010000076.1, forward strand.
TGATATTGCCTTTAGCTGAAAAAAAGGTGCAGGTGAAGGCTTCAGGTGTTTTACCGAGTAAGAGCATCTATGCTCCTACTGAAGACACCTTGCAAGTAAGGGGTACGAGATATACAGGTGCTTTAGCGAGTAATCGCATATATGCTCTTACTGAGGATGAAAAAGCTTTGGTCAGGATACTGCAGGAGGATTGGCCTCTTGTTTCCACCCCCTATGCCCTCATGGCCAAGGAGTGGGGGCAAAGTGAAAAATGCCTGATCGAAAAGATTAAGCAATGGAAAAGCTTAGGCATTATCCGCAGACTTGCTGGCATTTTGCGTCATCGTGAAGCGGGTTTTACCATCAATTGGATGGTTGCCTGGCGCATAAAAGAAGAGAAGATGGATTCGGCCGGTAGGCGGGCTGCACAAAGTCCTTTAGTAAGCCATTGCTATCAAAGAAGGGTAACCGATGATTGGCTTTATCCTTTATTTACTATGGTTCATGCCCGCAGTGAGGAGGAGGCCAAAAAAACAATTGAGGATCTTCGCCAATCGATAGAACCCGTGGATTATAAGATTTTGCCCACCATAAAAGAATTTAAAAAGGTACGTTTAAAATTATTTATTAATCCTGTCTAATTCAAATATGATATGTAACAGATTTGTCTCGAATTGTCGTCTTATGGGATCATTTTCCATATTTCACAACCAACGTCTCTACCAACCATACGATTGCCGGTTCGGCCCCTTTTACGTACCGGCACGCCTACCATTGTTGCAGTGCCAACAAAGAGTGTATCATTAAAGTCGGCAAAGGAACGAATACCATAATTTTTTGGTATATTAAGGCTACTGCTGACGGTGACGATTTCTCCATCAAAGCCGTTGTGGACTAAATTATAAAAAGTGTCTTCATCCCCGGAATCGGAAACCCAGATTTGGGCGCCGGTTACTCCGGGGTTATCTGTTGATCCTAAATTGGCTGTACCTACATATAATTTATTATTAAAAGGGAACATGCGCCAAACATAGTAATTATATTTCTCGCCCAACTCATAAAAATCTAAAACCTTTTTCCATTCGGTCCCTTCACCTGTTCTCCAAATGCTGGTTTTACCATAGTCATGCTCAGTCCCTAAATACAATTTTCCCTGAAAAACTGCTGTTGAGGTTACAAGATCATTGTCCATGTTGTCCAAATCGTGATCACTGAACCCCATCCCATTCCCATAAGCATCATTTTGACCTACCACTTTTTCCCAATTTACGCCATTACCACTTCGCCACACTTCAAAAGCACCGGTAGTTGAAGGAAGGAATGATACCCCAGATTCTTGAGCAGTATTTTGATTTCTTTTTCTATCATATCTTTTATATTGTATGCTTTCTTGGATGTTACGGTTGATGAGCCATCGAGAGCTCCTGTAATTTGCGTCTTTGGTCCAGGTGAAAGCATAAAGTTGGCCATCAAAAACCGCTAATTCTCCTATCATTATATTATTAGTGATTAATGTTCCCCTTTGAGGATTCGGCACCTTGGTTGATTCAAAACTTGACTCATCATTGACTATTTCCCAGTTCAGCCCATTTTTGCTGCGATAGAGTTTGGCAACATCACCCCCAACACCGGCATAGAGATATTCTTCAAATCGAACCATACAGCGAATAGTGATATTTTTTCGATTGGTAAACCCTCTTCTTACAACAGTAGTCCATTCCTGTCCATCTATTGTCCGCAAAATTTGGGCCCCGTTTTTATTTGAAGCACAGGCATATAAAACCTGATCATTGTCATTATAAAGGCGGCGTATCCCCATATTACGGCTAACACGGGCTGCATAAATATTTTGCCAGGTGCCCTGTTCTCCTGAATTACTGCACCATATTTCTCCTCCTCCCCAAAGATTTAATGTCCCAACGTACAGTTTTCCTTTGAAAGTTTCCATACTCCAGGCGTAATCATTTCGTTTATTGCCAAATCCGCCCTCCTCAACTTTTTGCCAATTTACCGCCTTAGAGGAAGGTGAAATTAAAAAGACTAGAAAAATGGATATTAGCAATATTTTTAAAAATTTATTCATGAATTTCTCCTTTTTTAAAAAATTAATGAAATGCCACTAATAATGAAACGCATTTATTGTTAATCCGGCACAATAATAAAGATTTCATGATATCAATTAGTTATAAATTTATTTTTAAGTGCAAGATGATGAATATTTATATTAAACAAAAAGTATTCATATATTCGGGTAATGAAAGAAACTTTATCTACAAAAAAAATGGAAACTGATTATTTTCTCAACACTTCTACACACCATTCAAACTATTATAGGGGATTTGAATTTGACCAGGATTTCGCCCTCCTGATATGCCGGTCCGGCTAAATTTTGATAAACGCCGTGTTGATAAGAAATAAGAAATTTATTTAACGATTTTTAATTTACACATAGATCGCGACCAATAAGGGCTATTGCTTGCCTTTAGGATCGTTAAGCCTTTCAAAGAGCCATTCAGGAGACATATTCCACAATTTAAGCGAATTCTACTTAAATAAATAAAAAATTTTGCTTAATAATTAATGAATGTTGTAGTAATTTTTTTTACATCGATCGATATATAGTATTGCTAATTAAAATTGTAATAATTATTAACTCTAATTCCAGCAATTAAGGATACGAAATGAGTCACTTACAAGGTAAAAATAAGTATCATTATCCTCTTTTTTGTTTTCACTATTTAGTGAAAGTCAAAAATCTGCAAATATATCTGGAAAGTCCGGTTCAAATAGCATCACCAAATCTATCTTTAAAATTAGTATCAGCCTTATATTATCCGAATCCATTCAAGGAAGGAGGTGGTGAAATTAGATAAAGCCATGAAAAATTCTCGGTTAAATGGTTTCATATGATCCATTTTAAGAATTATTAAAACAGATTGCGAAATAACAATTAAGTAAGATAAGACAATTAATTACAAGGAGAGTAATGAGCCAACAACATATAGGGAATAACGATTGTTCATTTCGCAATAACTTTATAACAGTAATGAGAAAGGAGGTGGTAAGTAAGGGGAGGTTGGAGTTAAGTATGATGTAGGAGTTATTGAAATTTGTTTCGATTCCGGGTCACAGGTTTAATAGTTAAGAAAGGAGGGAAGAGTCAAAGCCAATGATATCTGATCGGCCACAGATTATGTGTTGGCCAAACTTAAGAGAATGTCGGGATTCTTCCCGGCGCAAACTCAAAAACTTTATTTACCACTCGCAGTTAAAAAATGAGAGGAGTTTAAAGAAAGACTTGAAAAAGTTCCAAGGGAAAAGGAGGATAAAATGAAGAAGTTATTAAGTATTTGTTTGAAGGGTTTTTTAGTATTAATCGCCTCGATGTTTTTAATGCAAGGGGTGGCCAGGGCGCACCTCTATGGGGTTAGTTATGGTGATAGTTTTATTGAAATTATAGACACCTTTGATGTGCAAGCGTGTGAATTGAGCCGTCTCTATTTACTTGATCCTAATACAGGGCAGTGGACGAGGGTCGGTGATATTAGAGGGGAATCAAATTCAGATGATGTTATCGGTTATTGGGGTGTCGAAGGTATAGACTTCCATCCTGTGACAGGAGAGTTATTCGCCATTGGCTATAGATGCGCAGATCCTGACAAGGATAATCCTAATCCCTATCTACTTACTCTTGATCCCTGCACAGGCTTTGTAACGAACGAAGAAGACATTGATATTGAAGACCTTGAAGATGATTTCATAAAATTTACGGATATTTCATTCCAATCTGACGGCACACTTTTTGCCTTCTACTTATTTATGAATGATGATGTCCCCCCCAATCCGGAAGGCGCTGTTGCCACAATAGACTTAGACAACGGTGATGCCGAAGCAGTAGGGGAAGGTACCGGAAATATTGATATTCAAGGTGGTGGAATCGCCTTTTTGTATGGCGATCCTAATAATGGGACACTTTGGCAAGCCGAATCATCAACGGTTGTACCCTTTGCAGCCGAGTTGAATGAATTGGATCCGGATGACGGCGATATTGAAGATAGCGATGATCTGGAGTTTCATTCGCCTATTGCCGATGGAGACTTTCCAACCGTTAATGCTATGGACTCCCAGCCCGGAACAGGCATGTTGTATGCGGCGATTAGCTTTGATTCGCTTACGCAAATTACTGCTCCCACCGAGCAATGGTGGTATAATAATTATCTTGCCACTGTTGATGAAGATACAGGGGATGTCAAGGTTGTAGGCGGTACGATTTGGGATATAGAAGCCATTGCCTTTGCTCCACTTCCAGTGGCTGATGCCGGAACGGACATTATTGTTGAGCAAACTTCGCATGCAGGCGCCGTAGTATGTCTCGATGGTTCGGGGTCCGATGACTATATTGATTGTTGCGGCGATCCTCTGCTCTACATTTGGGACTGGACGGAGGATACTGTAGTAGAACGTTTGTTATATGGAAAAACACCATGCGCTGTTTTCCCCTTGGGACCGCATGAAGTCAACTTAACCGTGGATAATTGTAATGGAACTGATTATGCTACAGTTCTGGTAACCGTGCGGGATACTACAAAACCTATCATTACCTGCCTGCCGGATATTGTGGTTGAGCAGACAAGCCATGCCGGCACAACGGTTGACCCTAATGATCCGGCGGTTTTCGATCTCTGTGATCCCAACGTAACGGTTGAAGGTATCGCTGATCCGAATCATCAACTTCCTTATACCTTTCCACTGGGAGGCCCTCACACCATTACCTGGACGGCCACTGATGCCTCAGGCAATACCGCCGTCTGCACCCAGAACGTTACGGTGGTAGATAGAACTGACCCAGTGATTACCAGCGTCACGGCAACGCCCAATACGCTTTCTCCAAGCTTGTGCGGTTTGTTACATGAGGTTACTGTACAGGTTGATGCCAATGATATTTGCGATTCAGCGCCAACGTGTAAAATTATCAGTGTCTCCAGTAATCAGACAGGATCTCGGTATAGTTTCTTTAAAGAACCTGATTGGTTTATAACAGGTGCAAATACAGTTCTTCTCAGGGCTAAAAATGATCTGTTCAGCATGGACAATCGAATCTATACCATCACTGTAGAGTGTACCGATGATTCTGGTAACAGCAGTACGGCTTATACTACTGTAGAAGTGAAGTATAGCTGGAGCTGGGACCCTATCCTAGACCCAAACACCTGGAGTACTGACAGAGTCAGAAGGCTTCCAAACAGAGACAGAAGGTTGCCGAGAAGAAGCCGGAGGTGATTTTAGAAGGGATAGATAGATCTTATCTTAATTAATGTGTTATTGCCATAGCCGGGAAGGGGCTAAAAATAAAAGCCCTTTCCCGGCTCTTTTTTTTATTTTTGTTTTCGTTATTGCCTATCTATAGATTTTTAGATATTAAATTTCATATTGTAGCGCAGGGCTTCAGCCCTGCCAAAATGCAGGGCTTCAGCCCTGCCAAAATGCAGGGCTGAAGCCCTGCGCTACTTTTGTCAAGGTGTTTTTCCCTTTTATCTGTCATGGATTTCGATCATCTTTTGAATTTTGGTCGCGTCCTCGATTCCGGGGTTAATCTCCAGGGCCTTTTTTAGATGATAAACTCCTTCCTTCTCTTTATTGAGGAATCGCAAATAAATAATCCCCAGCATTTTATGAGCTAAGTCGTACCCGGGTTTCAATTGGATAGCTTTATCGAGCGCCCCGGCTGCCTCATCATATTGCATCATGTTCATGGCGGCAATTCCCATATTAAAATGTATGAGGCTGTTTCGAGGTGTTGATTTGGCAGCGATTTTAAATTTTTCGTACGCCTTTTGAATTTTTTTTTGTTTCATATAGATTTTAGCTTTATTATTGTAGATTTCGGCTATATTATTGTGGGCCTTATAATAGTCAGGTTTAATGCGTAAAACTGTATCAAAGGCTTCCAGTGCGCGTTTGTCATCCCCCATTTTATAATATGCGGCGCCGATATTAAGCAGAGCATTCATACAATAGGGATAGTCTGTTATCAGCCTTTGCAGAGCTTCGATGCTCTTTGAATAATTCCCCATTTTGTTATAAGCTTCTCCCATTATAAGTGGTAGTTTCCGGCTCCGATAAGGATTGCACTGATATGCTTTTTTACCCTCGGCAATAACGTTTTCCCACTTTTGTTTTCTTTCAAGGAAGGCAACCCTTGGAAGATGGTATTCAAACTTTATATCTGAATAATGAAATTGAATCAGTTGGCTCAACCCGAGAGTAAAAATTAACCCGGTAATTGGGATCATCGAACCGGAAATTGTGTAATACGTTTTATTTCTGTTTGCGTACAGAGAACCAAGAATGCCCAGGAATGTCATGCACATAAAAGGCGGAATTGCACACTGGAAGGGAAAGCTGAAACAGGCATTCACTAATAAGCCGACAATTCCGACTATAATTCCATTGGCCAAAAAGCGTGTATTAGCCGGATAAAGGGAAGAGGTAATATTCACTATAATTTTTATCACCCAAAAGCCTATCCAACAAAGAAGAAGTATTCCAACAATTCCTAATTCGGCAAAGGTCTGAAGATAATCATTATGAACATTAGTCAACTGAAGTCTTTCACCAAAAGCAAAATTCTTGATAACTTTTTGATTATAGACAGGGTAAAAGACCTTATGGTTGCCAAGCCCCTTCCCAATCCAGAAATTATCATTTATCATCTCAATAGTGTTGCGCCACATAATCAACCTGATATTTAATTTTCCCCTTTTAAAATCCATTATGGTGCTTGCCCGTGTAAAAATTTGCCTAAAGCCCTTTTTAAATCCTTTTGGTCCCAGATTTATTATAATCAAAATCGTAATGATGGCCAATACTAATGCCATCGACTTTTTGAGATCCCAACAGTGGGCATTTTTGTCTTGTAGTCGCTCCTTTACCAGGAGAAAAATGAAAAAAAGAAATTCCGCCATTAGTGCTACCCATCCCGCCCTCGTCTTTGTAAAAGCGAGAAAGACAATCATTAGACCTGCCATAATGCTCATAATTGTACTAAAAATCCAACCACCTATTTTGTGCTTATTGTTGAGGATAAACCCGGCGCCAAGGGGTAATGTGAGAATAATGTAGTGAACCGCCATATTTTTATTGGCAAAGGTAGATGCCGGCGCAGCTACCTGTGGTATCCATGATAGTTTAAAGAGATACTGGGCTATGCCAATCATAGCACAGAGAAAGCCTGAGCTGAAAATCACCACTAATAGGCGAAATATCCATTTTTCTTCCTTGAAGATATTAATAACCAGAAAAAACATTAAGGCTGATGCAGCCCAGTGTATCCATATGGTAAAACCTTCGTATTTGTTGTGAGCATAGATTAAAGATATGAGGGCCCACAAAATAAAGGCAAATATTGGCAGGTATAATGGAGATTGCAGAATCAAAAATTTTTTCTTTACCCAAAACCTGCTAAGGAATAAAAGGAAAAGAAAAACCACTCCAATCTGAATAAAGGCTGATTTAGGAAGGTCGGCATAGTCAGGTAGCTTTCTCAGAATTATGAAGGGAGCAAGAAAGAGAAAGCTGATAAGACCCCAATGAAAGATTCCATCAAGAATGGGTATCATTTTAAGGAGTACTCTCTTGAATAAATTCTTGTATGCCGGCCCACGTAAAACTTTTCTCACATCCTTGATGTTTATGCGCAGATCTTCAGCAATCTCCCCGGGTGTTTTCTGAGATGCCTGACGTCTAATGTATTTGATCTTTTTATTTGATAGTTGCATAGGAAGAATTACCGGAAAAATTTATAAATATGGGATATATATTTTTCGGCTAAAAATGCGAAAAGCAATTAATCTTAGGCCGATATAATGTCATCTTTGTTCTGTGTAAAGCAGAAACCTATCAGTCGAAATGACAAAAAAGAGGTTTTCGTCGGACACTATAGATTTAAAGAAAAATAATTTCATAATCGATATTCAGACAGAAGTAGCGCAGGGCTTTAGCCCTGCGCTACAGGATGAAATTTAATATCTGAAAATCTATAGGTAAATGTTTTTACTTCACAAATCCGATTTATTATAAGCAAATTATTATCAAAATCAAATGTCATTAACATTAAAGAATTTGTATCCATTCAGTCCCCCTCCCTCGATGGGAGGGAGTAGGGGAGGGTGATGCTTTATTTCACCCCCACCCGGCCTCCCCATCAAGGGGGAGAAACTGAGGGGACTGAATGGTTATAATAATTTTACCCTGATATTTCGCGGAAAGTGAGTGATGAGAAATTTTCCTTATGTTTCCAACAAATTTAAATGTAATAAAACGATGTGTATTCTTATATTTACGGATATAGTATTATTTGCCTTCTCCTATGCCGGTTCATACCTCTTGCGCTTTGACTTTAATATTCCCTCCATAAATTATCTAAAGTTTCAAAGCACCTTAATTTACATAGTGTTGCTGAAAATTTCCATTTTTTATTATTATGGACATTACCGGTGTATGGTGCGTTATACCAGCATAAAAGACCTGGTAAATATCGTAAAGGCTTCGTTAATCAGCACTTCATCTATTGTATTGCTTATCTTAATATTTTTTAGATTTGAAGGATTTCCACGTTCGGTATTTCTCATAGATTGTGCCCTTACCATTTTATTTATAGGAGGTATTCGATTAGTAATCAGGGTTATTTTTCAATCTAAGGGGCAGTCAATTTTCTCCTGTACAAAAAATAAAAATATACGCCAAAAAAGAAAAAAGTTGTTAATTATCGGGGCCGGCGATGCGGGAGAAAAAATACTTCGAGAGATAAAAGAAAATGCGGGGCTTACTTACCAGGTAATGGGATTTCTCGATGATAATCCTGAAAAATTACATCGTGATATCCATGGGGTCAAGGTCTTAGCGTACATACACAAATTAGTGCCGTTAGTAAATAAGTTAAATATAAATGAGATTATTATCGCTATTCCCTCTGCCGGCGGAAAGAAGATGCGTCGCATTATTGATCTTTGCCGGAAAGCGGGAGTAAAATTTAAAACACTTCCGAGTTTGGGAGAGTTAATAAATGCCAAGGTTAGTATTTCCAATATCCGAGATGTTTCCTATTTAGATCTTTTAGGAAGAAATCAAGTTGAACTGGAAACAGACAAAATTGGCGCCTATTTAAAAGATAAGTGCGTTTTAATAACCGGCGCCGGCGGGTCAATTGGATCTGAGTTTTGCAGGCAGATAGTTAAATTTAAGCCAAAAATTTTAATTATGTTGGATAGAGCGGAAAGCAGCCTTTACGATATTGAAATGGAATTAAAATATCATTTCCCCTCCCAAAAAATAATTCCTGTTTTATGTTCTGTAACCTGTTTACCCCGGTTAAAGAAAATTTTTAATCAATTTAAGCCTCAGGTCGTTTTCCATGCCGCCGCCTATAAGCATGTACCAATGATGGAAAGTTTCCCATGGGAAGCTATTTATAATAATGTCTTTGGTACTAAAAATACGCTGGAAGTTTCCCTGGATGCAGGGGTTGAAAGGTTTATTTTGATTTCTACGGATAAGGCTGTACGACCACATAATATTATGGGCGCCAGCAAGAGGATGGCGGAGATTATTTTACATCTAAAGTATAAGGAGATTATGGAGCAGAAGGCTCAAGGAATTTCCATACAAACAAAAATTATGGCCGTTCGATTCGGTAATGTCATTGGAAGCGCAGGAAGTGTTATACCACTCTTTAAAAAACAAATTGCTTTGGGTGGACCTGTAACAATTACAGATCCAAAAGTTACCCGCTACTTTATGACTATTAATGAAGCTGTTCAACTTGTATTACAGGCAGGAGCTATGGGGGAAAATGGGGCAATTTACATTTTAAAAATGGGGCAGCCGGTAAAAATTACAGACATGGCTGAGGATTTGATTCGCTTATCCGGTTTTAAACCTCATAAGGATATTCGTATTGAATATACAGGTCTCAGGCCGGGAGAAAAGCTTAGTGAGGAATTATTCACTGAAGATGAAGGAATTGTTCCCACTTCTCACGATAAGCTCATGGTTTTAAAGAGCTATAACAGTAATAGTAATTTTTGCTACAGTTATTTGGAAAGAAAGATTGAGGAATTAATAGTATTAGCTGATTTAAACGATAAGGTGGGAATAAAAATGAAGTTACAGGAGATTTTAACTGAGTATAATACGCAAAAGATGGTCTTTACCTCATCAAAGATTTTGCCCAAATCAATTCCGGCAACAGCAAGGCCGGTCATCGGCATCGATCTTGAAATACAATAAGATAATGCCTTATTAATATGGTGTAGGTGTAGTGTAGGTGTAGGATGGGCAAAGGCTGTGGCCGTGCCCATCAAATGTGGTTATGGTATGGCGTGCATGATGGGCTGTGCTTTGCCCATCCTACGTTATGCCCATCAAATGTGGTTATGGCATGAGGTGCATGACAACGGATTCTGGCAAGACCCTTTTTGATAATTAGGCATTATCCCATTCCTCATGAGTTATACCTGCTTGCCTAAGTATTTCTTTGACTAGACTTACAGTGATGTCTCCACTTCCATGAGGATTTGGAATACGAATTTTCTTCCTTACCTTTATCATGAACTGATGCCTTTTGCCGGAAAAAGGCCCCTTGTATCCAAGAGATCTGAATTTTCTAATCAATTCGTTTCTCGAAATATTAGAAGGCATTCAGGTAACCACAGCTTTTTTTATTTTTAAATCAATCCCTTCAATTTCCGGAATAGGATCATTATCTCTAAGTTTTAAGATTAACCATTCCTCTAAAACTTCTAAAAGCTCGGTCCTGCACTCCTCTACTGTGTTCCCGTTAGCCCAAACTCCTTCAAAACCTGGAATTTCAGCAAACCAAGTCCCATCATCTAATTTTTTATATTTTGCCTTTTTTAAGGATTTTTGTGTATATTCAGATAACATAACTTAACTCCCTAATTTAATATAGTATCTATGGCTTTATATTTTCCTGCCGGCATTTAAATCCCTTTAAAAATTTATCATATCTATTGTTAAATAATTATTTAACAAAATTAATTAAACCTGGAACGTTAAATATTATTGTTATGTGTTTGAATTATTTTGTTTATATTATAGCACAATTATAAATTGAAATACAAAAAATGAAATTATAAAGACAATGAGCCCATCAAATGGGGTTATGGCATGACGTGCATGATGGGCAAAGCTGTGCTTTGCCCATCATGCACGTCTACGTTATGCCCATCAAATGCCTCTCTGTATTCTTAACACCTTGGAAGGTAATACTACAACATCGCCTGGTTCCATAACTATTTGAAGAAAGTGCTTCTGTTTTTGCTGATAACTCATAATCTCTCCGCTGCTGCGCACCAAAAAAGAGGCTGAAAGATCAGCATATGGAGAGATCCCACCTGCCAGAGCTAGATAATCAGCCAGCTTCTTTTTGGGCTGAAATAGGTAAGAGGAAGGCCGATAAATTTCACCAACAATGGAAATAAAGTCGGGGGTTGTGGGTACAAAGATTCTATCGCCATCTTGTAACGGTACATTACAGCATGATTGTTCGAATTTTTCTAAAGAAACCAGATTGTCCGAGGCAAGCACGATCCTTCCTTCGGGTGCCTGAGATTCAATATGGGAGAGGTAACTTTGAATGATGGCAACAGCCTGTTTTCTTTCATGTTTTTCTTCTTCACTGAGGTATTTTTGGGCTGATTCTGCCGATTGCCATACCAGGTCTTTTTTGAGAAGTTCCACCGCAACTTGACGATACGCTGTTTGCACCTCCCAAGCATTGGGCCGAATCAGTACCAGGCCAGGCAAATAGGCTTCAGGTATCAGGCCCCCTGCCTCTTTGAGAACATCCGCAAGACGCGTATCTTTCCCAATCGGGAAATCCCCAGGGAAGTTCACCGCACCCTGAATGCTAACGCGCCATTCTGTTTGGTTAAAATCACGCCGCGCTCGAATAACTACACGATCCAGGGGCATCAGCGGCTGGTCTTTATCAGAGTTTTTTTCGACTTCTGCAAGAGAAGCATAATGTGAAGATATTTTCCAATTTTTATCCTGGTATTGATAGCGGACAATATGTACTTTATCTTCAGCCTTTTTTAAAAGTCCTCCAGCCTTCCTGATAAGACCTGAGAGCGTTAAGTTTTCAACCCAAAGATATTTTCCCGGTTTTTGGACCGCACCGCAAACCTCTACCATGGGTTTTTCTTCAAGCTCCCACTTTGAATAGATTCGTATAGTATCTCTGGGCTGCAAGCTGATGTTTTCGTCTTCATCGCCTTCCAAAAGCCTTTGAGGATGAAAAATCAGGATTGCCGGATGTAAGTCGGTCCCCTGGTGACGTTCTATTTCCCCATAATCCAGGGCTGCTTCCGGTTGCATCTGATCATAACTGGTAAGTATATTTTTCAGACTTAGATTTTTTCTCCAACTAAAAGCCATTGGTCGATACACATGGCCGGTCAGACATACATAGTTCTTAAAATCGTCTTTGATAGGCCTAAGGGTCACAGCGTCTCCGTCTTTAAATACTATCTCCGCATTCAAACCTTCAACATGCACTAACAAGCGGCCGCCGACAGCATCAAATCGAGTGATTTCTATGTGACTATAATCTATGTTGGGAAAGGCGTCACCAGCATATCGAACAAGATCATTGAGGTTTTCATCTTTGAGGATTTCATAAATCCCCGGTCGTCTGACTTCACCTTTTATTAAAACTGTCGGGCCGATATCAGGGACTAATAGGATATCCTTTTCCCTTAACTGAGGTAGACGAACTTCATCTCGTGAAACGATTAATCGGTAGAAATCAATCTGCTGAGTTTGGTTATCAGCTTGTCTTAACATAACATTACGCAAAGATCCCATTTTTGTAATGCCGCCGGCAGCCAGCAGAGCGTCATAAACAGTGCTTCCTGCATGAACGGAAACGTATCCCGGATTTTCAACTTGGCCACTGACCAGGACTTCTATCTTTCTGCTATTGGTAAGAGCAATCGCGACCAGACAATCTTTGTAAAGCTCTTGATATTTTACGGTGAGTATCCCTTCCAGATTTCCCAAGGAAAGGCCGGAAATGGAGATCGGTCCCAATTCCGGCAGTAGCAGATGTCCCTTCTGATCTACTATTAAATTATGTTCAAGAAGAGAGGAATTTTTTTCATTAGCAGACCTTAATTGCAATAGCGCTTGTCCCCACACCTTAATACTGATTTCATCGCCAGGTCCCAAAAGATACTCGGGCCCAACAACGGGAATCCGGGAAGACGATGTCGTTTGAAAAATTTTATAGCCAAATTGAGTGTAATTATTACCTTCGTATTTTTCAAAAAAAACTTCTACAGGACTCTGAATCTCCGGTTCTTCAGCTTCAGGTTCCGCTAATGATGTTTTTCTCGCATCCGGTTTCGACAACAGGAATTCCGGAACTTGAGGTCCTGGACGCTGGTAACCCGGCGTTGCCGTAATCTTTGCTTCAATTTGTGGGCTCTGATATGGGGACACCGGCATTGCAAGTATTTTTGTATTTACTTGAGAGCTCTGATATTGGGAACTTGGCATTGCAGGGATCTCAGCGTCCCCTCCATGAGTTGTCAAAAATCCTAAATAAAATAGGATTAGTAAAAATATTATCGACTTAAGGGCCCTCTTTTTGTTATACATTCTGTTTATCTCCTTTGCTTGTTGATTGATTGCCTTTATCGCTGCCCACTGCAGGGCACTCAAAATCATCTGTTGGTCCTGCCTTGCTTTCGTCTGAATCTTTAAGGCGCTGCTGGGCTGTGGAAATATATTCTTGAAAGAAAGCCTGAAAGATTCCTATAAATAATCCCACCAATGCCGCCAAAAGAACATCCCTTTTCGTTTTCGGTTTAAATGGTTTTTTGGGAGTAACTGCCTTATCCAACACGGTGAAATAAATATCTTGTTTGGCCTCCTGAATTTTAGCCTTTTCATAGGCATCTACCAGAAGATCATAGATTTTCCGCTGATTGGCCTTTTCTCTTTCCAAACGGGTATATTGAATGCGAAGCTGGGGCAAGAGCTTCAAAGGGATAAATTGATCGTCCAAATTATGCCCTGCTGCAAAGACGGAATCCTTTTTAAAATTGGATTCCTCGGCTTCCGAGCTCCCTCTTAGCTGTTGAAGGTAAGGACGAATTATCTCAATTTGGGAGTTCAATTGAGCTACCTGAGGATTTTGATGCGTTGTTATTTTAAGGAGATTCTGAAGTTTTAATTCGTATTCGGTCAACTGTTTTAATTGTTTTGTATACGCTTCCACTGATGCTTTGGATTGCAATTCCAGGTCGTAAATGTTATGGCGCAGTTGCAAATCCTTAAGTTTTTCTTCCAACTGCTCTATATTTATTTTTACCTCACTTACCTGTTGTTCCAAAAAGAGCCTGTTTTTCTTTACTACGGAAAAGGTGTTGGTTTTAAGCACTCCTTCCAGGGTGTCTACATAGAGGTTGGCAATCCGTGCTGCATAGGCGGGATCATGATAGGAAGCCTCGATGGTGAGTGTGGGATCGTTTCTAGCGTGGACAATGGAAACCATCGTTCTCAAAACACCGGCACCATCATTAACATTAGGAACGTGCTCTAATCCTGGTTTCCAATCCTCCTTTTTTTTATCCCAAAACTTTTCAAAAAAAATAGGAAGCAAATCCCCTTTTTTGACCACCTGCTCGCGCATGGATCGGTTTGCTAAAATTGCCTTTAACACAGAAATATTTTGAGGTGCGGATGCTGTGCGCAACCGTGCATCTTCTGTGTAAGCTTTTATACCGGAAATATTGATGAGCAGTGTCGTACCGGCCTTATACATGCGTGGTGATGAAATAGAAAGGATGAGAGCGCTCACCGTCATTACAAGAAAGATAATGATAATGCTCATCCGGTGCTTCCAGAGTTTTTGAAATATTTCAACTAAATTTATTTCATCATCATAGTATGAATACTGCGTCGATGGCACAGGCTGTCCGACCTCCATAATTTTTTCTCCTTTTTTTAGATTTGCCTTCTTAATTTTGCCCAAAAAATTCCCAAATATTCGTAAAGCGCTCTTTCAACATTTAAAAGAGAAGAAGTTGTTGGGAATAAAAGTGCGGGAAACAAACTTTTGCTAATATTAACCCTATGTTCTGTGGGAGCCGGGATAGGATTTAGGCCAACTTTATGAAACATGGCTATTGATCGAGGCATATGGGAGGCTGAAGTTACCAAGATAAACGGGTTTTTCTTTACTATTGCCTTTATAAATTTTGCTTGGTCTTTTGTATCTCTTGATTCAGATTCAAGAATAATATCCCTATTTTTTATTCCTAACTCTTTAGCGAGATTAGTCATCAAATCACCGTCTGGTATAGCACCGCTTATTTTTCCACTGGATAAAACCAGTTTGCAATCTGAAATTTTTTTATACAATCGTATTCCCTCTATCAAACGAACTAAAGTGACGATATTTATTTGACTGGTTATAGGAAGCGCTGCATTAATGGTCTGGCCCCCACCTAAAACGACAATATACTTTACTAAAGAATTATTTTTCACTATCGGACAAGAAAGTTGAGTAGTATCAGGTTCGTATTTTTTTTCCAAGACTCCCAGCATGCGATCTGATACACTGCTGCTGCTTAAAAATAGTATTAATAATAAGCCTGTTATTAAAATTTTTTTTCCAATCTTTTTTTTCTTTGAAAAAGAAAATAAAATCAAACCAGTGAAAGACAGCCAAATACAAAAGGGGAGGGGATAGAAAAATTGTTGTATTATGTTTTTCATTATTGTTTTAAAAAGGAACATTTTTTCGCTTTTTACTCCTCTCGGATAAATAAGAGGCGCCCGGCTAAGTTGTCAATTGCTGGTTATTTGGAGCGCAACTGACAATTTTTTTTCTTTAATAACAGTAAAAAACCATAAGCCGAAACAAACTAAAGGCAGTAATGCAATAAGCAACATATCCATCCATGGTTCCTTTGTCATAATCATTAAGGCGATTATTAATCCAAGGGCATCAAGCCCCATATACAACATTGTAACGCTTTGGTGTGTATAACCGCAGATAACCAGACGTTGATACAGGTGACTGCGATGTGCAGTAAAAATGTTTTCCTTGTTTTTTAAACGTCGAAAAAATGTAAAGCCCGTATCAAAAATAAAGGGCCATACTAAAAGAATTCCTGTAAGAGTTAGAAAAGGGCCTTTTTGAGAGCCTATAATTGCTAAACAAGAAAAGCTGTAACCAAGGAAGGCGCTGCCAACATCACCCATAAAAATACGTGCCGGCGACCAATTATACATGAGGAAACCCAATGACGAGGTAGCCAGCAAAATACCTAAAATCGTTGCCAGGGGTAAATCTAGTAACCGACCTAAAAGAAGCCAGGACAAGCCGGCCACCAAAGCCTGGCCGCCTGCAATCCCGTCAATACCATCCATAAAATTGTAGCTATTGGTAAGTCCAACTATCCAGAAGAAAGTAATCGGTGGGCCAATCAAACCCAAATCAACCCGACCCCAAATTGGAAATTCAATAATATTCCAGAATCCAATGCCAAGCACAACAATTAATGCTGCCGAACAATGGACACAAAAACGAATAGATGAAGATAATGAATAAAAATCATCCAGCCAACTGATCATCGCTATTTGAAGGGCGCCAGACAAATAAGCCAAAAGCTTTGGCCATGGGTAGAGGAATAGTCCTGAAATCCTTGCCAGCAGCAAGCCAATTAAGGTGACTGCCACAATAGCCAGGCCGCCGCCGCGGGGAATTGGACTAGTGTGTGAGCTTCTTTCATTGGGAATATCAAGAATAGACCGGGATATGGTGTATTGCCAAATACGCCGGGTAAGGTACGCACTTAGGAAGGTAACAAATATAAAAGCAGATATGATAATGGTAAGGTGCACTTTAGACACTCAGTTAAAGGAGGGAATTTAATATTTTTGTGTTAAGTGTTTATTTTTTTAGACAGGATAAAAAATAAGAATCTCGTAAATCCTGTTAATCCTGTCTAATTTATTCCCTGTTGAGAAAGATACCATTGAGCAGTTTGGGCAAACCCTTCTTCAACAGACAAGGGGGGTGCCCAATCGAGGAGTCGTCTCGCTTTCTGAGAATCCACCATCAAAGATCCAAAGAGGCGGTTCATGATATCTTCCCTTTTCAGAGCATGTGCCGCCAGGCGCAGAGGGGCCTTGGGTAAAGGGAAAAGATGTGCCGGCCGTCCAAACGCAGAGGCAAGGCAGCGAATTATATCTGATGTGGAAAGAGCAGCGCCGTCGGCTGCCAGAAAAGTCTCACCGGCCGCTTTTGGATGTTGAGCACAACGTAATAACAAATCAGTCAGGTTCTCCACTCCTATCAGGCTGCGGCGATTGTTTATCTTGGCCAAAGGCAAAGGCATCCCGCGATCCACCCATTGCATTAAGCGTAAGAAGTTTCCTTTCACTCCAGGTCCATAAACCAATGGGAGTCGCATAATCACCACTTCCAGCCCTGTTTCTTTGGCAATCTTTTGCAACCCCAGCTCAGCTTGCCACTTAGACACTGCATAGTGATCCTGCGGACGGGGAAGATCAGCTTCGGTGAAGGGTGTCTCTTTTGTTTGTTCGCCGTTTACTTTTATAGTACTCACAAATACAAATCTGCGTATACCGGAGAAGGCCGCCAACCTTGCCAGCCGTTTAGTAACCACTGTATTGATACGAAGAAACTCTCCCTGGGGATCTATGGCTTTTTCTTTCATAACATGCACTCTGGCTGCCAGGTGTATAATAATTTCAACATCTGTCAGACTGTTTTTCCAATCAGTATCCGGCCCAATATCCCCGACCAAGGTTGGCTCCACTCCCGATGGCAACTGAGTCCTTTTGGCAGGTGACCGCACCGCTCCTCGTACTAAATACCCGTATTCCATCATGGTATGGCAGAGCGCTCGTCCTACGAACCCATTGGCTCCTGTAACAAGCACTCGTGTCATGGCATTAACGCCCGGTAAACAGCTAAGGTTTCACTCATTAACCTTTCCATCATGCCCTTAACTTAAGCTCGGATCAGTGCCCCTTCATCATTTCGAATGGCGAAGCGATTTTATTCTGCTTTAACATGAAAGATTTTAGGTCGCTAATGCCCCTCGAAATGATAGGAAAGAATTCCTTTTGCACCATAGGTTCTATATGCAATAAGCAGTGAATTTTTTTTGATTTTGGAGAGATCTGTGAAAGTTGTTAGGTGATTTAATTAATCGGTTTAAACCACTACCTATGGTAGTGGTACCCATAAAAAGGTTCGACCGGTACATTAGTTAAAAGGGTTATAATGTACCTCCCTGAAAGGTACTCAGAAAATAGGGAGGTACATAATAATGAGTAGGTTTAATAAGTTATCACATACCATTTATGAATGTAAATACCATATTGTATTTTGTCCAAAATATCGATTTAGAATATTTAAAGGTGAGATAGCAGAATATGCAAAGCAGCAGATATATG
>DAOURK010000034.1 GCA_030625085.1 Pseudomonadota bacterium
TTACGTAATTTTATGCTTAAATCATGAGGATTTAGATCTACTTATACTCGGACAGGCTGAATTATACAAAACTGCCATTATTTGAAGAACCTTATTAGAGAAGTACTTGCGGATTTTCCAACTGAATTTTTTTATTATAGGCTAAAGCCCTGCGCTACAAAAAATAAGTAGGCAGGGCCATAACATAATAAAATGGGGATTTTTGCCGGCAATAAAAAAATATGGCTCACATACCCCTGAATCTTCCCTGACCACGACCAGGCCCAAAACCTCGCCCTAAAAATCCTGGCCTTGCAGTTCCCCGATAACCTCTCAATTCATCATATTTTTCTTTTTGTTCCGAGGTTAAAATTTTTCTAATTGCAAGGCGTTTTCGTATTCTCTTTTTATGCAATTCGGCCCTAATAACGCTGATTTCATCGGTCAATTTGTCTACTTTTTTTAAATCAATTGTGTCCTCTTCCATGAGTTCATGACGTTTCAGCAGCTTTTGTCCCTCTTCATTATTTAAGTCAATAGTATCTTTTAAAAAATCCATGTTGATTTTATGCAATTTTTGTCGCTGTTTAATTGTTGGTTTAAGATATTTCATAATCTGCATAGA
The DNA here is from genome assembly GCA_030625085.1 of Pseudomonadota bacterium. Taxonomy (GTDB): domain Bacteria; phylum SZUA-182; class SZUA-182; order DTGQ01; family DTGQ01; genus DAOURK01. Next base: position 605 of record DAOURK010000034.1, read on the forward strand.
TTCTTTGTCTACAAACATTGAAGATTCTCCCATTTCCGGGCCAATATCTTCTTCGCCGTAAGTCTGCTTACCGAAAGATCCTTCTTGTGCTAGTACATTAACCCTAGTGATTAATAATAAAACCATGGAAATAGCTAAAATAAGGGAAAGACTCAATAATGCTAGTTTTTTACTCATTTCTTTTCTCCTCTTTAAATTAATAAAAAAAATCTTCTGCAAAATATCTTTTTTTCATTTCTACCGATGGCTATGAATTATTAATAGTCTGTTTGAGACTATTATCAGTATCCTCTATAAATTAATGTCTTATATAAATCGGCATTTTTTATCTATAGTTATTACCTCTGATATAAAAATAAGGTAAGCATCAAGGGGGAGGGACAATTGTAAGTAACCTCACCCATCAAGGGGGAGGGATAACTGTAAGGAGCTTAAGTTAATGACATTGAGGTAAGTGTAATAAGAAAGTAGCTAATATTGGTAATAATTTTCGATAATAATTCCAAAATACTTTTGGTTGTAAAAATATTTTAAATTTAAATAGTAAAATGATGGTCTGGTAAAAAATCCTGAATTAACAGGTTTAGGTAGTATAATTATTTGATTTTATTAGGTATTATTTTTATAAATTTAATTTTTTACTATTACATCGTTAAATGATAAAAGGAGGCATAAAAATCATGAGAAATAAAATTTACTGGGAAAAAACAATGGAAGAAGCTCTTGGGCTGGCGCGCTCTAAAAATAAACCCATATTACTCGATTTTTTTAATCCTGAGTGAATCGGCTGCCAACAAATGGATGCAGTTACGTATCCAAATACCGGCATCATCAACTTCATCAATGAAAACATGATCCCTTTACGATTATCCTTTGATGCAAAACCATGGTCAGCGGAGTTTAATATTCAGTGGACGCCCGCCATTATTACTTTAGATCAAGAAGGAAAAGAACACCACCGAACAGTTGGGGGTTTTTCACCCGAAGAATTAATCCCTTCCCTGATACTGGGGATCGGTAAGGTGTATTTTGATGGGGGTGATTTTGATAAAGCAGCGCGAAACTTTGAAAAGCTGACGGATTATCCCAATAGTAATTCGACACCTGAAGCCATCTATTGGCGGGGAATCTCCAAATTTAAAATCAATCATGATCCTACCACTCTTAAGGAGACATATCAATACCTTGAGGCTAAATATCCTTCAAGTGAGTGGACCAAACGGGCTTATCCTTATAGCCTTTTAGAGAGCTTACATAAAGCAGCATTATAGGAGACCATAACCTTGATAATTTAAAATAAGGACGAAAAAATGAAAAAAATATTTATTCCGATTCTGTTACCGCTATTATTACTAGTTTTCGCCCTATCCAAGGCAGGCGCCCACTGTGAAATCCCTTGTGGAATTTATGATGATGGAATGAGAATAACTATGATTGCCGAGCATATTACTACTATTGAAAAGGCGATGAAGTTTATTATAGATCTTGAGAGTCAAAAGCCGATAAATCACAATCAAATCATCAGATGGGTTGTGAACAAAGATCATCATGCTGATGAGATTCAGCACATTGTCACTCAATATTTTATGACCCAGCGAATAAAGCTTGATGCCAAAAAATATAGTGAAAAATTGACCTTGCTTCACCAAATGCTTATTTACGCTATGAAATGTAAACAAAGCACTGACCTTTCCCATGCAACCACTCTACGATCACTTTTAGAGAAATTCCGCAATCTCTATTTTGAAAATGCACACAAGTAGAAAAATAATAGTTTCCTTCCCGGTCCCAGGGTCATAGGAAACCTTCAGTGTACCATACACGTAAAGCCTAAATAGTTTAAGGTCAAGTTTTAACTGAATTACTGCTCGAAGATCGACAACATAGGAATCCATAGTTTGTTTTGAGCGTCCAATGGCCTTTCATCAAGAATCTTGCAAATTCAGCGCTTTCTCTTGCTTGTAGGCAAATCCAGGAGGATTGGCAACGCTGCTACGGTTATCGGCCGGTCCTTATGGAGACCTTGGTGAAAACAAGTAGATTTTCCGGGTAGAAGCACCGGTTACCCGGCGCCCCCCCACAGTGCCGTACGTGAACGACTAGCTCATACGGTTCTTCGGTTCTGCTTTCGCAGAAACCAAGCAGGCGACCCCGCTTGGCGCACAACTTTGCTGCCCTGCAAGCTGGTTTAGATATTATGGACTATTCTAGGCTTAGGAAATGGGAAGCTTACTTTAATCTTCTCAAACTTCTCCCAGCTAATCGCACCCTTGTGACTTCGCCGACTCAACCAGTAACGCCATGCTTTCTCTGCATATTCGAACACGATCTCAAGTGCCTTGTAATTACACCGAACACCATAGTACTGATAGTACCCTCTCAATTTCGCACATAGGGTTTTGTATTGCTCTACAATCCGCTCGTGCCGGTTTTCTCTACACCATCTCCATAGGGCTTTCATAAATCGGCAGAGGCGCTTTCCCGCTGTTTTCTTCTTTATCACCCAGTAACCTCGACGTGATTTTGACCAATAGAAGGTGAATCCTAGAAAATCAAATGTGCCACTCACTGAATTGATTCTGATGTTCCTTGCCGGTTTTCTAAATGGTACTATCTGAGTCTTGTCCGGATGGAGGCTTAATCCATTCCTCTCGAACTGATTTGTCAGTGCAGCCATGATCCAGCGTGCATCAGATTCTAATTCGCAGCATATTAAAAAGTCGTCAGCAAATCTGATAAGGAAGCACTTTCCCTTGCACTTTGGCTTGACCTGTTTTACAAACCAAGCATCCAGTACATGATGAAGAAAAATGTTACTGAGCAGGGGCGAAATCACTGACCCTTGTGGGGTCCCCTTCTCAGGGTAGCTGATGTCCCCTTGCTCCATTACACCGGCATTTAACCACTTGCCAATCAGCAGTAATATTCCTCCGTCGTTGACTCGCTGCTGAATAACTCCTCGCAGAATTCCTCGATCAATATTATCAAATAGTCCGGTTATATCCGCGCTCAGTACCCATCCAATATTCAACAACATACACTTCTCTCGTAGCTCCTGTATTGCTTGATGCTGACTAAAACCCTTGCGGAATGCATAGGAGAAGTCGTAGAAATCCACCTCATAGATCTCCTGCAATATCATTACAACCGCCCTTTGGACCACCTTGTCCTCGAAGGTTGGTATGGAGATCGGACGCTTTTTCCCATCTTCCTTGTCTATCCATATCCGCTCTACTGGTGGGGCTATATATGTCCCCTCTCGAAGACGCTTACATAGATCCTCCAGGTTCTCTTCAAGGTTTGCAGCATACTGCTTGGCTGTTACCTTGTCCAGCCCTGGAGCCCCACCCTTGCGGGTTTTCCGATACGCTTCCCGTAGTAACTCAACATTCACCCTATGATATAGATTGTTGAATACCATATCCGGATACAGAGCTGCTTGCTCCGCAATCCTCTGAAGTTGTGTTGATATGGTTTGTGTCCCCAGAGTAACTCCCATATTCCCCTCCAGAAAAACGTTGTACCCGGCCTCTCCTTCCCTTAAATGGGTCCCTTGGGCATCGGTTCCCCATCCTACCGGCCGGTGAAATATACTTCATCGACCATCGGTACTATGATTAGCTAAGACTGCCAAATGCCCTTCTCGGGTTCGTTCGCTCTTCGCTATCCTCCCCCGATACCTTACAGCGCTCCTCTTTGTTTGTGTCCCTTATTAGGACTCGTTTGGAAAGCTGGAGCTTCTCCCCAAACTCCGGGAGTTTTCCTTTCCGGCGGTACTCCTTAAACCTTATTCCACTGTAAGGAGACAGTTGGCTCTCCCAAGTTCCCGAGTTACCCCTTTGAATACATGCCCTGCTCGTAAGACCCCGGTGGTATCCCAAGCGACCTCGCCTTAACGTCCCCAGGATTGCTGCCTTCCAGCCACTCCACACTGTCGGCTTTCCCTCTGTGGTGTCCCTTGTTTCCCACATAAGGTTATCCTTTTGGACCACAACTATACATTTTTCGGGGTTCTATCACACAGCCTGTATCCTTGTTCCATCCGGCTTCGGACTCCCCTTACGGGGTTTGCCCTCGAACTTCTCTACTGACCCGCTGGCTAAGCTTTAGTCAGGTGGGACTTTCCCTAATCCTCCGGGATCACCCACTGGGTAACAATAACCAATTTCATGGGATCTCTCCCATTTCCAAGATTTCGAGTTTATCTTGGCACGAAAAGGGCCTTGCTATAAGGCCGCCAATTGGGTACATGTGGGCACAACTACACTATTTAGAATTACAGGCTTGGAATCCCTCATGAGAGGATTGCCAAGCGATTAGGGGCAATCCAAAGAACAATATCCAACTATAAAAGAAAAAATGCCAGAACTGGTAAATTTCCTAAAAGCCGATTTATCCGAGGGGCTCACCCTTTCCTGAGTGGCCGAAAAGCACGGCGGAAGCCTACGTGAAGGAAAGCATATCTACACTGCCAAAGAAAGAGTACCTGGAATTTTTAAAACTTTTTCACCCTGATGTGTCGAAATAACAAGAGTAACCAGCCGCTATGTGGTTATCCTTAACAAAATTAGATTATAGTCTTCAAACATCCCGGCGATAATTTCCGGATGAAACTGCGCAAGATATAACCAGGAAGTGACTCTACCGAAAAGAGGCTCCTTCTCATTTTCAAAGGGGAGACACTCTTCCTTTTACCTTGACAATAAGGGTTTATTTAGGTGATACTTTAGCCATAGAATTCATCTTTATAATATTTTCTATAAGATTATAGAATAACAGTAAAATCTAGTGCCTTATTTTTATTTCGGTTCAGGAATAAATGGATCAGAAAGATATATCTTTTTTAGACATAGATCTCGGCCCCCACGATATTCAAGCCCTCAACGATTCAAAGGCCATATCAGCTTTCTTTGCTCGACTTCGTTATAATACTAATGTACATATAATACAATCACCCGGGAACTTGGGTATTAATGCAGAGGGTATTGTCCGCTCTATTAAAAACATTGAGCTCATAGCTGATCAGGATGGACTTTTTCAAGTTTATCTTTTTGAACTCACCAGTGTAACTGTAGGAAATATACTTGCCTTAGGAAAAGCTTTTCGCAATCGGGCGGGGAATTATCTTTTAGTGCTCACCAGTGATTATGAACGACTCGATTTTGTGGTCCTTGAAAAATATTTGCCACCTGGGAAGGGAAGCGGCATAGGTGCAAGCCAAAAACAGGTAGGTATTCGCCCTCGTGTTTTAACTATCGAACGGCGCAAACCTAGCCGAATCCATCTAAGAGTTATACGGCGTTTTACCTGGACAGAATCAGACCCTTTTGCTCAGTATGATAAGCTTCTATCTGCCTACACTGTTGCAGAATGGTCTGAGGAATTTTTTAACAATCGTGCCCTTTTTTCTGATTACTATCTCCTTGAAAGACTGCGTGGATTTTCAGTATGGGCTGAAGATCCGAAGCCTTCTTATCTTCGCCTACTTGAACTCTATCATGGAGCAGCCGTGCGATTTGTTAATACGGAAAAGGCCTCTTTAAAAAAAGAATTATTGGAGCCGGTTTTTAAAAAATTAGGATTTCAAGCTATTGCAAGTAAAAACCCGGTAAAGGATGTAACTGAACCAGATTATCGCCTCTTCTCACTTTCCAAAGGAGAGACAACATCCAAAGATTTGGCTCCCCTGGCTTTATGCCTTGTTTACCCATGGAATAGATTCTTGGATGGTAAGGATGATCTCCGGGACAAAGAAAATCCTGATGATAATCCCAGCGCAATAGTAGTTAGCCTTCTTGATAAGGGCGAATCACCATGGGTCATATTAACAAACGGAAAACTTTGGCGGCTTTATGCACAACAAGCCCATTCTCGCGCAACGAATTATTATGAAGTTGATATTGAAGAAATCCTGGCCCAAGCCGGCCCTCATATCATTAATCCTGCAGAATCCTTTCGCTATTTCTGGTTATTTTTCAGGGCACAGGCATTTAGGCAGGAAGAGTTTGTTCATGAAGGTAAAAAGAGATATCTTTCTTTGCTGGATCAACTTTTTCTGGAAAGCAATGAGTATGCTAAAGAATTAGGAAAACGCCTTAAAGAACGAGTATTTGAGGAAATTTTCCCCTACCTTGCCTCCGGATTCATTACCCATATTCGCCAAAATGGAATTGGGTCCTTTACCTCACCTGATAGCCGAAATAAACTTCAGGGAGCTATCTCTCCTGACAGCTTTCCAGAGGAAATCTTAGATGCCGTTTTTCAGGGAACATTAACCCTTTTCTATCGGCTACTTTTCTTACTTTATGCAGAAGCACGTGATCTTTTGCCGGTGAAGGAGGTCCGTGGTTATTACGAAGAAAGCCTCACGAAAATGAAAAGGGAGATAGCTGGTATTGCTAAAGACCTTCCTGATGGAGTCGAGAAGAATATCAAAAATGGCTATCATGAAAATCACTATGAGCTTTATGACCGCCTTCTTAGCCTTTTTAAAATAGTGGACAACGGCAATCCATCGCTAAACGTGCCTGTTTACAATGGCGGATTATTCCTTTCGGACCCTGCACATGATGATGACAGTATGGAAGCACAGGTTGTAAGATTTCTGAATACAACCAAAGTGCCCGATCGTTTTCTTGCGCATTCGCTGGATCTGCTCACTCGGGATGTTGATTCGAAACGACATGATCTGGTTTTTATTGATTACAAATCCCTCGGGGTGCGCCAACTTGGATCAATTTATGAAGGGCTTTTAGAATTTAAGCTCCGCATTGCTGCACGAAAGTTAGCCGTAGTAAATGAAAAAGGGCGCGATGTATATAAGACTTTCCGTAATCTTGACACTAAAGAGCAAGAGAAAGCAGAACGTCATGGCCGGGTAATTAAAAAGGGTCAAATTTACCTAGAAAATGATAAAAGTGAAAGAAAGGCTTCAGGATCTTACTATACTCCTGATCATATTGTGAATTATATAGTCGAAAATGCTGTAGGATCTGTGCTGGAGGAAAAATTTGATTCAATTCGGCCAAAACTTCGGGACGTCCAACAAAGGCGACGTGCTTTTTTTCAAAAACAGGAAGCTCTCCAAAGGCAAGGCATTAAGCCGGAGCCTGCGAGTAAAGCAGAGTTTATAGGACAGGAATTAGTCAATGAACTTTTCGCTATTAAGGTGCTTGATCCTGCTATGGGTTCCGGCCATTTTCTTGTGGAAGCTGTTGACTATGTTACAGATAAATCCCTTCATTTCTTAAACTCCTTCCCCTGGAATCCGATCTTTGCATACTTGGGGCGGATGAGGGAGACAATCCTTCAGGAGATGGAAAATCAGGGAATTACAATTGATGTTAAAAGGTTGACAGACATTAATTTGCTGAAACGGCATATTTTAAAGCGTTGCATCTATGGGGTAGACCTAAATCCAATGGCTGTGGAATTAGCCAAAGTTTCACTCTGGCTTGATTGTTTCACCCTTGGTGCTCCGCTTTCCTTCTTGGATCACCACCTACGATGCGGTAATTCATTAATAGGGGTTGCAGTGAAGGAGGTTAAGCAGGCAGTCGAGCCGGTAACCCGCGTCAATACAAAAACCAAAGTAGCTGCATCAGCTACAGAATGGAAGACAATAAAATCCCGCGTTGTTAAATACACCCTCTTTGGCAGCCGTTTTGCCGGCCTACTTCTGGCTACAGACCTCATGCGCCATGTGGGCGAACTGTCTGACGTCACCAGCGCACAAGTGCATCAATCGAGAAATGAATACAGAAAAGCTTCCGACGCGCTTGCTCCATTCAAACGTATTCTGGATGTGTATACGAGCCAATGGTTTGGTAATGAGACGAAGAAACAAGGAAAAAGAAAAGCCAGTGCAGAGTCTCCATTTGTAACATTTCTTAAAAAACCTGAAGCAGAAGCCTTTATCACTGCTTGTGATAAACAATCCTTAAATCAAGCACGTGAAGCTCTCTCGCCAGAGGATCGCCAAATTGTTGAAACTGCCCTTGAGGCTAAGGCTGAAAAAAAATTCTTTCACTGGGAATTAGAATTTCCGGAAGTCTTTTATGGCCCGCGCCCTGGGACAACTCAGGCTATTGAGCGAAAGGAAGGCGCTGGTTTCGATGCGGTAATCGGAAATCCGCCGTATGATGTACTGGCAAGTCAGGAGCTCGGCTATGATATATCAAAGGATTTGACTTTTTACGAGACAACGTCGCTCTTTAAACCGGCAATTCGAGGAAAGAAGAATCTCTATAAACTTTTTATATGTCGCGGTTCAAGTATAATGGGGCAGTCAGGGGCTTTTTCTTTTATTGTCCCTATGGCCCTTTTAGGGGATGACCAAGCTGTAGGTGTGCGAAGATTGCTTCTTGAGAAAACCAGACTAATAGCTATAGAATCATTTCCTCAAAAAGATGATCGAAATAATCGAGTTTTTTTTGAAGCTAAGCTTCCCACTACTATTTTTATTTCCCACGCAAAGTCCATAAACATTTCTAACTACATAACTATCAGGACACATCCTGGAAAGTTCATAGATATTAATTCACCTAAGCTTAATGTGGTTCCTACAGAAATTTTAGCCTTTGACCCAGAGAATGCGGCAATTCCGTCTTGTACACAAAAAGATTGGAAAATTGTGATCCATATCTTGGCATCTAATAACATACGTCGTATGCGAAAAATTGCTAAGTCCTTCCAAGGTGAAGTAAATGAGACCAATGAAAGATCAAGAGGTACCCTTACAGATGAAATCAGAGCTCCCATAACTCTTCGAGGGTCTAACATTTGTTTATATGCTGTTCGAGAACCTTCCCAGGGTGAGGAAGTTAGAATTGATAGAAAAAAATTCCTTGCAGGTAAGAAAAAAGATGCCAAAGCCTTTGCCTTTGAGAAGGAACGAGTTGGATTTCAGCGCAAATCCCCTCTAAATAACTTCAGAAGAATTATCGCTGCCCATGTTCCGAAGGGTAACTTTTGTATTGATTCTGTGAGCTATATTATTGAAGAATATTCAGAGGTAGATCTTGATTTATTGCTTGCACTGCTCAACTCAAAAATTCTAGATTGGTATTTCAGGCTCGGAAGTACTAATTCAATGATCAATGAATATCAGGTTAACTCATTACCAGTCCCGGCATTTGCAGAGAGAAAATTGGATATTAATTGGAAAACAATTATGGATAAAGGGCAGTGGGATGACATGAGTGAGCTTCTTTGTTCGTCTTGCACTGCCCCTGGGTTAATGACCAGCTCAGTTGTAGAAGCTCTTATTGCCATGTGTCGCCGCATACAGGAAATTGAGGAAAAGCGTATACTTAAAAACCGGACTGAACGATCCCATCTTGACCCTGCAAGCCAGCCCATACAAGATGCTATTGATGCGGTTCTCTTCAAATTTTATGGCCTTTCCAAGAAAGAAGCTCAATATATTAACCAGCGCCTAAAGGAAATGCTTTAAAATTGGAAAGTTATTAAACTAATGGACCTTTTAATCCTAGGTAAAGATAGCAATGAAAAGGGTAGTCAGCTTGAGCACCTTACCAAGTATCTACTACAATATTTGGGGTATAAAGAAATTGTCACAAATGAAAAAGGAGCTGGTGGCCATGAGATTGATGTTAGAGCCGAGATAGTATTGCCATCTTTAGGAAAGGAGATAAAACATCGTGTAATTTGTGAATGCAAAGCTCATAAATCACCAATTAAAATGAATGATTGGCTAAAATTCCTTGGTAAAATTTATCTTGAAGAATCTCAGCTCAAAAGTGAAGTAACCGGTTGTTTCATTGCTCTTTCAGGTGTAAATGGGAATGTTTCAGGAAATTATGACCTACTTCAGCGACATCGCGCTAATATTCAATTAATTACTGGAAATCAGCTTGTCCAACTTCTTGGCAAAATATATTGCCTTATCCCAACTGATGCCCTTATAATTCGGTTAAGAAAATTTACATCCCGCCAATTCGTTAAACTCTCCCTAGTCTACTACCATCATAAAATTTATTGGTTAGTGGAATTCATGGATTCATGCTTCTCCTTACTGACTCATCTTGGTGATACAATCACTTCCGATCATGAAGCGGAGGTAAAAAAGCTAGTATCTCAGTCAATATCTGCAGGACAATACATCAATTTAGAAGCCGAAGCCGCAGCACGCAAGCATACTTTTTTAGCTGAAAAAATCGTTATAGGGCGACTAATGTTACTCAATGGTGAAGGAGATTCAAGGCAAGTTTACGATGAATTGCGGACAACATGTTATAAGGCATATGAATTATATTCCTATCAGGATCTTTACACTGCTGCTGAGCATCTCTCAAATAAACAATGGTTCAAGATAGATAATTCCCTAAATACTTGGCGGTTACTTCCAGAGAACGAGCATTTAATATCACTCTACCGTTATTTTTTAACTGGTGAAACGGTCACTTGGGCAATTGGAAGCCCATTTTATGATCAATATATCAACTCTGAATTATTATCAAAAATTTGTAAAATACAAGGAGGTATTGAAATACCTGAAAATAGGGTGGATAGTTGTATTAAATTATTGCGGTGGTCACCGAAAGCTCTCGCCTGGGCACTTTATCCTGATCCATTTTTGGTTGGTTACCAGCGTCAGGGACTTCCACTTGATAAACGTATTATAGATAGTTATTTTAGATACTTCATTGGCAAATTGATCGATCATTTTAATGCAGATTTCCAAAGACATGAATTTTATAAATATTTTTATGAATTAAGGGGCTTACGGGAAACAGACACAATACGACGCATTTTAATTAAAGGAACTGAAGATATTGAAATTGAATTGGGCCATAGTGAGCGACTTGAAATCGGACCAGTAAGCCCAAATTATGGCGGTGGTTTTATTATGATGTGGCTTATTGATGATTCCCCTGAGCTATCCGATAGTGTAAAGAAGGAAGACCCCTCGAAAGATAAAAATTAAATGGTTCAACAGAAAAGTAGATAAAGGCAATTTTAAGTAATAATAAGCTCGAATATTTCCCAAGTTAGGGGAATGAGGTTTTTGACAACTTTGTATGATATTTATAATATAGAAGGAAAAAACAAGGAAATTAAAAGGAGAAGCCATTATGGATTGGCAAAAATATATAACGGTTGACCCATCCATTTGCCATGGGAAGGCTTGTATCAAGGGAACCCGTATCATGGTATCAGTAGTGCTCGATAACCTTGCTGCAGGTCTTACACCTGAAGAAATTATCCACAGCTACCCATCATTGAGCCGAGAAACAGTGTATTCTGCCATAGCCTATGCGGCAGAGCTGGCCAAAGAGCGTGTTGTCAACCTGTCTGCCTAGGATACTGACTATGAAATTTAAAATTGACGAGAACCTGCCAAAAGAATTAGCCTTATTGCTTCAGCAAAAGGGGCATGATGCGGTAAGTGTGCTGGATCAGGAGCTTGGTGGAAAACCAGATAAAGAAATTGCCTTAGTTTGTCAAAATGAAAAACGTTCCTTAGTAACCTTAGACAAAGATTTTGCCGATATTCGCCATTATCCTCCCCGAGAGTTTTCAGGGATTATTGTATTTCGTCTTAATCACCTAGATAAACCCCATGTGCTTGAAATTTTAGAGCATCTAATACCGATATTTTCCCGGGAGCCTCTTGAACATCACCTTTGGATAGTGGAAGAGGACAAGATAAGAATAAGAGATTAACCTAATCATTAAACCATTATTTAATTTTCAAACTACTTGTTTTACTTATTTACCTTACTGTTTTTAGAGACAGCCAAAATGCAGTATAAAGGCTTTACACTATGAAAATCCCTTATGTTATTGACAATCAGTCAAATTTTTTAGCCGATATTCTTAATAAAATACTTATTACCAAACACAAAGGCCGGTCCCTTGACGTGGCTACGGCTTATTTTACTGTTGGTGGTTTTGGCCTCATCAAAGAAGGGCTCATGGGGTTGGGGAATTTTCGTCTGCTCCTTGGGGCAGAGCCCACTATGGGTGAACATATAGGGATACGGCCAGACTCAAGGAAAGTAAAAAATCAGATAAAAAAAGATTTAGAGTATCTTCCTTTCGATGAAAAGACCTTGCGCTTTGTAGAAGACCTGATTGCCTACCTAAGCACCGACAAAGTGGCAGTGCGACTGCATGAAAAAGGATTTCTTCATGCCAAATGTTGGCTTTTTTACTCTGACCGCCCAGGGCAACAAGCGCTCTTCAATCGCTTCCGCCCGATCCTAGCCATAGTCGGCTCATCCAATTTCACCATACCCGGCCTCACCTCTAACAGTGAACTTAACTTATGCCATAAGATACTTCTTGATCAAGAAGAAATAGAAGATATTGATGCTGCTAATGCTGTCTTATGGCTCACAGCTACTAAACCCAGCGAGCGGGTAAGCTCAACAAACCGCCAATTGATGAAAAGTGAAGTCGGCGCACGGGCCATAATTGATTTAGAGAACTGGTATGAGAGACAATGGGCTGATGGCCGGGATTTTAAGGAAAATCTGATTAAATTATTAGATGCTTCAAAATTTGGGAAAAAGGAATATACCCCTTATCAGGTCTATATGAAAGTACTCTATGAATATTTCAAGGACGAATTGGCTGAAGGAATACCTACCGCAACCCGGTCGGCTATTGATCTTGCAGAGTTTCAAGAAGATGCTGTCAAAAAAGCGCGTAAAATACTGGCCCGCTATGATGGTGTCATGATTGCGGATTCAGTTGGCCTTGGGAAAACATGGATTGGCAAAAAACTCCTGGAGGACTTTGCTTACCACTTGAGGCAAAAAGCCTTAATCGTCTGCCCGGCAAGTCTTCGTGAAATGTGGGCACGGGAATTGACCGAAGCGAATATTCCGGCAACAGTGCTCTCCCAGGAGGAATTGGGACGCGAAGGCTTCACCCCTGCCATGTGGCAAGATGCGGATATTGTCCTGATAGATGAGTCCCATAACTTTCGCAATCGAAACTCCCAGCGCTATGCGCAACTTGAAAGTTTGCTGGGCGCAAATGGAGGCAGGGGCCGCGATGGTGCCTTAAAAAAAGTGATCTTGCTTACAGCCACCCCTATCAATAACGACCTTTTTGATCTCTATAACCAACTGTGCCTGATCACTCGAGGTGACCGAAGTTACTTCTCAGCTTGTGGTATCGGCGACATCTACCGCTATTTCCTCAAGGCGCGTCGTGATTCGAGAAAAAACAGCAGCGCCTTTGCGCTTTTCAATCTGTTGGAAGAAATTGTGATCCGGCGCACTCGGCCTTTTATCCGCCATGCCTATCCTGAGGCAACAATCAGGGGGAAAAGAATCCATTTTCCACAACGCAGGCTAAAAACTGTTCAATATAACTTAGAATCTACCTACTCCGGAATTTATGATGAGGTTGTATTTGGCATCGAAAGCTTAAAGCTTGCCCCTTACAACCTTGAAGAATATAAAAAAGCCGGGATTACCATAGATAAATTTGAGGCAGGCCGTGAACAAGCCTTGGTAGGAATATTCAAAAGCCGATATTTGAAGCGATTTGAGTCGAGCATTGAGGCATTCCGCATTAGTATAAGACGTGGGCTTGAATTCCTCAAAACCTTTGAGTCCTATATTCTTGATGGCCGTCTTCTTAAAAGCAGCCAATTTCACAAGGCCTTGCAATATCTCTCCCGCGAAGATGAGGAAGACGATGCAACGCCCACATCCCTGGCAGATGACATGGATGACAACGAGGAAATAGGTAAGATCTTAGAGGAAATGGAAACTATAGATCCCGCCATGTATGATTTAAGAAATCTTCATGGAGCGGTTCAGCATGATGTAGAGGTTATTTCCGAAATATGGCAAAAGATTAAAAATATCAATCCTGCAAACGATGCCAAGTTGATTCGTTTGAAAGAGCTTTTATCAAAAACGCTCCAAGGGAAAAAAGTTCTCATTTTCAGCTATTACAGGGATACAACGCGGTATTTGTACCGCAATTTAGGGCATCCGGATATTCCTCAGGCTGTAGAATTCTGCAAACAACTTGGCGGCATAAGAGTGCGAAGAATGGATAGTGGCGCTGATCCAAAAGAACGTCTGCGCATCGTCCAAGGATTTGCTCCTAAGGCGAATGATAAAAGTGAATGGCTCGGAACTGATAAGGAAATCGATATCCTCATATCCACCGATGTTCTTTCAGAAGGACACAATCTTCAAGATTGTGGTTATATGCTGAACTATGACCTCCACTGGAATCCAACCCGCATGGTTCAGCGAGCAGGAAGGATCGATAGGATTGGAACCGAATTTGATACCCTTTGGATCTATAATATGTTTCCTGATGATGGTCTTGAACGATTGCTGCGGCTGGTGGAGAGTCTTAGTCGAAAAATTGCCGCTATTGATCGAGCCGGTTTCCTAGATGCAAGCGTGCTGGGTGAGATCGTTCATCCTCAAAACTTCAATACTCTTCGAAGAATTTGTGAAGAAGATGGAACGGTGATCGAAGAAGAGGAACAATTTACCGAACTTGCCAGTAATGAGTTTTTAGTCCAACAACTTCGTTCTCTTTTAGCTTCCGGCGGGCAGGAAATGTTGGATACCTTGCCTGACGGCATTCATTCCGGGTTAATAAAAGCAGGTGCTAGCGGGATATTTTTTTATTTCCAGGCTGATGACACAACAGGCGGAAAGTTCCATTTTTGGAAATATTATGACTTAAAAAGCCATCGATTTATTGATAACCGCTATCTCATCGCCAATCTCATCTCCTGTGAGAAAGATACCCCTCGGGTAGTTGATCCGGAAGTATTCAGCGCCATATTTGATATAAAAGAGAAAGCCGTCAATAGTATTCTTCGCTCACATCAAGAACAACAAGCCTTAAAAGCAGCGCCACGTGCTATAGATCCTATACAACAAACTGTGGCAACCGCCATACAAGGCTATCTGAATCATCCAACCATAGAGCGCAAATTGGCCATAGACGCCATTAAATTTTTAAATCAACCTATGCTGGCTATTCAAGTGCGTGCACTTCGCAAAGCATATAAGGAGTTTCAACAAAAATCAGAGATCCAATCCCTCTTAACCGCTGTAGAGGAATTACGGGCCAAATTTGGTGAGCAATCATCATCCGCCATGGGCAATGGCAATAGAGGCAAACCTGTTTGCCCAATTAAACGCGAAGATCTTCGTTTAATCTGCTTTGACTTTGTAATTGGTGGATAAAGCTTATTTATTAATCCACTTTTGATATAGCGATGTTATTTATTATTATCTTGATAATTGTCGTGACAGAATCAGCATTTGGCGGATTTGGTAACGCTGCCATTTTCGCCAAATGGACACTGATTTTTTCTCTGGCAGCACCTAACCTTTTGCCAATCCTCTCCTGCGAGCTCCTAGGCCGGTTGAGATTTTTACCGCTATCTCTTTTTTTATCAGTTTATCAACCTCTGAAATATCATTGGCCGCCTGAGAATCCAGGATTGGGGTGAAGGTATTCCGCAACAGGCACGTATCTACAGTAAGAAGCAGGACTTATCCTGGAATTTTGCTGCAGAATGATGAAATAATTCATTTTTTAACCCCATGCCCCGATATTATCACCTTATGTAATATCTCACTTAATTCTTTAATTTCATATGGTTTTGTGACTATGCCGCTGAAACCATACTGCTGGTATTCGCACAAAACAGGATCATTAGAATAGCCGCTGGAAACAATTGCCTTAACATCGGGTTCGATTTCAATAAGCCTTTGAATAGCTTCTGTGCCTCCCATTCCGGCAGGCACTGTTAAATCCAATATTACTGCATCAAAGGGGTTTTTTGATTCTTTTGCATTTTTAAAAAGTTCGATTGCTTCCTGCCCATCATTGGCAAACTCGACTTCATATCCAATATAATTCAGCATTTCCCCAACGGTATCTCGAACATTTTGCTGATCATCCATGAACAAAATCTTCCCTTTGCCTGAATCAATTATCTCTTCAACAACTTCCTCCATGGCAAAAATTTGTTTCTCTATGGCAGGAAGGTAAATAGAGAAAGTTGTTCCGACTTTTTCCCCGGATTTCAGAGTAATGTATCCCTCATGTTTTTTGATTATGGAATAGGTGATGGCTAAACCAAGACCACTGCCCTTTTGTTTAGTGGTGAAATAGGGATCAAATATCTTCTGAAGATACTCTTCCGGCACACCAATTCCCTGATCTGTTATTGATATTTTTATATATTTGCCGTCTTCTAAAGGCAAATTATCTTGTTTATTAACAATTACATTTTCGGCGCCCACCTCGACAACCCCCCCTTCAGGCATTGCCTGATCAGCGTTAATAATCAAATTATTGATCACCTGATCTATCTGGCCTTCATCAATTTCTACCCACCAAAGATCATCCGGAAGAGAGAAGGCGCACTTTGCTTTAGTACCGCTCAAGGCAAAGCTCGTTGTATTAATGAGCAATTCCGAGATAGGGGTGAGTTTTTTAATCGGCTCTCCACCCTTGGAAAAGGTAAGTAATTGATGGGTTAATTTTTTTGCCTGCTTGGATGCTTTTTTGGCGCCTTTCAATATTTCAAAAACATCATCCCCGGACTTGGCAAATATCTCCGCCATGGATAAATTTCCCATAATAGAGGTTAACAAATTATTGAAATCATGGGCTATTCCACCGGCAAGAATACCAAGACTTTCAAGCTTCTGGATTTTTTGCCTTTCTTCTTCTCTTTTTTTGAGTTCAGTGATATCCTTGAAATTGACAAGTATGCCGATCAGTTCTCCACCAGGGTCATGAAAAGCAGTTGTCGTCAGGAGACAAGGGATTTTAGCGCCGTTTCGATCTTGTAATTCCAGATAAACTTCGGTTCGTTCCTCACCATTGATAATAGAGGTTAATGGACAATTGATGCTATGACAAATATATTCAGGAAATACCTCACGGCACTTTTTACCTATAACCTTATCTTTGTTTATATCCAATAAAACGGCCAAGGTTTCGTTGATTCGCAGCACATTGAAGTCTTTATCAATTACACACATCCCGCTATCTATGATATCGAATATCTGGGTAAGTTCTGCATAGGCAAGTTTGATCCCCTCTTCCGCCTTTTTACGCTCGACAATTTCCTGCTGCAGTTGCTCATTGATGGCTGTTAGTTGAGCAGTGCGCTGTTTGACCAGGTTTTCAAGCTGATGTTTATATTTTTCTAATTCTTCTTCCTTCTTCTTGATCTCGGTAATGTCACGGAATATTTCTAACTTTGATATGGTCCCATCAGGGTTCCTCAAGGGCGTATCAATAAGATCATATGTCTTCTTATTCTTAATGGAATACCATTCCCAACGAACTGTTTTACCGGCAAGAACATGCGGAGTCTTGCACCAGGGACAAACTTCCCGGCGTTCGTGAAAATACTCATAACATTTTTTTCCTTTAACCGGCCCGAATTGTCTTTTTAGATGGGAATTTATATATTGGATATTATATTCCCGATCTACAATATATACCCCATCCTCCATGGAACTTAGAATATTAATCAGATTATCTCTCTCTAAACGAAGCGCATCCTCTGCCCTTTTGCGCTCGGAGATATCTTTGAAATCTTCAACTATACCAATCAGTTCCCCCGTAGGGTCCCGAAAAGAAGTTGCCGTCACCGTGCAAGGAATTATGAGGCCGTCGTTTCGCTCTTTTTCCGCATCAAATTCAATCAGTTCCTCACCATTAAGAATCCGGGCTAAGGGACAAATGTTTGTATGACAAAGAGGGCCGTGAAATATCTCATAACACTTTTTACCCACTGCTTCATCTTTATTTATACCTATTAGGTTGGCCAGTGTATCGTTAATTCGAAGTATAGTGTGATTTTTATCGATCAAACGCATGCCATCTGCTGCAGTGTTAAATATTTGATCAAGCTCTTGACTAATATGTTCAGCTCTCTTTTCTGCTCGTTTGCGTTTATTAATAATGTATTGAGCATATAAGCCAAACATAATAAAAAGAAAGGTAATCACTAAACGCATCCACAGTTCATGAGGATTTGAGGGAACTATTTGATTAATAAGATTACCTTCATGAAATATAAAGGCATGTAATGCAGATTCAAGAATCCAAAAAATGGCCCCCAACCCCATCCCGAGCAAGATGAAACTCTTCTGCTTGATTATACTGATAATGGTTTTATTGTTTTTTATCCTGTCCATCTTATAAATTCTGTCTACTAAAATGGCCTCAAGCCGCCTAGATAAAATCCCAACGCTATTTAATTAAATTTCTAATATTACAAATGACAATTTATAATTATACATTATACCACCTAAGATCGGCATAAAAAATAAGGGGATTTAACTTTTTGGAAAAAATAATGGGGAATATAAAGTGTTAAATTGAACAATGGGTAAAGCTCAGACCCGAATATAATCAACTAAGTTGTACGCAACTTATTAGAGACTAATGTAAATAGTATCAATAAAATATGACGATATAGATTTTTAGATATTAAATTTCATATTGTAGCGCAGGGCTTTAGCCCTGCATTTTGGTCGGGCCGAAGCCCTGCGCAACTTTTGTCTAAATATCGATTATGGAATTATTTTTTAAAAATCTATAGTTATTTGTCTTGTCTGAGAATCATTTAATATCATAGGGATGTCGGTTCGTATAAAGATAAAATATCTCCTTTAAAAAATATATTACCTTATGAAATGGTAATTTTTGTATTAGATGTCTACCATCTTAGAAAAATGACTGCATTGCCATTTTTCCTTGAATAGGGAAATGACTCTAATTAAAAAAATATCAACCACTATAGTTTAAATATGAAAGATGCCAAAAGAGTGCCGAAAATTTTGAACAAAAGCTTATGGAATAAAATTACTCTCAATCTCATAAGTTTGCTGGTTATTTTATTGCTATGGCATTTTATTGTCCTTTTGGTGAAATTCACAAAAGGTTCACTATTTCCATCACCGAGGGACACTTTTGAAAGGTTATTTCACCTATTAAAAGGAAATAATCTTTATAACCATACCATCTTTGCACATTTTATAAAAAGTCTTTGGCGGTGGGGAACCGGATATCTATTGTCAGTTATGATCGGTGGATTTACAGGCCTTATGCTGGGATTTTTTCCTCTTATGCATCAAGTGCTCATGCCTGTAATATATATACTCCAGCTCATTCCTGGCCTAGCCTGGATTCCTATTGCACTTCTGATATTTGGAATAGGGAATATCAGCACAATATTTATGATTTTTATTATTGGTTTTACTCCTATTGTGATTAACACTGCCGGAGGGATAAGGAACATTCCGCCCATTTATGTAAAAGCCGCCAAAATGATGGGAGCTTCAAATCTTTTCATATTTTTTAAAGTCCTCTTACCCGGTGCTCTTTTGTCGATTATTAACGGGCTTAGAATAGGTTTAGCTAATGCATGGCGAGTCCTCATTGCCGCAGAAATGATTGTAGGGGCAGGAGTCGGATTAGGGTATGTCATTATCCAAGCGCGCTGGTCCCTGGATTTTGAGGCAGCTTTTGTTTCAATAGTTATCATTGCCATAATAGGTTTGATTATTGAAAAGGGCGTTTTTAATCTTTTAGAAAAAAACATTGGTCAAAAGCTGGGAATGGGCGCATCAGCATAAAATGATAAAAATAATAAAATGATTCTTGAAATTCAAAATGTATCAAAAGTATTTAAAAACGAAAAACAAAAAAAAGATATTACAGCCCTCAATAATATTAGTTTGCGGGTAAAGAAAAATGAATTTCTATGTATTATTGGCCCAAGCGGCTGCGGCAAAACAACACTTCTTCATATCATCGCAGGACTTGAAAGTCCTACATCAGGTGAAGTTTATTTACAGGAAAAGCAGATTCCGGGGCCTTGCCCTTGCAGGGCTATTGTTTTCCAGGAATCCGCTATTTATCCCTGGAGAACTGCCTTGGAAAATGTAGAGTTCGGGCTGGAAATACAGGGAATTTCCAAAAAGAAGAGGCGAGAAATTGGTTTAAAACATCTTGAAATAGCGGGACTTAAAGGGTTTGAGCACAGCAGGCCCCACCAGCTTTCCGGAGGTATGAAACGAAAAGTGGAGATAGCTAGGGTCCTAGCTCTTAACCCTGAACTTTTGCTCCTGGATGAGCCGTTTGCCGCCTTGGACGAAATAACCAGGCACCACTTGGATATTGAACTTTTGAATATATGGGAAAAAGAGAAAAAAACTGTCATTTTGGTCACCCACGCAATTGAAGAAGCCATTTTATTGGCTGACAGGATAATACTATTCAGCGCCCATCCAGGTGAGGTAAAGGATGAATATCAAGTAGATTTTTCCAAACCCCGTGATATGTTCAGCAGGGAGGTTGTGGAATTACGAAAAGAATTAAGAAATAAATTAATCCCTGGTTATCCCTAAAGAAACCTATTTCATAGAATTTATAAAGGGGAAAAATATGAAACAAAAAGTGGTGTTATTAGCCGTAGGTATCTTACTTATTTTTATTGGAGCAGTATGTGCTTATACAATATTAAATTCAACACCTAAAAATATGATAACTTTTGTATATTCCAATAAAGTCAATTATGAGCCAATGATTATTGCGACTGAAAAAAAATATTTTGAAGATGAAGGCCTGGATATAAAAGTTGCAACCGTAGTTGGCGGCATACAGGCTGCTGAAGCGTTAGCCACAGGATCAGCCGATGCTGCAGCAATGGGAGATGCACCTGCTATCATGTTGATGTCAAAAAATATTCCGGTAAAAATTGTCGCCCGCTATGGAGGGGGTGATAAGATTCATCGTTTAGTGGCCTTACACAATATAATCTCGCCAGAGGGTTTGGAAGGAAAAAGGATTGGTTTACAGCTTGGCTCCAGTACCCATGGAGGATTTATGCTCTGGGCAAGCGCCAATAACGTTGATATGTCCAAGGTTCATATCGTTGCTCTCAATCCACTTGATATGCCCGATGCACTTAATACCGGTCAAATTGACGCTATGGCCGGAAGCGAGCCCTGGCCCACAAATGTAGAAACACTCTGTAGAGACAAAGTATATGAGTTGGCTGATTTTAGTGGGTTAGGAAATACCTTTCCTCATGTGCTCGTGGTAACCGAGCGGCTTATCGAAAAAAATCCTCAGGCAGCGGAGGGTTTGATAAGGGCGATCCATAGAAGCGTTGAATACATAAAAAATAATCCTGATGGAGCTGCGGAAATTACCTCAAAATATATAGGATTACCAAAAAAAATTCAAAAAAGATGCACCAACAGATTAGTATGGCAAATTGGTTGGGAGGACCAAGATTTACAGAGCATGCATATAACAGCCAAATTTCTTAAGGATTTTGGAAAGATTAAAGAAATCCCGGATTTTCATAACTTTGTTGATTCTCGCTATATCCATTAAGATCAAATAACCTCCTGTCCGAAAGCTTAATGTAGCCGCCGGATGTTGAAAAAAATTAAGGGATTCCGGGCATCCTTCATTACATACAAAGAGT
The DNA here is from genome assembly GCA_030625085.1 of Pseudomonadota bacterium. Taxonomy (GTDB): domain Bacteria; phylum SZUA-182; class SZUA-182; order DTGQ01; family DTGQ01; genus DAOURK01. The sequence goes on from DAOURK010000034.1 coordinate 22,095, forward strand.
AGTTGACACTTTTTATTGTCATTTCGAGGAATGAAACGACGAGAAATCTTATATGCCGCATTATTAAAGATTTCTCACGGAGTTTACACTGAACGTAGTGAATGTGTTCGAAATGACAAAGAAGTGTCAACTGGAAAATGAATTATGCCGAATTCCGATAGGTAAGAAGTTGAATTATGAAATCTATGAAATCTAAATACCCAGTGAGGAGTACTATTTACTATGTCTTTTAACCCTCTCCTTTGGAATCGACTGGAGTTAAACCAGGTGCCCATATATCTGAGAAATGATAAACCGCATTGGTTTGTGCCTAATAAGTCCGGAGATGAAATACTATGCCGCTTATCTCAAGATCTTACCCTAAGCGCTGATCTTGCCGCCAGGCGATTTCTCGACCGGCTGCCTGCTGATTGTGCCTCCGATTATCCAGGCCGCGCCTCATTATTGAAGGTACCAACTTTGCGGGAACTTTGGTTTCACATTACCAACCGATGTAATCTGACCTGTACTCATTGTCTATGCAGGTCTTGTCCGGAAGAAAAGAGTGAAATGCCGGTTGATGGAGTCCTTAAAATTGCAGATGAGGCCTTCAATATGGGGTGTCGGGTATTTGCTCTGACTGGCGGTGAACCTTTTATCCATAAAAATTTTACTGACCTTATTGATGGACTCCTATCCTACAGGAACATCCATGTGGTCGTCCTGACCAATGGAATGAATTTACGCAATTGTCTGGGAAAAAGGCACCGGGATTTTGATCGATTTCATCTTCAAATCAGCCTCGATGGACTCCAAAAAAACCATGATCTCATCCGAGGCAATGGAAAATTTGACAAGCTTTTTCAAGAGTTAAAATGGCTTAAGGCTGAAGGCATCCCCTTTACTCTTTCCATGTGCGTTGAAAAGAAAAATCTCAATGACATGCCAAAAGTGGTGGATTTGGCAGCAGAAGCAGGCGCAAGCAATATTCATTTTATGTGGTACTTTATTCATGGACGAGGTAATAAAGAAGATTTTGTTCCTTCAGACCGCATCTTTGAATATTTGCTCAAAGCTGCTGAGCAGGCACAAATTTATGGGATACCTATTGATAATATAGAGGCGATGAAAACCCAGATTTTTGCGCCCAAAGGCACTATTCATGATGGAAGCACCGCAGGATGGGAATCCGCTGCCGTTGGACCGGACGGCAAATTGTATCCTTCGGCGGCCCTGGTGGGTATAGAAGTTCTGGCTACTGATATGAAAAAAGGTCTGGTTTCAGCCTGGCAGGAAAGCCCGGTATTAGAAAAAATACGCCGGACATCAATTGTAAAACTTTCCTCTCCCTGGCGATTTATCCTGGGGGGAGGTGATATGGATCATAGTTTTGTTCATGCAGGCTCCTTTACCGGCCAAGACCCTTACCTACCGCTTTATGAAAAAATAGCTCTATGGCTGATTGCCAAAGAAGCTTTACAGCAGAGGGATAAAGAAAAACCGGCTTTGCGCCTCAAGATGGGAGATATTCTTGAAAGCTGTGGCGCTCATGGCTCTGTGGCCCTTGTTCATTCCAATTGTCTTTTAGCTTTAGCCCAGGAAAACAGCTTGACTGTGGTGAAAGAATTTTATTCGGATGCAGCCGGCGATCTCAAGGAAGACATACTCAATCCTGTAAGCTATCAGGATGATCTAATAATGCATATCCCTGAAAAATTTCGATTCCGCGGCTATGGATGCGGAAGCCCTGTCATGGATGCGGACCTCAAAGATGGTGAGTGTGTTGTTGATCTTGGGTGTGGCAGTGGAATCGAATGTTTTATCGCCGCACGACTGATCGGTAAAGCGGGCTGTGTCATCGGCATTGATATGCTCGATCCTATGTTGAGCTTGGCCAGCCAAGGGGCAAAGTTTGTGTCTCAAAATCTGGGATATAAAAACCTCACCTTCTGTAAAGGATATCTGGAAAATCTGCCGCTTCATGATAATTTAGCTGATGTTGTGTTATCAAATTGCGTGATGAATCTTTCTGTGCACAAACGCCGCTCTTTTGCTGAAGCCTTCAGGGTGCTGAAGGAAGGGGGGCGCCTGGTTATATCGGACGTGGTATGTGAGACTGAACCGGACGCTGCTATTCGAAATAATAAAACCCTGCAAGGCGAATGTATTGCAGGCGCCATGACCCAAACAGACCTCCTTGCCATATTGGAAGAGTCAGGATTCGAATATATTTATTTTATCAAACGCTTTCCCTATCGAATTGTCAATGGACATCCTTTTTTTTCATTAACTTTAGTTGCTCGAAAGCCTGCTTATTCTGAGCCGGTCAAGGTGATGTATCGGGGGCCGTTTGCTTCGGTGGTAACCTCAAAAGGAAAAATGATGTCCCCGGGCGCTATACACGAACTTTCAAACCACGAGGCCTATATCTTAACTGAGCATATGTTTATCCTCGACTACCAAGGCGCTGTAACCAATGTGGAATTGGAAAACACCTGTGCCTGCTTTATTTCTCCTGAGGAAAAGGTGAACAATCAATCACAGGAGGACCAAAAGCCGGACTCAGGCCGGAGCGCATCTTCAAGGTTTTCTTCCGGCTGCATGGTGTGTGGCGCACCACTGATTTATTTGCCGGAAGATAAAATAAGGCAGTGTACCTATTGTAAAAAGTCCTTGTCGGCTAATGCAGTATGCCGGAACGGCCATTTTGTTTGTAATTCCTGTCATTCTGAGAAAGGCCTTGAGGTAATCGAGCATATTTGTCTGGAGACCAAAGAAACTGATATGATTACCCTGTTCAAAGAGATTCGCAAACATCCGGCCATTCCTATGAATGGCCCTGAATATCATTCGTTAGTGCCGGGTATTATCCTTACCACCTATCGAAATCTCGGTGGACCAATGCCCTCCTCGATCATTAAAACCGGCATCGATCGGGGTGCAAAAGTTGCCGGAGGGTATTGTGCGTTTATGGGAGTATGTGGTGCAGCCATCGGTGTTGGTATAGCTTTTAGCCTTATCTTGGATGCAAACCCCTTAAAACCAAAAGAGCGTAAGATCGTCCAATCAGTTACTCAGGCAGTTCTTGCAGAGATTGCAGCACTTAAAGCGGCCCGCTGCTGTCAAAGGGACTCATGGATTGCTCTGAAAAAAGCCGCTGAACTATCTCAAACTTTCTTGCCTATTGCTTTAAATGCAGAAAAACGTCTTACATGCCATCAGCAGCATCAAAATACAGAATGCATGGGGATCAACTGTCCCTTGCAAAAGATGAATTCTCTCTCAATCAGATAATCCGCCAGCCAAAAGATACCTATAAACCAGGGGATTACCCGGAACCACTACCACAGTAAAACTGAAGATCCCGCACCTCTTCTCCCAAAGATCATTAAAATCATCGGGAAGACCGATCTTTTCATCTCTGTATCGCCACAGGAAATCCGCTGCACTTTTAATGAGAGTATGCCTTGTGGACAATTTGAAGCCAACGCTGTTTTTTTTTAGAATTGGTGTTTTAGCCTATAATCTGTACCGGCTTTTTATCTTAAAAACCTTAGACGAATCATGGTATCATCATCAATTACAGACTGTGCGATGGAGAATGTATCAGATAGCTGGAAAAATTGTGTGGTATGCAAATCAAATTTTTTTAAAAGTTCATCTACGCTTTTGTGATCTATTTAATGAGATCCGACTAAGAATATGGGAATTTGTCAATACTATGTAAATATAGATCGGAACCTATCGTAATTATGAAATTTTGATGGGGAGTGGTGTAGCTAAAAGCTATGACTTTTTAAGAGAGAGGTCGCAATATAAATAAAACCCAAGACAAAACTGGATAAAAAAGTATATTAAAGCACCCAAATTATACACTCAAATTATAATATTCGCACCTTAGTGAAATCAATGTCGGATTTTGGGTAGACTTAATTATTTGACTAATAATATGATATATTGTAATATATCTATTAATTGATTTTAATAATTATTTTTCAGGTTGCCTGGTTATGCTCCTGTGCACTTTTCGCATTCTCTCGCACTACTTAGTTAGATTAGGGTCACATACAGATGTCATTATTTAATAGGGAAAAATGAAGTGATGTTGGCATACAATCATAAGATCTATGATATACGCAATTGCACACTGCATGATACTGAATGTTTTCGAGGGTCTTGGTACCATGACTAAGGGCTTAAAATATTAGCATAACAATATGGCCTTTATCCCCAATGGATGATTGATGTGAATTGCCAATAAATTCATGCAGTAACCAATATGGATGAAATAACTAAGGAGAACAGAGGGTCAAACGAGCGTGATGGGTGTATGTAGTATAAAAAAATTTACAATTTTTTCATAGGAAAGGGTTGTTTTTTTCTTTAAAAATCCTTTAACCCCAACAATGCACCCTTGGCTGCGCTGATAGCTCCAAAATAGCTATTGATCACAAGCCTGAAATGGATCAGTATATTGTTGACATGCCATGAAAAAAGAATCAAGGGATATAGAAAGCAATTGCTTGTCGGAATTATTTGCCGCTGCTATACAGTTTGATAAGGCAAAATTCCTTCAATACATCCGCGAATCTAATTTTCGCCACATAAAAAAGTTCCAGCAGATAGTCCTTAAAGGATATTCCAGCACGAAAAAAATGCCTGATGACGAACTGGAAATAAAACTATGTAAGTATTCTACCACAATCACCAATCCTCCCTGTCTTGGTTATTTTGATTCCACTCGGGATATGTTTTCAGTAATATATTCCTCAAATTTTACGCTGCCTATAGAAGATCGTATCAAAAAGGCGATAGTCCTCGTCACTAGCCAAATCGGATGGCCCATTAAAATAGTAAATTATATTATAAACTCTTATTCTGCTCTTTGTAACCACTTCACAGAGCAGAACATGCCTTCTTATACTTTACATAGAGACCTAGCTGATTTTAGAAACGAGTTTGAACTAAATCTAACGAAAGATGCCGTTGCAGCATGGAGAATGAATTTTAGTTTCACCCCCCCATCGATCTTTGACGGTATCAAACTGGAACATGAGCAGCTATCCCCAAAATGGGGGCCCATTCGCGAAGCAGTAGCAGAAGCAAATGAAGAGCATGTAGCGGCTAATCTTGTAGAAATAGTTAAACAAGAGAAAGAGGATTTTGCACTCCTTGCGCAGGCTGCAATTGACCTGATTCTCATTGGAGTTGACCTAAAAAGCGCCGACTTGATATCCATAGCGCTGGAAAAGATAGAAAATGATCTTTTACATAAGTCGATTACTTGTCCATCACCCTTTACATTACTCACAACAAATGCACTCGCATATGCTTTCCTGCAGCAGTTTGATAAGGCTATTGCTTCACTATCCCTTATCAATAGGAACGATAAATATAAAGAGCAACTCTTGGGATTCTCGGGAAGTATTTTTTTAATGGCTGGAAAGCCTCAAGAAGCCTCAAAACTGTTTTCATTAGTTTTTAAAAGGAGAAAAACCCCTCTGATATGGCCATTGCACGCACTGTTTGAGTTAGATCCTCAGTTAGCAGACTTAATAAAACATAATCATGAGCTTCCTGCATTTCTCGATAGTATTACAGGAGCAAAAATTAATGAAATAATAGTAAAGCAACATCCAAAGTGGAATTCTGAGGATGAACTTATTTCTCCGCTAATGCCAAGGGCGCAGTCTAAAAAGGAACCTAACCAGGATAAGCTGGCAGAAAAAAAATGTTTGATAGACGAGGGCCAAGGATTAGAAGCACAAGTACTCGTGACCAGAAGCAGCCTTGCTAAGGAACTTTGGGCATTGTCTGATTACCTTGAAAAAATTATTAGTGCCGAAAAAAAAATCGAGATGGCTCAAAGGAAACGCGACTGGTCGTTAGCACAAAAAATTGCTGCCCAACTGGTACAAATGGGGAGTGACAGTAAGGCTGAAATGGAAAGAATAATTTTTAATCTTGGATTAAAAAAACTTGGATTAAAAGAACAATGCACTAAGAGCGAGCCAATCCAAAAAGTCCTTAATGAAGGAGAAATAGATCCTAAGGTTTTCCAGCAAGCTCTTCATTCACTGGATGCCCTCTATTCGGAAAAATTAAAACGTGAAAAAGATGAATTTGAAAGTAAGAAAGCTACATTCCAATCAAGGCTAAAAGATTTGAATTTGATGCATCTTTTGCCCAAGGAGGAACTAACAGAGCAAGGTTTCATTAACATTCAGAAAGAATTAATGCCGCAAATTGCTAAGGCAGAAAAAATACAAGAAATCGAGCGTGGATTGGTCGACCCAGCAGCTTTGACCATTGCCTTTCCAACTGAATCCGAAAGACGTTGCATTGTTCACGAGCTCTTAAGCAAAGTAGCCCAAAAGGCCATCGATGCCCCTAGGAAATTAATAGATTTAGTTTGTTCATTGGATTGGGATGAATCCACTGCTTTCAATATTCTGAATGATTTTCTCTTAGTACTCAAAAGAGATTTCAGTGAGAGAGCTAATGATGAAATATGTATGATAAATACCATATTGCCCTTTATCGTTAAGATATCATCTTTGTTAACCTGTGCTCCTCTTCGGATCATACTCCAAGAGCCTTTCCTTGCTAACTTCTTCAATAAACTAATATTACCATCAGCGGGTAAAAAAACACGGGATGTGTTGAAATCTATAGTAACTGATACTGGTAAATCACTAGCCTTAAACCTTTTGGAATGGAAGAGCGGCTTAAAAAGTGAGGAAATATTAAAAAAGTTTCTAATAAAATGGATTGATTTTGACACGAGGATAACGCCTCTTGATAAAGTAGAGATGCTATCCGTTTGGCTCGATTCTATACAGCAACCTACTATCTCAGAGGGTATGAAGCCTGATATAGAATGCTTCCATCGGCTGAGAGATGCCTTAGTTGAATGTAAGCGGATAGCCGAGGCTACTGTTCTGGTATCGGCTTTGTGGAGCACTTTCGCTGATGAAAAAATTTTAGAAGGCTTTGAGATCCCGCTTTATGATTTATTGGCCAACCTCTTAAAAAAGGGAGGGTCATCTTCTCAATTTGCCCACAACGTACTTGAAAGTCCCGAATGGCTAATTAAGCAAGAGTATGGAGTTATGTTATTCCTCCATTTATGTCATCTTGGTAGCTTCGTAGACCTCGTTGAACAGGCAAGATACCAATTTTTTACTGACTTTGAGCAGGCTAAAGAAAAAAACACTGTCTTGGTTGGGCAATTTTTTCTTGATCCCCAATTTAGTGAGGGCACAGTTCAAAGTGACGGCTTCCTTTGTTCAGAAGCAGAAAGAATGCACGCTCAGCAAGCAATGAAAGACTTAGAACATGCATTAAAAAGGCCCTCATGCTATAAAACCCGGGCTTTCGCAACAGAGTATCAGCGGTTTTTTAATGAGAAAATAATGAAAATGAGAGATAGAATAATTCGTTCTAAAGGGAGAGACCTCCTAGATTTAGAAAAAAACCTAGGCTTTAGCCAACCAAGTGACTGGATACAGGATGCCGATCGGGAACTTCACAGCAAAGCTAAATATCAGGCGAGAGATCTAATGGGAAGATACTTAGAAGAGCAGTTATCTAGGCTCAGGGAGATCCTCAAAGTAAAGAAAAAGATAGGTGATAAAGACTTTATTGCCTATTTGCATACAACAAATAAACGTTTAAGGGAGCGGCTACTTAATGAAGCTTCAAACTTAAAAAATGCACCACCAAAAGTGGATCAGATTTATCAAGAAATTTTGGAGGCTGTCAAGTGAGCTTAAGTGAATGTTTCGCAAGGTTTGGTGGGCCTGGGGCTTGGGCAAAAAATCTCGAAGTAAACAGGATTTTATTTTTCCCTGAAGAAGTTAGTGAAAATATTACTACTGCCTCATACGATTGGGTAAAACAAATACTGGGAGTTTATGCGGGCAGGATCAACTATCATACAATATTCGATAGGTATATTTCACAGGGAATATGGTCTAAGGCATTTCAAATCCTTCATTATATCGACGATGAGGAACATTTCTCGTTAAAAAGGCGGTTAACGGAAAATCTGAAAGCTGCTTATGAAAAAGCGTCAAAGAAAATAGAGAATTTTCATCATCGAATTCAAGGTATTGAGGGGAAGAATATCCTTGAATCGGAAAAATCACTACTTGAACAAATCAAAGAGAGAGTATCTCATATTTCAAATTTATCGTTCCCCCAGTTTGTTTCTCATTCTAGCATAGAATCTATTGCGACGCATTTTAGCGAGATTGATGAAATAGAGGAATATTTGTGGCTGCTTGAATCGGAAGTTACAGCTCGTGAAAAGAGGGCCCTCGGAGATGCGTTTGAGTTATTTGAATCTATACTAAGTAATATAAAACCCTTTCTCTTGCAATATGAAAGAGATAAAAAAAGGCTGCTCGAACAGACCTTTTGTTCCTTACCTAGCCTCGTGTTGAGTGGCCGGACCGATGTGCTGCAAGAGATGGCCTCCATTGTGAGGACTGGAAATGTTGAACAACTCGAAAATGTTAGTTTCCATATAAGACATTACTCCCCCCCCGGAACAATACCTCTTAATATTCAGCTTCTTCCTAAATCCAGAACAAAGTCTCTAGGAGATATTCTTCCAATCACTTTTAGGCCAATCACTGATTTTTTTTGGAAAAATATCCCAGTATTGAACAAAAAATTTGAATCACCGAAGGATGTCCGGGAATTCATTGAAGGACAAGTACGTAGTGCAGAAACACTTAACGAGGCCGCTAATCTATATTTGGGCGGCGCGCAATATATCCTTTCAATGGGAGAAAAAAATATACTGGATTTACAGGCAAAGGGGTTAGCCGAACTGGCAAAGCATCAGTTACTAAATGGAAAATATAAATATGCCTTTGACCTTTTTGCTGATTCCTTTTGCCTGTGGGTTGTTGTCCGTCAGGAGTTGAACTGTATGTCTTTGGAAATGAGAGAAACGGCTACTGGAATGATATTGGCCCATTGGGTCCCAAGGAAGATTATCCGTCAGCAATATCCTGATATTACTGCCATATCAAGGCCAATTTTCGATAATCCCGGCCTCATGTTGGAGGCATTAACAAAAGGAAATGACCTTGATATCCTTTTTAATTGTGTTGACCAATTAAATGAATTCGATCAGATTTTGGCATTTCTAACATACCTTGAAGAAAATTCTCCAAAGATCGACTGGGTGTCGATCCTTTTGGAAAGGATTTTCCAGCCAAGGCTCTTCTTTCATAAACCATTGAGAAGTGTGCTGCAGTTGCAAGCCATCCTTTATGGGAAATTCGAAGAGACGGTTGTCGATGAGATAGTCCAAAGACTAGGGAACGTAATTGATATCACCCTACCTGACCATAAACCGTCCAGGAGTGACATAACCGAACTTGAGAATCTTGCAGGGAAATTACAATGCAAATTACCTGATAGTTCAGTATTTCAAAGATTCACAGAGGGAATTACCCAGATTATTGAATCACTAAAAAGTAAAGTTCCAGTTGCAGAGGAGATTCAATTTACTATGCGTCCGGTGAATACAGTTTTTTTTCTTGAGGAAAAATGTAGTGACTTAGAAGTGATCATGTCTCTTAAACTTCAAGAAACAAGCCTTTCCGCTCAATTTTTTACAGTAGAGGCTAGAATTGAAGAAAAGCAAAAAGGCAAACTTGCCCCTTACATTTCTTTGATTAATTCCAAGATTGAAATAGGCGCAATTGAACCAGATTCAAAGGAAGAGCTTCTTTTTAGGATTAATGTGAATTCTGAAATATTTAATGAATATGCAGACATACCAATAGAGTTCAATTTCTTTGAAGGTGTAAAGGCCATTAAGCCTATTGATAAGAAACGAATTTTTCACTTGTCTTTCAGGAGTAGGCGTCAAGGCGCAAAGGAAAATCCCTATATTACGGGGCCAGCAATAGAAATCGGAGGCTTATACGTTGGGCGTGAGCGATATCTTGAAAGAATAAAAAACGCCTTAATTGGTCAGAGCCAGGATAACATCCCGCTTGTTCTTGGAATAAGAAGAATTGGGAAAACCAGCCTTTTAAAAAGATTAATTTCAGATGATGAAATTAAGCGGAAATATATCCCTGTGTTTTTGGATCTGGAGGCCATGCCGGAAAGTGAGACGACAACCCAGTTTTTTAAAAGGCTTTGCGAAGAAATAAATAATAAATGTGGTGAAAAGTGGGGGATACCTTTTTCAAGAATCCCTTTTGATGATGACCCCTTTGGAGCTTTCGACCGCTACATAATGAGCTTCCAGCAAGCAACTATAGCTACACGTATCCTTATTGTATTTGATGAATTTGAAAAATTAATTGCTAATCTCAGAAGATGGCAAGATCGCTTCAAGGAAAGCGATATACCTCCAAATCCTTGCAGTGCTTTGGTTCCCGAAATCTTTGGAGCCCTTAGAAAGGTTATGTTGCATTCACAACGATTCTCTTTTGTTGTTGCTGGGCTACCTAATCTAAAATCATCATTCCAGGATTATGAGGCAAGATGGTTTGGTCTTATGATCCCTATTCATATTGAGCCTCTTGGAGAGGACGAAGCTAAAGCGCTTATACAGCCACCAAGAATTCCCTATAAAGTATCATCAGAAGCAGTAAGTGAAATCATATATATGTCAGGATATCAACCTTATCTGATGCAATTGATTTGTTGGAATTTATTTAACAAGATCATAGAATCCGGTCGAGAGACAGCTACAAGAATGGATGTTGAAAGGGTTGTTGAGTATGATATCCTTTCTAACGAAGAGTACTTTGCCGATTATCGTCGGCTCATGGGGGAAGATATAAACATTCTCAATGCTATTGCTTTGTGCCATAAGAAAGCTGGCAAAAGAAGAAGATTTGTTACCCTCACTGAGATCTCTGAAGTATTAGCGAGGGCTGGAAATCCATTACCGAAGACCTTACTTACGAGCAGACTTAAAGCGATGGAAAAGGTCGAGCGTCCATTAGTCCAAAGGAGTCCAAGCAGATCAGATGCTTACATGATAGTTATTGGCATGTTAAGTAGACTTCTTGAGGAGGAAATATAGTGAACAAATTAAAATTGCAAGAGGCATCCCAAATGGTTGGGCTTCGGTCCCCTTTGCGCGATGATCCCACTTTTGTTGGAAGGGGACGCGAGGTAAACAAAATACGAGCTTCACTATTGGGCACACAGGTTAACTCCATATGGATATGGGGGCCAAGGCGGATAGGTAAAACTAGCCTATCTTACCATCTTCCTATGGAAGGTGGGCTGACAATCATAAGAGCCTCTTGCGACAAATGTAAGTGGAGTGGAATTGACAGCTTAATAGAGTTCATTGCAGCGGAGGGACAATCTCAGTTAAATATTAAGTTTAATAGTTCTGGAAAAGAGTTACTAATAGAATTAGCGGGCAGAGCGGAAAAAGGCCAGCCCATTATTCTTATTTTAGATGAAGTCGATCAAATAGCAATAAACCTTGAGCAGTATGAGCAGGCCTTTTTAAGGGCAACATTACAGAACAACCCCTTCTTCGGTATAATATTTATTTCAAGAGTTAGACCAGGTGATTTACTCCAAGATTACTCTGATGAAAGTTCAAGATTAGTGGGAGTATGTGAGATAATTCGTGTTCCAATGCTTAGCCGAGATGAGGTCTCAGCATTAGTAAAAATAGTAGAGGAGCACTGTGGTGAAAGGTTTCCTGAATGGCTTCCCCCTTGGATATACGATCGAGTTTGTGGTTATTCAGTCTGTGTTCAAGCCCTTCTCCGTGAGTTCCTGATTTTGTGTTATCAACTTGATTCCATTCCGTCAGAAATAGAAGTTGGATCTCATAGCCATGCATGGTTTGAAGCAAGCAGTAGCGACTTATTTGGACTGTGGGGCGATCTGTCTCTGAATATTAGAAAAGTTTTACTGGGTGCAAAGGATAAATTCATCGGTACCACCAGGCGAGAATTAATCACTTTAAAGTTAGCTACAGAGAATGAACCATTGTTGCCTAGCTGGTTAATAGAAATTGGGACTGAAAAAGGAATATTGGCAGAGCCTAGAAATTTACCTGGTCTCATTGGGCTAGCTACAAAACTTAGTGAGACCCTTGAGATGTGTAACGAGATTTCACTTAGAAAAGGTGGAAACCAATTCTTCCAAACAACACAACAGCTTTTTAAACTGGTCCACTTAGCCCGTTCTGTAGCGAACGAAGCCGATCTGAATGAAAGAATAAATCTCCTTTACAAAATATGTATTGAAAGTACAAGTTCTGATAAACTTCCCAAAGAAGACAGATGCCTTATACCTGAAGGTCTTCGATCTATATATAAAAAAAGCGTTGGGTTTGAGACATTATCTGCATGGAGAAACTTTTCCTTTCACGACCCTTCTCATGATTTGGAACAAGGCAATTCATCCAAAAGGTATATGAATATTGGCAAAATTTGTTGCAGATATCTTGGCCCTGCACGTCATGTTCCAAAAGATAAAAATGATTATAATAAGATTTATCAAGGAGTGTTTGCCGATGTTGTAGATTCAGTTGATTGTCTACGGAAAGCAATACAGGAAATGGATTAGGAATAATAAAATTGCCATCGGCTTATTGATGGACTTGGTAATAAGAGGAAGTACTATTTCTCACTCTGATCATCCCACTATAGCCATGGTTCTAAAAATTATGTTTATTTTTCTCGAAAAATGACAACAGTGAACTTCACTTGGGCCAGTGCTGAAGTCCTCTAAATTTTCGTCTTCTTCCTTATACTTTTTGTAATTTTTCTGTGGCCAGTCTAATGGATGGTGATTCAACTGAACCACGCAGTAAGTTACAGAGTTAGGCGCAATTAGAAATGGCCTAAGAATGGAAAGCATAGAAAACCAAACATAATATTTGAGAATATAGTATTTAAGCAATTATTACAGATAACCAAAGTTAATGCAATAAAAAA
>DAOURK010000095.1 GCA_030625085.1 Pseudomonadota bacterium
AAAGAAATACGAGAATAAGGTATCAAAAAATTAACGAAATGTCCCGCATAAAATAATGAATATGAAAAATTTATACAAAAGTAATCCTGTAATCTTTCTTATAACCAAGAATTACAGTATTTATTTTGGAAAGATGTCTAAGGAATAAAATCGTCATCAAAAAATCGGGAATACAAAAATATTAGAATTCTAAAAAAGGAGAGAAGGAAAATGAAAAAATGGAATATCATGTGTGTAATTTTAGTTTTGGCCTTTTCTGTAGTATTATTCTGTTTTAATGGCCCCATACAGGCCAAAGGTTTGGAATGGAGCGGCTGTATTGAGGTAGATATGCTTGGCTCTGAGCAAAAGGATAGGATGCCGAGCAAAAGCGAAAGCAATATAGTTTTGGATACTCTTGAATTAGTTCTTGAAACTGAGGTGAACGATAATGTTTCGGCCATGGCCATTATTAAATATGATGGGGGCGACGACGAGGTGCTGTTGGATGAGGCCAATTTAACCCTGAAAAATGTGGCCCATATTCCTCTTACCCTTACGGCAGGGAAGTATGTCTTGCCTTTTGGCGTGTTTGAAAGCCATCTAGTCAATGATCCCTTAACCCAGGAAATATACGAAATCAATTCTGCCGGCATCAGTCTGGCCTATGCTCCGGAAGAGATGCAGGGTGTAGAGGTTTCAGCGTCGGTTTACGAGTCGCAAGCAGGTGTAAACGATTTGGCGGATTATATCCTCAATGCCTCTTTTGCTCCGGAAGAATTATACAGTTTGAGTATTTACTATAATTCAGCAAAAGCAGAAGGTGGATTTGATCGTGATGATTCTATGGGGGTTAGTTTAAATACCACTGCCCGGAATATAACTTTTGACGGTGAGTATATTACAGCCTTCAATAGGGAAGGCGATAACCCTGAAGAATCCGCCTATTCTATGTCGGTTGCTTATCAACTTCAGCCGACACTAGAGTTGGCGGCACGATACGAAGACTATGAGGATGATATTGAGGGCAATCAGGAAACTGATCAGGAAGAGCCGGCACAGGGTTTGGACTATCTATATAGCCTTGGCGCTAATTATGAGCTATATGAAAATGCGACCTTAAGCGCCGAATATCGGATTTCCGAGCTGGAGGCTGAGAATGCCTTAAATGAATGGATCCTTCGCGTGAGTGTGGAATTTTAATGAATTGCAAATTGCCGTTTACTAATCCTGACTGCTGGAAATGTCACTTTGTTAAAAGCTCCTTCTGACCCTATAAAATAGAAATAGTTAAAAATAATTGCCTTATTTATCCTTAGTTTTCATTTAAATAACCCTCTCCTCCATCAATTGGGTGGGAGGGTTATTCATTTTCTCCATAGTTACCTTTTATTTGCCTTTTAAGGGCCGAAATTTTTATTAAATCCGGATAGGCCGCACCCAAAAAAATAGGGAAAACAGCGAACTCCAAATTGCCTATTCCCTGAATTGAGATGCGGCCCACCTAATGTAGAGAGTCTATGAAACCCACCACGTGCTCAGTGGCGGCAGTGATGGCTGCATAAAATTAGCCGGCATCCAACAGATGTTATCTTTGTTAAAATCTGTTCAAATTACCCGGCAAAAAAAAAGCCACGATGCTTTACTCCAAACATTATAGTCCGGAAAAAGCCTTCATGGCTTAATATTCTTGTTGCCCCGCTACCCCGTTCGTGATAAAGGCAGCAATTATGTCTTCGTTTCTACATCAACCCAATTTTTATATCAGGTTATATTTTTCTTGTCAAGAAATTTAAAAAATTATTTCATAAGAGATGAAGATGTAACGTTTTTTGGGGCAGAAAAGCCCTACGCTCCATAAACTCATAGCGTCATTTTGGCAGGGCTCAAGCTCTGCGCTCCAAACATATAAAAATAGTGGGGTGAGAGGTGCTGTTGATTTTATTTAAATCTTGACAAAATGATAATGCTTTTGATAATTTATTTACAAAATTAAAAAAAAGAAGTATTTTTTTTATAATTTGTAATCACGAAGATTACAGAAGAGCCGATAAAATAAGCTTAGTCAGAGTTATCTCGTTGAATCAGAACAACGAGAGTGTTAATCCTAAATAATTTAAGTAATTAATAAATCGAAAGCCATGAAGGCTTTTATTCGGTAAGGACACCCGAAGAGAACCTTCATGGCTTTTTTGTTTTTATATTCAAAAATGATAACGAATTCAAAAGAATGTAAGGGGGAAAGGAGATGAATATGGAAAAATAACTATAATTCTCGAATAAAAATTTTAAACTATCGCAAAAATAAGTGGCATTG
The DNA here is from genome assembly GCA_030625085.1 of Pseudomonadota bacterium. Classification (GTDB taxonomy): domain Bacteria; phylum SZUA-182; class SZUA-182; order DTGQ01; family DTGQ01; genus DAOURK01. Next base: position 2,297 of record DAOURK010000095.1, read on the forward strand.
TAATGTTAAATAATAGTGGTGATTTACCTGGAGATCAATGGGGGGATTGCTTGTAAGCATATACAGATAATGCTCTTATTGTCATCCATGTTGGACCTTTTATAAAGCTTGTAAAGGAAAATGAGATGAAAGGCTTAAAATTATATGTTTTTGTAATTATATTAATGATGGCAAGTTTTATTTCAACCCGTGTGGGTTGGGCACATGAGGAAAAGGAAGAAGTTATTAAGCTTCAAGAGATAGTGGTTAGTGCTCCCAGCCCTGAAAAAAAATTGGTTGAAGTTCCTCAAAGCATTAGCATTATTACTTCTGATGAAATCGAAGAAATGGGTGCAAAAAACATCGTAGAGGTAGTCGAGAATATTGCCGGGGTGATTAAGGAAAGTTCCACCCGAAATGAGGTGACCTTCAGAGGAAACAGAAGTTCTCAGTCTGCGGGCGTTTTGGTGTTGGTGGATGGGGTGGCTGTAAATTCAGGGATTGGAAATTACGTGCAATATGATGCCATACCAGTTTCCAGTATAGAACGTATCGAGGTGTTACGTTCTTCGGGAACTATTGTCTTTGGGCCGGATGCCGCCCGCGGTGTTATCAACATTATTACAAAAAAAGGTGCTAAAGGAACTCCCCAAATGGAATTGGGCGCATCCTTCGGTTCTTGGAATACGTGTGACACATTTGCAGGCATAGCCGGCCAGGTTAACGACTTCGACTATGGTCTGCGAGTCTCTTTGCTGGATACTGACGGCTATAAGGATAATGATAAACAAAGAAGCTCTGCTAGTTTCAGTCTCGGTTATAATTTTTCAGACAATACCCGCATGGGCCTTAACCTTAGTCAAAGAGAAACAGACTATATAACGATCTACGGAAAAAGTAAATGGCAGGTTGAAAATTATCGACGAAACAGCATTTATCCTAAGTCGGAGACCGATCCGAATACCTTAATTCATCCCAGGGAAGAAAATGATGTGAACACCGTGACAAGTCTTGATTTCAGGCATGAAGGGAAGGATTTTTTTATCAATGGCCTTGTTTCATATGACGAAACCGATCATATTTATGAAAGGCTTGAAAAGAAACTGGATCCAACTGCCAGCAAAACCAGCTCATATTATGATTATAGGGAGGATCGAGACCAGAATCGATTCTTTGCTCGTTCTTCCGGCGGTTACCATTTCAACTTAAATCAGACAAAATATGTTCCTACCTTTGGAATTGATTATGAAAAAACCGGCTTTGATCAGATTCGCACTTACCCCTGGTCTCCACAACCCCTTTCAAAGTCTCAAAATTCTGCAATTGCCAAAGCTACCATAGATGCCGAAAGGAAAAGGTGGGGCCTTTTTTGGGACAATGAACTGGACTTTGGCAAGCAATGGGAAATCAATTTGGGTGGTCGCGTTGATGACGTTGAATATGATGTAGAAAGCCAGGAACCCAAAAAGGTTGAACATAATACAACTGATTACAGTTGGAACATAACCCCGGCCTTTCATCCAAATCCCGATTCTACACTTTATGCCTCGGCTTCCGGATCTTATTGGTATCCGGTGCTCCAATATTATAAATATGCTATGGAATATGGTGATACTCAAAACAGGCCCAAGGATTTAAAGGATGAGGAATATATTACTTATGAACTTGGCTATAAACAATACTACGGTTCAAAACTCAGTTTGGCCTTCACCGGTTATTATATGAAGATTAAGGACAAATTTCTTTCGCTCTATGACCAGAAGGACTGGAAGGGCTACAGTAATGTTGGGGAATCCGAGCATAAAGGTCTTGAAATAGAGGCAGCAGGGCGTATTTCACCATACTTTGGATACCGCTTTTCAGGGGCCTATCAGCATGCCGAATGGGATGAAGCGAATTTCAGGACCTATGTATGGGGTTTAACACCTGCGGATGATACTAGAGAAAATGTTGACATATCAGGCAAAAAAATCCCCCAGGTGCCCGAGTTTACATCTACCCTTGGCTTAGACTTCTATTTTATGAAATATTGTAAGCTCAGCGCCGATGTAAATCATTATGGGAAGCGATATGTTGATGTGCTCAATCGTTACCAAATGGACGATTATGATACGGTTGATGCAATGATTTCTTATAAGCGGGAAAATGTAAAGCTATGGATACTGGCTAATAATATCTTTGACACAGAGAAGGAGAGCATGTTTAATGAAACGGGGAAAAGGAATTCTGACGGCACACCGTCCCATCTTTATTATCCGTTAGAGGGCAGATATGTTGAAGCCGGCATTACTTTAACTTTTTAAACATTTAATTTAAAATTTTTTGTTTTTTATGGCAAAAAGTTAGTGAAATCTTTTAAAATTATCACTGGGTGAGTTTGTATGAAAAGATATATTGCATGGACATTTTACTTAACTCTCTTCATATGTTTGCTTATTTCAAGGAAAGGAGCAAGCAGAGAAAAAAAGGAGGCGAATTGTATCCGCGTTAAAGACGCTACAGGGAGAATTGTGGAGGTGAGACAACCTGTTAAAAGACTGGCTGTCTTGACCTCCGATGCCCTTGAGATTATCCGTGCCGTCAAGGCAGGGGATCTTGTTGTGGGCGTATATTCAGACATTTCAAAGGACCCTCTATTTTGGACCGGATTAACGCATAAACCAAAAATCGGGAGTTGGAAGGAACTTAACTATGAATTGGTTGCCGAGCTGGATCCCGATATTGTAATATGCTATGCGCAGCGTCCCGGGCGCGATATGGAAAAAAGAATTGATCCCTTTGGTATAAAAACTATCCGTCTTGATTTTTTCAAGCTCAACAATCTGGAGAAAGAGGTGGAGGCCCTTGGCCGAATTCTGAAAAAAGAAAAAGAGGCAAGTCAACTTATAGCCTGGTACCGGAAGAACTTGGACTTTATCCGGGAAAAGTTAAAAGTCACCAATAAATCACCCTCTGTTTATATAGAGGGTGATTCTAATTATCATACTACCGGCCTGGGATCTGGAGGACATGATATGTGTGTTTTTGCCGGCGGCGCTAATATTGCCGCTGATCTTTCCATACCTTATCCTGAAGTCACCCCTGAATGGATTTTGATGAAAAATCCGTGTGTGATTCTCAAAATTACCACCCTAAGCACTTGCAATGCTTGCTATTCCATGATCAATGCCGCCCCTCTGAAAGCCATAAGAAACAAGATTATGGCCCGGCCGGCCTGGGATAATATTTCGGCTGTAAAGGAGGGTAAGGTTTATGTGATGGCCAATGAAATCTGGACTGGACCAAGGGCAATCATAGGGATAAGTTATATAGCCAAATGGTTGCACCCCGATATTTTTGAGGAGCTGGATCCGCGAGGGCTTCATAAAGAGTATATAAAAAAATTTCAAGGCATAGAATACAAGGGATTTTATGTATATCCAGGATCAAATTGATCGAAAATTTTTATCTTAACACTAAGCACACAAAGATTTTATGAAAAGGGGGTTTTGAAGGGAAATGGAAGGAAATGACGATATATGCAAAAAATACAAGGGGCTTAGCGGTAAAAAGTTCTCTTTCATAATTCTCCTCCTCGTAGTTTTGTTTTTCATCTCCTTAATAGCTCTTTCCCAGGGTGCATCATCCCTTGGTTTCAAAGATTCATTCATAGCGCTTTTTAAGCATACCGGATTAGCTCATGCCATTATCTGGAAACTGAGACTCCCTCGTATAGTTATGGCCATGTTGGTGGGATGCGGGCTGGCTATAGCCGGGACCATATTCCAGGCAATATTAAAAAATCCTCTGGCCTCACCCTATACTCTTGGAATAGCTTCCAGTGCAGGATTTGGAGCCGTGACCGCCATTATTTTCGGCGGCAGTTTTCATAGTGAATATCTTATTGCAGGGACCGCCTTCTTTTTTGCACTTCTTTCTTCTTTTCTCATTCTCGGGATAGCGAAATTTAGAGGATCTTCTCCGGAGACAATGATACTTGCCGGCATAGCCATAATGTTTTTTTTCTCTTCTCTCAGTTCTCTTTTCCAATATATGGGGACTTTGGAGAAAGTTCATGAAATCGTATTCTGGTTTTTTGGAAGTCTTTCCAAAATCGGATGGAAAGAGATCGGCATAGTTTCTCTTATGGTCTTTTTGACCATCCCAGTGCTATTAAGGTGGTCGTGGGACTTTAATCTTCTTGCCGCAGGGGATGATTCGGCCAAGGCATTGGGAGTAAATGTTACCAAAATAAGAATGTTCGGTATAATTTTTGCCTCTTTAATTACAGCGGCTTCCATAAGTTTTACCGGGGTGATAGGGTTTATAGGCCTTGTTGCTCCTCATATAGCCAGAATGGTTGTAGGAGGGGATCACTGGTTTCTTGTTCCTGCTTCAGGTCTGATAGGCACAATTCTTGTTTTAGCGGCAGATACGCTGGGGAGGACTTTATGGGCCCCCCAGGTCATACCCATAGGAATTGTTACTTCATTTATAGGAGTACCCTTTTTCTTTTATTTATTAATAAAAAGGAAAAGGGGGTATTGGTAATGCTGAGCATTAGCGGACTTTTTTTCAGTTATAAAGACACAAATATCTTAGAAAATATTGACATAAAACTACATAAGGGGAAAATTTTAAGTGTCGTAGGTCCTAATGGGACCGGGAAAACAACTCTATTAAAATGTATTGCCGGCATAATGAAGCCGGAAAAGGGAACAATCCGGATCAATGATAAGGATGCTTCTCGGATGAAGAGAATAGAACTGGCCCGATGTATAAGTTATGTGCCTCAGAGTGCGCCATCCAAATTTCCCCTCAATGTATTTGATGCAGTTTTAATGGGAAGAAGACCTCACATAACCTGGAAGCCATCAAAAAAAGATCTGAATATGGTAGCGGAAATTATTAAGTCCATGGGGCTTGAGGATATTGCTTTAAGGGACTTTGACCAGTTGAGCGGAGGGCAAAAGCAGAAAGTTTTATTGGCAAGGGCTGTTGCCCAGGATGCCGACTATTTGCTTTTAGATGAACCGACCAGCAACCTTGATTTAAAACATCAGATGGAGGTCATGAAAATGGTTTCCGGTATGGTGCAGGGCAATGGAGCGGCCGCTATTCTGGCTATGCACGATCTTAATCTTGCCTCTCGCTTTTCCGACACAATTATGATGCTTAATTCAGGTAAAATATTTTGTCATGGAGATCCACGACAGGTAATAACCGTAAAAAATATTAAGTCGGTATATGGGGTGGAAGCAAAAATATACATGAATGACAGCCACCCATATATAATGCCCAATTAGGCGAGTAGATCAGTTTATCTTTTGATAAAAAGGTTGGGAGTAATTACGTGTCTTCAGTTATAACTTCTTCAGTTATTTCTTCGCTGAAATTTCTGGCGACAGTGCTTCCTATCTGTGCGGTTGGCGTCATCGGGGCCGAGTTTATCGTTGCCTTGGGCTGGATTGACCGGATTGCCTGGATTGCTTGTCCCCTGACTTCGGCGGGAAATCTGAAAAATGAATGCGGCGCCAGTTTTCTAACGGCATTTTTATCACCCGCCGCGGCCAATTCTATGCTGGTCCGCTATCACGAATCCGGTGTCATAAGCAGACGCGAACTTTTGATTGCCGCCATAGTAAACACATTTCCTGGGATTATGATGCACTGGAAGACAATGTTGCCCGTGGCCCTGCCTTTAATTGGAGTATTCGCGCTCATTTACTATGCTCTCCTTGTCCTGGTGGGGCTTATCAAAACTATGCTGGCGCTATTGATCGGGCGACTTTTTCTCGATGCTGCCGATCCAATCGTCTCGGAGGCCCATACTTCGAAGGTTGTTCCCAAATCCGGCTTTTGGGATAATCTGGTGGTTAGTGTGAAGAGGAGCCAAAAAACTATTTTACACATCATCTATGCTACCGTTCCGATTACTTTTGTAATGTTCCTTCTGATAAATGCCGGCTTTTTCAATCATCTGAACAAAGGGCTTGGATTTCTGACAGCATATATTCCTCTTTGCCCGGAGGCCTTATCTATCGTGGTAACGAGAATAGTAAGCAATATAGGGGCTTTTACCATAGCCGGGAATCTTCTCTATGCAGGAAATGTCACCGGCCGGGACGTTGTTCTTTCTCTGCTTATCGGGAATGTGCTTGCCAGCGGGGTTAATATTCGTTATTTGATCCCGTATTATTTCGGGATCTTTGGCCCACGACTCGGCATCCAGGTCCTCTCTATCTCTATGGGTATGCGAATCGTAATCATGATTGGATTGATTTTAGTCTTGTTTGCCTTGTGGGTATAAAAGATTAGATTTTTATTTATAATATATTCAATAACTATTTTTTAAACAGGGAGAGAAAAAAATGAACTGGGAAGCGGTTAAGGAAGATCTTTATTATCAAGGCAGAAGATTGGAGATGGATGCCCGCCGAGGCTCTGATCCGAATCTGTGGGTGAAGTATGCAGAGCTTAAGACACTGAAAGGCAGTTATGCCTTGGGTATTCACGGATACATGAATGCAGCACGCCTGTTCGAACCAGTCAGTAATATTGATTCATCTGTATCGGCATATGAGCATGCCCTGTCAACAGCCATGAAGGCCGGGTATAAGGAATTATCAGTCATTCTCGCATACCGGCTGGCAGAGTTTCATGAAAAAAAAAAGGACTGGGGTGCATGTGTTGCTGTCTACGAGCGTCTGGGAACATTTTGTGAAATAAACAATGCCTATTTTCTAGCCGCAGATGCCTATGAACATGCAGCAGAGATAATGGCTCAGACAGGCAAAGATGTAAAGAATTATAATAAACCCGTTGAATTATGGGAAAAAAACGCAAAATACTGGAAGGCGACCGGACATGAAGACGATGCAGAGTGGTCCAGGCGGCATATTGAACTCTATAAAAAGATGGTTGGGATGATACCATGATCGGGCTTTTATTTCACGGGCCGGAGGTATTTGACTCCGGATGGGCGTGTCGAATTATTGAAGCCATGAAAACTATTGATGCTGTAAAATGTGTATTGGCAGGTACAATGGGACGAACTGCGGTAATTGATAATGGGGTTGAGGGAATTAAGTTTTGGGGTAAAATGCCGGGAGCATGTCTTTCTAAGCTGGCTTCAGAAGTAAACAGCGTTGTTATGGTTAATTTTGGTAAATCCGAGCAGGCGGGGCTAACTTTTGGGGCTATGGTCGTTGAAAGAGCCGGAAAGGATATACCGGTCGTACAGTTGGAATGTAGCGGTCCCTTTTTCGTTGTATGGGCCGAAGGATGCAACCCGCGTATCATTGATGTTTTTCACGAAATGGGCGTGCCCCAAAGGGAGAAAATAAAGATCAAACCATCCGTTTGGGAAGAACATGGAAGAGTGTACCGACGGATTACAACTGCCGACCCCGGCGATTTCATCCTCGTAAACGGCATCATGGTAGGGCGCGCGACCGGAACTGAAGTGGTGATCTCCTGCGAAGACGGCCACATAGTTGAAATACTTGGCGCCGAGGTCAAGGAACACGGGATAGAGAAACTGGACCGGTTTGGAGGTATTGCTCTACGCACTGTTAAATTAGGCACTACATCGAAAATACGGCGCACAAAGCATACACCGAGGATACTGAAAAGTAATGGTCATGGAGTTGCCTTTGTGGATCACGCCGGAATGTATGTCTATGATCTGATCCAGGGAGTGGCAGGGGTTGTTACCGTAGGAGACGATACGACTGCCGTTGTCGGCGATATTCTCTATAGATTCCAGATTCCTGTCATCGGCATCGTGGATGGAGACAGAGACATGATACTCCGGAACGGCCACTTTACGCCAGGATCGGTAATATTAACAGTCAAGGAGGACGACCGGTTTGGACTCAAGGCCTACAAGGTTGTTTTTCAGAACAGGCAGAAGATTGAAGAGAGTTTTGAAGAAGTTCAGCGTCGTATCCTGGAAATAGTTAGGAAGGATTTATTAGCACGACAAGATTTATAATGCTTATTGATTTCCCATTGTCTTGTTGTGCTGTATGAATGTATCTTATTGCCTTTTTCTATTCCCCAAAATATAGTTAATTATAGTTAATTTATTTTGGAAAGGTGTCTATTGTACAATCTCATCAAAAATTTTCCCTCTATCCAGAACATACCAAAAGTCAATGGATAATTTTCGTATATGAGCAAAATATGCAGGGGTTAATCCCCCATATTTTTCTATACTCTCTTTAATCTTTGCTTTAATAATATTTACGAATTCTTTTTTTACCTGTAAGGTGGCTTCTTGATCTTTATAAAAAAATCTGGCTGCCGGCATACCTTTCCCGGAAGTTATCATTATGGTTCCCCGGCCTAAGCTGGCGCCGGTGGACACTTGTAAGCCGTCGTTCATACAACTTAAAGGCGGATTATTGCCGGCTAGTGAAATAACCTTTAGTGTGTCAAAAGGCGCCTCGAAAATCTCCCGCGCACGTATTCCCATCTTGGCTCCAATAAGGGAATATATTCCCAAGTGGCGATGAAATTCATTGGTTAAAAGACATACCTTCCATTCCTCAAAGCCATATCGTTTAATGATTTTTTTTACCATGGGTCTCAAATCCTCTCTGAATAAAGAAGGATCACTCGGAAATTCACTCAAAACCACTGGTCGGCGCGGAATCAGATGGAAATCACCGCTATGATTGAGAATTTTCAGATAGGCATCTTGAACATCTTCTGTTTTAAAATTCGTTAAGGTCATAATATGTGCATTTTGAGCTAACGGTTGGAATGAAAAGAAAAAAGGATAATGTAAATATATTACGGCCATTTCATCCCACACATGAAAGTGCCCTTCAGACAGAAGATTCTTAATAACCGGTGTTTGATGAACAGCGGTTATAAGCCGTGCGGCCGGCGTATCCTTAGAGTTTATAGATGCATACAATGTTTGATCAAAGGGCAAGCATTTCTCTTTGGCAATAGTGAGAGAATATACAGGAAGACCGGATTTAAAAACAAACTCGGCTGACTGAGGATCATACTCATAGTTCCAGTTAGATTCTGACAAGCCGGGAGGTCCGCCAAAGAAGATTACTCTTGAAATTTTCTCCTTTATTCGCGTATCCAGACGAATTGCATCCGCCAAACTGGTCAATGGTCCGAGGCAAAGATAAAGAACTTGATCATCGCGCGCCTTCAAGGATTCGACAATGCTCTCAGCAGCAGGGATGGGTGCAGTATAACCTTTTATTTTTGCTGTTTCAGGCCAATTAGGACTTTCACACCATGACCGCCAGGATGGGGCCGGTTTCACTAATTGTCTTCCCATGGAAACCCTTATGTCCTCTTGGTCGAAAAATGTCAAAAGTCTCCTGAGATTATTATACCCTGTTTGTGGTGAAACTGATCCATCGGAAGCAATTATAAGATGAAAATCAAACATATCTGAATTAAGCAGCATTGCCAGCGCTCTTATGTCGTCAAGCGCCATATCTGTATCCACCATGAGCGATAGCTTATAGGTATGTGCCCTTACATAAGAAGTAAAAAAAAGGAATAAAGAAAGAGTGGTTATGATTATGATAACGAATGGTTTTCTCTTCATTTTTTATCTCCGCTGTAGACTTTTTATTTTACTTGAAAAGTGTAACTATAATTATAGCGAGCTTCATCACATACGTGGGGCTCCGGGTAAGGAATTGTATGAAGCACATTTATCAGCCAGTTTCCTTTTTTTGTAAGCTTTACCTTTGCCTCACCTGATTTATCGGTGACGGTAGTGTAGGCAAAAGCATGGGCTTTATCTGAAAAACCTTCATAGGTGGCGTGCACTTCAACTCCGGCCAAGGGGCTCCCCTGATACAATATTTTCAAAGGCAAAACATCACCCTTTTTTAATTGCGTTGGATTTTTTATTGGAAAAATTTCCAGGGGTTCGCCTGAAGTATGAAGATATTTTTCAGTCTCTTCTTGAGATTGCCCGTCAACGACGAGAAGTGCTTTAGCCCGAATGTCATACCGAAAGCAAGACAAGACATTGTTTAATTCATTTTTGGATTTTCTTTTATACCCTTCAGGTGTTTTACTGAGAAACCCCGGATTAATATCAGCCAGGATCCGATAAACATCCTTCTGTGGAGGAATAAACTGAAACTTCATGGAAGATATCTTTGTTAAAGGAAGCTTATTCCCCGATGAATCAAGAATATAGATCTCATTTATATATCCCTCCATGACTTTCTCATTACTTGGAAATTTGTGTCCCCAACCGATCTCAATGGAAACGGGTTTGTTTACCTCCGGGTTATATTTATCAACATTAAACCACAAAGTATGCGCCTGAGTGGATATTGGAGCAAAGAGGGTAGAAAGTATTATGATAACTGATACAATTATGAAGATTTTCTTCATATTTTTTCTCCTTTTATTGTTCTAGGTTCTGTCAAAAATAACAGCTCTATTCCATAGAAAGCCAGGTCAAAGCCTTCCAAGTCTTCACTCTTTCTATTGTTGCCGGGCTTTGGGAAGAATATGCCCAAAGCCCGGGTCCCGGCGTTAGATATCAGTTTAATTTCCCTCGTCTCATTGCTGCTTCATAGGGCTCACCATCTAAAAAGCGGCCGATAAATAAAAGGCCCATAAATTTTTCCTTCTCTTTGGCCAGCTTTTGGCCCATATCAGCTACTGTGCCGCGAACGATTCTCTCCAGATCAGGATCTCCGGCCCAATAAACAACAGCACACGGCATATCCGGGGGGAGCACTTTCCCAAGTGCGGCAAAGAGCTTTTCCGGTTTTCCGAGGGCCATATAAAGGATCATAGTAGTCTGATAGTTGGCCAGGTCTTTGAGAATTTGGATATCTTCCATATCCTTGTCTTCAAAAAGAAATATTGGCGCAGTCTGCATGACAAAGCGGGTTTGATGGGCGGGAATGGTACTCTTACCCAGGGCGGCCATAGCTGCCGCATCGCACCCCATGCCCGGAATAATGACTATCTCATCCGGGTTAAATTTTTCCACATACCAGTGGCTGGGCCCAAAGAGGCAGGGATTGCCCGAGTCAAGTAATCCCACGTCTTTTCCTTTGGCTAAAAGGCCTTTTATCTTGGCCACTTTTTCATCTCGCACCTTGAAACGTTCCACTTTAAATTGAGAAAACTCCTCCTTAGTCAATTCAGTATAACTTTTTCCCTTATAATCCCAAAACCCTTTCCATGGATCGAACAGAATTTTTTTATCTCCAATATACTCAGCAAAACCCTTCATATGCTCATCGTCGGCAATAATAAGGTCCATCTTTTTCATGGTCTCTAAGGCTTGTAGTGTTGCAGTTTTTGGTCCGGACGGCCCGGTGCCGATAACATAAAAGTGACCGCGACCCCAGGCTACAACTTGCGAAGGTAAAAAGCTGAAAATTGCGACCATGGCCACAGCTAAGATAAAAGTTGCCTTTATTCTTTGCTTCATTACACAGTCTCCCTATGTTCTTTAAAATTGTGCACCCAACTGCATTCCCCATACCTGCCGGGGCATTTCATAACCGGCCTGCTCCTGATAGACTGTTCCGGTTGCGTTATTGACAAAGATACCGGCACTGTATTGTGTCTTATCAAAAATAAATTTTTGCTCAAATCCTAAGTCAAGCGTGGCATAGGCATCAAGCTCCTTGCCTTTTTGTGCCTTTCGCTCGTCAACAAAACGGGAACTTGCCTGGAGCCAACCCTCTTTCCAAACCTTATACCTGGCCAATAATTTGATCTTGTTTTTTGGTAAAAGCGCGGGCAAGTAATAGGTCCAATCCTCTTCAAAGCCTGTCTCATCTACACTGAAATTTTGATGCACATAAGCTGCGTTGGCTCGAAAACGCTCGCCCAGTCTGAAGGCAGCCTCAAGCTCTGCGCCGTAAAGCTTCATATGGTCAATATTATAAAGAGCATTACTGCCCAGCCCGGCACCTGGAGCAGTAATGCCGTTATCATTGATAAAATCCTTGATATCGTAATACCACCCGGCCGCTCTTAAGCTAACGGATTGAAAATCCTTAATAATGCCGGCCTCATATTCCCATGCTGATTCAGGATCTAAAGACTGATTATTTTCGTCGGCACACCGTGCCCACCAATAGTAGTCTCAGGGGCATGGGAGTCGATGGGATCGACTCACTGCCGCATAAACGGCTGTGTCCGGAGTGGCCTGAAAGTCGAGTTTCAGGCTTGGAAACCAATCCTCAGAGGTTTCCTGTTTACCTGTTTTGGGAAAGGCCGGTTTGTCGCCGCCGGATTCAAACCAAGGATAATAGATATCTTTGTCAATATGGTAATAACGCACCCCAGGCGTAATGACCACACGATCTCCTAAGCTGATGGTATCCTGCAGGTAGGCTGAGGTAACAATGTAGATCCTCTGATTAGTTGGCGGCGACCCCAGTTCCTGATATTCAGTACCTAAGACAAGCCGGTGGGAATTAAATAAGGTAAAATCACGATATTCTCCAATGACGCCTCGAGTTTCATCCTGGGAAAGATCTTCTATAAACTTGCCCCGGTAATAATGGTTCCAACGCTTGCCTATGGTTCGGAAACAGTGAAGCTTGAAAATGCCCGGCCCGAGGGGAAGGTTTAAGATACCATCAAGGTAGGTGGTTTGGCGGTCCCAATAGGGGACTGGCGGTCCTGCGACTTGCCCGACAGGGGGGACATGCCTCAACTGGTCTGCGTCCAGGACAAAATCAGGATAATCGGAATCATAATCCGGCCGGGTAGGATCATTGAGAACAGGATAGCCGTAATCAACCTCGGAAAATTTTCCTCCTAAAGAGAGAGTTACCTCATGGGGAAGATAAAAAGTAAGGTGCCCGCTCAGGTTATCGGTTTTCTGAAAATTGTTGCGAAGGTACCCGTCGGTTTCTTGTTTGCTGGCCGCCAAGTGATAACCTATAAAATTTTCAACTCCCCCGTTAATTGAGCCTAAGAAATGAGTGGTATTGAATGCTCCATATCCGGTTTTAACCTTAAGCTCCGGCTTAGCCACATCGGTCTTCTTTCCCTTTTTCGTTACAATATTGATCACACCGCCAATGGCAAAGGGGTGCAGTACGGAATGTCCGCCCCGGATAATTTCGATTCGCTCTACATCATCGATGTTTAAGGTGGACCAGTCAACAATGTAGCGCCCCAAATGGCCGGTGTGATTGATCCTGCGACCGTCAATTTCTATAACCATTCGCCCCTCGTTTAATCCCCGTATGGATACTTCATCTCCAGGGCTGGCCATCAGCGGATTAATTTGCTGAATATCAACGCCTCCAATTTCAGTTAATATATCTATTACATTTCTAGCTTCCTTGGGTTTTTTGAATTCCTCAGGATTTATAATGGTCTTTTCGGCCGTGATTTTAACACCCGGCTGGGGCGCCATCACTGTAATAGTTCCAACATCAAGAACTTCCTCTGAGTTTTTTGTCGCCGGCGAGGGTGTGGCCATAAAGGCCAAAGCAAAAATCACCGCCATGAAACAAACGACTCGAGAAAGTCGCGGTTTTCTTCTTCCTATCATTTTTCTCCTTCTCTCCTTTTTAATGTAGATAACTCATTCATTGTCACTATTTGTTCGATACTATTCACGAATTATTTTATTCCTTCCCCCTTTTATTTTTTTATAATTTCTCATGCATCGTTCATAAAGCCAAAAAAGTACTTTATACTTTTTTAAAATTTCACATAAAGACACTGAACCACAATTTTGCCTTATCACCCCCTTCCACAAGCAATTCTAACTGTAATATTTTTAAATGTAGGGCAGAGCTTTTGCCCTGCCCTACATTTAAAAGCTAACAGGTCAAAATTAGAATTGCTGCCCTTTCACCTCTAAAGCAATTGAAAAACGAAAATATAAATAAATTATATAACCAAGGCCGATAGTGCCTAAACCATAAACAGAAACAATAAATCTGCTTCTAATTGAGTAATAAATGATCCATAGATTCCCCAAAATAAAAAGAATTGGAGTAAAAGGATATCCAAAGGTACGGTATTCTCTTTTTACTGAAGGATTTTTTATTCTGAGGACTACCAGGCCCACTACGGTCAGCATCGAAAATAGGGAAAGGGTAAAGCCGATATAGATGAGCAAAGTATCAAAGGCCAAAATAAGTACCATAATTGAGGCAATGAGCGCCTGAAGAAAAATGGAGTAAGCCGGTGTTTTATGGATTTTGCTGACTATGCCAAACTGCTTAAAAAAAATATTGTCTTTGGCCATAGCGTAATAGACTCGAGGGCCGGTCACCACCATGGCGCTTACTGCTGATAAAATGCCGATGGCAATTGCTCCGGCAAAATATCTGCTGATAGTGTTCCCAAATAAGGCGGCAGCAGCCAGATCACCCACCTCCAACACCCCGCTCATTGCAGTTGCCGGCAGGGCATAGATAAAGACCGCATTCAAAAGAAGATAGAGACACATAACTATAAGGGTCCCGTTAAAAAGTGCCAGGGGAATGTTCCGGGAAGGGTCCTTGATTTCACCACCCAAATAGGCTGCTGCATTCCAGGCCACTATAAGCAAAGGAAATAAAAATCAAGGAAACGGCAAACTTATCCGAAAGTATAGTCCCTATATCCAAACCGGTGAAAAAATGCTCCCCTGTGCCCTTGCCGAACCAAAAGCCGGAGATGACAAAAAGGACAATAAAAGCAATCTTAAACAAGGTCAATCCATTTTGCACCCTGCTGCCCAGAAAGAGGCTGTGGTAATGAATCAGGGAAAAGATAGCAATAATTGCTATTGCCAATAAAGTAACCGGGGAGAAGGTAAGCAGTTTGACCCCAGAGACGGAAAAAATAGTCCCCTTGCAGTCAGAGAGCGGAGCGGCCTTAAAAAAATAGGAGGCAAAGGCGACAGAAGCTGCCGCAATAGGGGCGGAAAAGCCCACTACAAGAGATATCCATCCGGACAGAAAAGCCATCGATTTACCGAAGCTCTCCCGCAAAAAAACGTATTCTCCCCCCGGATGGGGAAACATTGCACCCAATTCCCCATAGCACAAGGCGCCGCAAAGAGCAAAAATACCGCCAAATAACCAGCAGAGCAGCATACTATTGGGGTTGCCCAATTCCTTGATAATAAATCCTGAGGTAGTAAAAATACCTGTGCCGATCATGTTGGCGATTACCAGAATTGTAGCAGAAAACAAAGTAAGCTCTCTTTTAAGGTGCAAAGAGTTCAATTTATTTTTCATGAACACTCCCTCTAACCTTTAGCAGTTTTGTTATTCCTATCTCTTTTTCCTTTCCACCAGAATACCATTCCCAAAATACCGAAAATTATACAAATACCCATAAGGGACCTTTGGGACATGGCCTCGCCTGTATCATATTGAGCTGTCACCATAATCAGGCAAAAAAAAACCACGAAAACTTTTTCTGAATATCCCTATCCGGAAACAAGCCTTCGTGGCTTAGAATTACTCTTAAACCTAACTTATATTTGAAGCCTTAATTAATCTGTATGTCCTTGTTTCTTCATGAAACAAATTTAGTGTTTATTATCAATATCATTAATCACTATCATTAATCACTATTTTTGTCAAGAAATTCAGAAAATTTATTTTAAAGAAATAAGATATAACTTCACAACAACTATTTTGCCAACCATGTAACTAATCTCGGACCAAATATGAATCGTGGATTTAAATCTTGACAGAAGAACGATGTTTTTGCTAAATTATACAAAAATAAATGTATGGTATAATTTTATACATTGTAATCATGAAGATTACATAAGTCAACGTCGACCAAACACGTGGCTAAAATCTTTAAATCAGCGCCATATTATTGAAACCCTGGCAAATCTAAAGCCATGAAGGCTTTTGTTCGGAAAAAATGCGAATAGAAAACCTTCATGGCTTTTTTTGTTTTTTTTATTTTCTCATCACGAAGAATTATAAAGGACCTAAGGTGAAAATATCAGGTGTCAAGTTCTTAATTAAATGGCCCAGCACAAAAAAATCCATTCTTCATTGGATCATTATCCTGTATTTATTTATCCTGTTGCCTTTTTCTTCATTCGCTAAAACCAATGCTGAAGATAAAAACAAGGATGGTAAAAAGGACTTGTGGAATTATTATAGCGATAAGGGTGATCTTGAAAGAATGGAAATTGATTCTGATTTTGACGGACAGATAGATGCCTGGCAAAGTTACCAAGAAGGGGAAATTTCTTCGATAATCCGAGATACCGACTTTGATGGGAAAAAGGATACCTGGGAT
>DAOURK010000049.1 GCA_030625085.1 Pseudomonadota bacterium
ATACAGCTATGCAGAGCTTTGAATGAAAAACAGATTAGGCTTAAAAATGGAAAGCGTCTTCTCTATGATGTGGGAGAATGCCCTAACCGCAAAATGTCCAAAAATTAAGGCCTGTTTGAACAGGATTTAAAGAAGTCTGGACAATAGTATTTGTTTATCCAAGTTCAGCACTGCATTGTGTTAAAAGTTAATTATATCCCATCGAGATAGAACGGCCAGTTACCCGACCACTTAGGAGTTGAATTTTATCCCATATGGTGATTGAATTGTTCGGCCCCGGTAAAGCGAAATTATAAATTTTGCCAAAATTGGCATTATTAATAATTTGAGCAACCCAATTTTACATCCTTATAAAAAAGAGTTCGTGTCCGAATTTTAATGTCAAAAAGGGGCGGCGTCAAGAATTTTAACAGCAACTGAAATTTAACATTGCTCTAATCTATTGCTTTTAATCTGGCTGTAAGCTTTATGATTATAAAACACAGGAAGATGCAGGGCAAAGGCATCTAAATTCGGGGTCTGCCACCATGCAGATTATCGAATAACCCGGCCACTACACTTATAACCCGGGTTATAAAATCGGATTATCACTTTATCCATTGCACTTATTAAGCGCGTAATGAAAGCGCAAAATTTATAACTTGAATTTTATAGCAATAAATAACATAATATCAATTTATTGGTAAGTACTATAAGCAGGCACTATAAATAGACAAAGCCCTTGCCATTTGATTAGTGGCAATCCAAAAAAACAATATCCAACCATTTACAAGGAGAAAAGGCAGAATTGCCAAATTTCCTAAAAACCAATTTATCCAAGGGGTTTACCGTTTCCCAGGTTGCCCAAAAGCACTGCGTAAACCTATTGAAAGGAAAGCATATCTACACTGCCAAAAAAAGTATCCCTGGAATTTTTAAAAATTTTTTCACCCTGGTCCAAAGTATAATATTTGGATTCAATTGCCTCTTATCTTATAAGCTATTAACATCAATAAAGGCATTATGTTTTTCTGGAAATCTTGATATTTGGGTTAAATCACTGAATTTTAATATTTCTCTATTCCGGTCGCTTGGATCGCGTGGATATAGACGTTTGACACAATAAAGGTATTGTTTTATAATCGGTTTTTGTTCTTAAACTTATCTTTAAATAAAAAATCAGGTAAGTGTCATTATGGAAGGAAGTTCAGAAGCCTTCCGTTTACGCAAAGAACGTTATGGATTCTAAAAAATTATGTTTGATACACTTGAAGATATCATAGAACAAATTAGCGCAGGAGAAGATACCTTTGCCGAATTCAAGGAACTTCGCTTTGGTACCAGAGGTGTTATCTCTCCAAATACTGAAGATATGGCTGGTGAGATGGTTGCTTTTGCTAACACCGAGGGTGGTGCACTGTTCCTTGGGGTAAGTGATCAGGGGTTGATACGCGGTGTGCCGGGGGATCAACTTGGAATAGTGGAACAATGGGTTATCAACATTGCTTCGAATAATTGTGACCCACCTATCCGACCAATTATTCGCAAGGTGCTCTTGCATGATACCTCTGGGAAAGAGGTTGAAATTATTATCACCCGGATACCTAAAAGTTTATATGTTCATAAAACTTCGGGCGGGAGGTGGTACATACGTGTAGGGTCAACCAAAAGAGATCTTACGTCCCAAGAGTTAGCGCGATTATTTCAGCAGAGAGGCAGGAGTTTTGTTTTTGATGAAATGGCGGCACAAACCGCTGTTGATGACGATCTTGATAAATCATTATTGAACAATTTTTTTGGTCCTTCTTCTACTATTCCCATGGAAGATTTATTGGTGAATACCAGAATATCCATTGAAGATGAAGAAGGGATATTGCGGCCGACAGTTGCAGGTCTTTTGATTTTTTCCAAAAATCCGCAGCGCCATCTCCCTTCTTCCTACATTGAGGCAGCAGTTTATCGAGGGCTTTCCCCGGATTCAAACAGTTTGATTCATTCAGCGCCTATTGATGGAACTGCTGATGCCCAAATTGACGAAGCGGTCGCTTTTGTCAAGCGATTCATGCTCAAGCCGGCCGTTAAAGAAGCGGGACGAAAAGATTATCCCCAATTTGCTTTGTCGGCGGTCCATGAGGCCATTGTTAATGCTGTTGCCCACAGGGACTATTCTATATCCGGATCAAAGATACGGCTTTTTCTTTACGATGACCGCCTTGAATTAATGAGTCCCGGCGGTTTACCCAATACTGTTACACTGGAAACTTTGCAGTACAGACAATTTACCAGGAACCAGCTCTTGGTATCTTTTCTCTCAAAGATAAAGAGTAAGAAAACCGGAAGGGCCTTTATTGAAGCGAGAGGGGAAGGAGTCAGAAAGATCCTGTCGGAAAGCAAGGCATTTTCAGGCAAAGAACCGGAATATCGCTTGTTGGAGCAAGAATTGATGCTTACTATATGGGCAAAACCATCTCCGCATCACATTAGTCAGTGATTAAAGTAATGAATCTCAAACTTAAAAAAGTTTTTAAAGGCAAAGTTGATGCATTCGTAAAAAGTCTCATTAACGTGTCATTTCGAACATATGTAAGAAATCTTCTTCAGATACTGTATTCAAAAAATTGGAATTTGTATTCTCGGACAAGCCTCCTAGCTCATTAAATCCAAATAGGTTTTTTATAACCTTTTTTTCTCTTATAAATATAAAGCCTTGCCTTAAATATCCCCCAGAATCTTTCTTTCGAAAAAGGTTTATACAAAATAAGACCAGGGTTTTTTGCTTGAAGATTTTTTTTTGTGGTTATAAAGAAGTCTGCTATTGGATGAAATTTGTACCAATTTATTGGCCTCTTTAAGTTAACTTTTTTATATAATTCATTAATATAATCAAAATTATAATAATGATTAAACCCTAGACCTCCATTAATTCTTTGATGGGGTATGCCTTCATCGAGTAATGTATAATTTGCTTCCCAGAATAAATCTGTTGATAAGCGCTCACCAATAATTTTATAAATGAATACAACATAAAAGAGTAATACTAGAGTAACAATTAATTTTTTTTTGGTTCTCAGCAGAGAAAAATTCTTTATTATTACGTAACTTATCAAAAGAGAGAAGGGGGAAATATACCGGTCGTACCGCAATCCAACCAAAATAGCCACGAATAGATACATGATACCCTACATATAGAAAAATTTTTCGCCTAAGTCTATTTTATCCTCTTTCTGTATACCTACAGATTTCTGTTTATATACAGACTGAGTTTTTTGTTTCTTTTTTTTTACCTGTTTAGGTTTTGAGGGAGAGGAATGACTAAGATTTTGGAAAAAATATTCTAATAATTTCGTTAATATGATAGTTGCTCCTATCCAAGTAAATATTGTTAAGATAACAGATGCAGTTTGACTATTAAAAATCTGAAAATGAAAAATTTGCGTAAGAGAACCGACACTGAAAATATTGGGGATATAGGGCATTTTCCGATTATTTTTAAAAAGCAAAATAAGGGTACCAAAAGAAACATACAATAGAGCTATGCTACAGCTATTTAAATGTGAGTATAGATTTTTTAAACTGCGAGGATGAAATAACAGAGGAATTAGTATAAAAAAAAGCGGCGCCAAATATAAAGTACTATAATGCAAAAAAAAAGAGTCCGTCAAAATATAATCTGGAAAGGAATGTTATGGGATTCAGAAAGCTTTTAATGATTGCTAAATTTGCTGATGCATAGGCATAGAGCACGGAATTTTTATAAATTCGATTTTTTACAATTGTATCCTTCATAATTTTTCGGATATTTTTTTATTTTATAGCTACTAGGAGCCTGTCCGAGAAAGCCTCTTTCTGTCATCTTGACAAAAGGTAAAAATCTGAAAAAAATTTTATTTTTGTCATGTTTCAGGCATTTTGAAAAGCATAAAAGCTAAAAATCCCCTTTTATTATTTTTTTGAAGTGGATTTTTATATTACCGATAGGAGAGTTATAGGAATAATTTTTTTTAAAAGGCGTGAGGAGGATTGCAAATGCCTGAATGTGAATGTTTATGTAAATGCCCTTTCTTCAATGATAAGACGCAAACTGTGCCGGCGATAGCAAAAATAATTAAAGAAAAATATTGCCTTGGGAATAATGAAGCCTGTGCGCGATATAGTGTTTAAGACTTTAGGGAGTAAAAAGGTCCCTTCTGATCTTTTTCCTGTTCAGACTGATAGGGCAAATAAGATTATTGCAGTATAAGTTTCTGATGTAAAAATATTTTTGCAATATCTGCAATATATGTAAATATCAGGTTTTATTAAATAGGCCTTTTTATAATTTCGAACGGGAGCGAGAAATGTTTAACGATTAGTTTTTAATAAGATTTCTCGTCGCTAAAGCTCCTCGAAATGACAGTTCAGGGTTATTTTGCGAAAGTCTTTAGCTGAATAAAGATTTCTGCAAAATAAGGTATTTTGTCATTTTGAGCTGAATAAAATAAGGAGAAGAGAATGCGGGGAAAAAGATGGTGGAGTTTTATTATTACATTATTTATTCTTGCAATACTACCCACTCATGCCTTTGCCGGAACAAAAGAACATTTTGATAAAAAGGCTTATGAAAAAATTGTTAAAGGGAATATAGGCAGGATAATCACCGGAAATATTGATGTAGAAGAAATGTTAACAGACATGGAACAAGCGGTAAAGATTGGCCTTGCCGGATGTGAGAAATATATGAGTGAACCTGAAATACCTCAAACAGAAAATAAAATAATGAGATATATCATAAATAATGCTCAAAAAATGAAATCATTGAATCTGGATCAAATTGAGACATTATGGCATGAGGGGGGTGGGTTGAAAAAGAAAGGAATTGATATAAGCACTATGGATCACTTTTCTGAAGTGATGTGTCACTATGATTCAGTGGTTCATCCTGTTACCGCCATTATTTGTCTAAAACAATATATGAGGACGAATGATGAGGACTTGTTGGCACAAATAAAAGCGGAACTCGCAGAAGTTAAAGAACATATAAAATATCTTGACTAGGAGTCTGTCCGAGAACTGATCAAAGTGTAATAGAACGGAGCGAGAAATTTTATCGTATTGAAAATAAATTTTCTTCAGATTTTTCCCGGAGTTTACACTGAACGTAGTGAATGTGGTCGAAATGACAGAAAGAGGCTTTCTCGGACAGCCTCCTAGTATATAAGTTAATAAAGCATATGACCCGGGAGGAACTTATGTACTTTTTCTGCCACCTGTGTTCAATTCATTTCCCATGAAACCAGTCAGACATGCTTAACGATGGAGGCAAGGAATGAAATCAGCAATAGGAAAAAGATTACTATGCAGCTTTCTGGGATTAGCTTTAATTGTAGCTATTTCCGGACTTACGGGATTTTTTATGATCAAGAAAATAACCCAAAGCGGGGACATTGTGGTGGAAGAGAAAGTGCCCGTAAAATCGGCCTTAATGCAGGCCATCATTGCTGCTGAGCGATCACTGAATGCATGTAGGAGCTACCTTGTATTAGATAAAGACCTTGATAGTATTGAAAAAGAAATTAATAAAAATCTTGGTTATTTTAACATGTATATTTCCATGCTTAACCACGGTACAGAATCCAATGAATTCAAAAAAAGTCCTGCAGGAAAGACGTATAGCAAAGAAAGAATTAAACTCAAGGTCCCTGGTGCGACTAAGGAAATGAAATTTCTGGTAGGAAAAATCAGTCAACATCAGAAAATATTTACCCAAAAAGCCAAAGAATTAATAGAAACACACAAGCAGAAAGTTCAATACAGTTTTACCTATCGGGGTATTCATTATGATCTCCCTGCTTTTTTATATGCTGCTGATATAAAACACAGACGATGGTTTCAACAATTACAGGATTCCGTAGAATATGAAGTAGAATTTACTGGTGAAACAGATCTTGATAAATGTTATCTTTGTGATTGGTTTACGTCCTATCAGGCTGAAGACAAAGAATTAACCGAGTTGTTAGACAAATTCCAAGCAGTCCATGCTAAATTACACCATACAATTACAGATGTTATAACTGCAGAAAAGGGTTTAAAAAAATCATTATTAATGCGAGGAACTCGTTATGCAACAAAAGTTAAACAGGCCCTGGCCAAACTGGAAAAATATGCTGAAGCAAAAATAGAAAAAATTAACGCGCAAGAGCAGGTATGTGTTACTACAATGTTTGAAACATCCGAAATAATGGGAAATTTCCTCGAACAACTTGATATAATAGCTAATACCGGAATGGTATTAGCGCAGGAGAAAGCAAAACAAGGGCAACATTTTTCAATATGGATGTTATCATTGCTGATACCGTGCGCTGTGTTTTTGGCGCTCATTCTTGGTTTTCTGGTCACCAGGTCTATTGCCAAGCCGCTCACTGAAGGGTCCAATAGCCTTGTGTCCTCTATTAATCAGATTTCGACCACGGCAGCTCAGCTTTCTTCGAGTTTCTCCGAAGCAACCAGTTCCACCAGTGAAATAAGCACAACAGTAGAGGAAGTGAAACAGACCTCTCATCTTTCCTATGAAAAGGCTGAGCATGTATCGAAAATGGCCGAAAAAGCCCTCGAAGTATCCAAAGAAGGGAAAAAGTCCACAGATGATACTATCAGCGGAATGAGCCGCATTAAAGAGGAGATGGAATATATTGCCGAAAGTATCATAAAACTTAGTGAGCAGATTGAGAGCATTGGTGAAATTATTTCTGTTGTGAATGACTTAGCGGATCAGTCCAATCTGCTTTCGGTAAACGCCGCTATTGAAGCATCAAAAGCAGGTGATTACGGTAAAGGTTTTGCTGTTGTGGCACAGGAGATCAAAGTGCTTGCCGAACAATCCAAAGAGGCCACCCATCAGGTGAAAAATATTTTGGGTGATATTCAAAAGGCCACCAGCGCTGCTGTTATGGCTACCGAGCGGGGGAGCAAGGCAGTTGAACGAGGACTAAGCCTGTCCATGCTTTCAGGTGAAGCCATCCGAATTTTGGCTGAAAGTGTTTCCGAATCAACCCAGGCCACAGTTCAAATAAGCTTATCGAGCAAAGAGCAACTGGTTGGTATGGATCAGTTGGCCCTTGGCATGGAGAACATTAAAGTAGCCAGTATACAAAATATGGACAGCGCCAGGCAATTGGAGAGCGCAACCAAAGGGATGAAAGATCTGGGCCAAAAATTAAACGATCTTATAGGCACTTAGTTCTGAATTTTGTGTTTTTTATGATAGAAAATTTTAAAACCTTTTTGGTTTCGGCTTGTCCGGGTTAGGAACTAAAAAAAAATTTGTGGATACACAAAACCAATATATTGTTTTTGATCTAGACAGAAGATATTATGCTCTCTCGCTTTTTGCGGTGGTGAAAATCATCCGTGCCGTTGAATTAATTCACCTGCCTGATGCCTCTGATATTCTTCAAGGATTAATAAATATTAGGGGGAGAATCATTCCGGTTATGAATATCCGGAAATTACTCCTTTTACCGGATCGCCGGATTGAACTCAGTGACAGAATTATCATTGCGCAAACATCAACAAGGGAAATCGGCTTTGTCGTGGATAAGATTGAGGGGGTGGTGAAATTTGCACAGGTAGAGAGATGCCAAAATATTTTTTCTGATTTTGCAGCTTTTACCGAGGGTGTTGGTAGATTTAACAATACTACTGTCCTTATTTTTGATATTGATAAGCTGTTTTCAATATACAATACAAAACACAATGTACAAGGTAACCATTCAGTCCCCTCAGCTCCTCCGCTTTCATGTGGGAAGCCGGGTGGGGGTGAAATAAAAAAGGTTCGGAATGATGATTTGCACACAAAAGACAGATAATAACAAAATTCGCGGTTATGCTCATATGATGTCTCAAGAAATCCCGGATTATCTTCTTTCTCAATTGAGTCAATTTGTCAGCACTCAAACCGGACTTTTTTTTCCGGAAAAAAAATGGCCGGAATTTAAAAGAGCCATAAAAAATTCAGCTTTGGATCTGGGTTTTGAGGACCCGATCTCATATATTCATTCTTTACTCTCTTGCTCATATACCCAAAAACAACTCAACATCCTGATCGGTCATCTCACTGTTGGCGAGACATTTTTTTTTCGAGACAAAAACCTTT
Organism: Pseudomonadota bacterium; assembly: GCA_030625085.1. Lineage (GTDB taxonomy): Bacteria > SZUA-182 > SZUA-182 > DTGQ01 > DTGQ01 > DAOURK01. The sequence continues at coordinate 8,111 of DAOURK010000049.1, forward strand.
TTCAAGTTCTCAAAGACCACATTCTCCCAAGGCTGATCAGGTCAAGGCATGAAAAGGGAAAAAATATAAGCGTCTGGAGCGCTGGATGCTGCACCGGTGAAGAACCTTATTCCATAGCCATGCTTATTGACGAAATAATACCGGAAATTCAGGATTGGAAAATCAGCCTAGCTGCATCTGATATCAATGAAATGTTTCTTCAGAAGGCTAAAAATGGGCTGTATTCATCTTGGTCTTTTCGCAATGTGCCCATGTCGATTATTGAAAAATATTTTCAAAAACCGGATAATAATAATTTCAAGATATCCGACCATCTTAAGAAAATGGTACAGTTTAATCAACTCAATTTAGTTGATAAACAGTATCCATTAGTATTAAGTAACAATCAGGATATAATTTTTTGCTGCAATGTACTCATGTATTTTACCCCCCTCATGAGGACCCAAGTTATCCAAAGGCTTATCAATAGTTTGGCGGAAGGTGGTTGGCTTATAGTAAGTCCGGTTGAAGCAGCATTTGTTCAGGAGCCTGATCTTAAGGTTGTTCAATTTTCAGGTTCAATCCTTTTCCAAAAAGAGCTTCCCGGGAAAGAAAATCCTAGCACAATCCCTTCTTTTTTTTCAACCCCGCTTACTTCAGTCTATGCGGAGAAAGGAACAAACAGGGAACCTAATTCTCAGTCCTTAAAACAGGATATATATCAAGAAGCCTTAACTCTTTATAAAAAAGGTTTCTATGGGGAATCAATACAAAAACTTTCTTCCTTATTATCTTCCAGCCAAAATGATAATGAGATTTTTCTCCTCAAGGCTGAGGCAATGGCCCTTCTCGGGAAAAATTTTGCTAATCTGGGAAAGCTGGATGAGGCAAGAAAATGGAGCGAGCAAGCCATTTATAATGAGAAACTTAATCCTGCTTATTATTACCTTCTCGCCAACATATGTCAGGAACAGGGTCATATACGGGAATCTATAAAATTTCACAAACAGTCCCTTTATCTTGACCCGGAATTTGTTCTGGCTCATTTTGCTTTGGGAAATCTTTTTATGCAGGAGGACAGGCGTCGGGAATCCAAAAAGTACCTTCATAATGCCCTTTCCCTGCTCACGTCCATAAATCCGAAAGATGTTCTGCCTTATTCTGATGGGGTTACTGTTGAGGGATTCATAAAAATAATAAAATTAATGATCAATGAGGATTGGGATGTATGACAGGTGAGGACCAAAATAAAGATAATAATTTTTATGATAGAACTAATTTTAGTGAAACAATCTCCAAAAGGCTGGAAATATGCAATGCTAGCCTGAACGGAAGCAGTGAGCTCACTGCGGAGCAAAAAGCTCGAAAGCTGAAGGAGAGGGCCAAAACAGTTGCCAGGCAAAGTGAAAAAAGTGAAGACAATGGAGCTTATCTGGAAATCGTTGAATTTTTTTTGTCGGAAGAAAAATATGCTCTTGAATTAAAACATATTCGAGAGGTATATCCCATCAAAGAACTTACGCTCCTTCCCTTTGCTCCCTCCTTTGTTCTCGGTATTGTAAATTTGAGAGGTCAGGTCCTTTCAATCATTGATCTTAAGGAGCTTTACGAACTTTCCACCGGCGGGTGCAGCGAAAACCAACAGGCAATCATTCTTTCTTCCGATAATATGGAATTTGGTATTCTCACCGATGGAATTGTTGGTGTGAGAAAAATTCCTGTTAATATGATTCAGCCATGGATATCAACACTGGAAGATTACATGTCCGAACATATTAAAGGGATAACCAAGGAACGTACTGTTGTTTTGGATGGAGAGAAAATTCTTTCCGACAAAAAAATTCTTTTTTTAGAGAAATCCGTGGCAAAGCCATAGATTGGATTTAAAAAAAAATGAATCGGATATTATACCTCATTGATCACGAGCCTATACGAGCCTATAAAGGATGAGCCATGAACGATGAAGAGTTATTAAAAAAACTTCGAGAGACTTTCAAATTAGAAGCTCAAGAACGTCTGTCCAGCATATCCTCCGAGATGTTAAAGCTTGAAAAAACATTCGAGCCTGATGAACAAAAATCCATTATAGAGGTAGTTTATCGGGAAGCTCACAGCCTGAAGGGTGCTGCCCGGTCAGTTGATCTGAGGGACATTGAAACGATTTTTCAACAGATTGAAAGTGTGTTTTCTTCCCTAATAGAAGGACAAATTAAGGTCTCGCCGGATTTATTTGACACAATTTATTCTACTTTAAGGACCATTGAAAATTTTTTAAGCCTTTTTGACCAGGACCCATTTTTCCTTGAAAATGAAGAAACCGCAGGCCTTATAGAAAAATTAAAGGATTATAAAAATGACCAGGGGAAAAAAGAAAAAAACCTGAAAACCCAAAAAGGGTCAGGCTCGCAACCGAAAAGAAAACAGGTGAAACCGGCAATTGATCAGGAAAGGCCGGTTATTTCCGAGACCATAAGAATTTCCGCATCAAGGCTGAACTCACTCTTGCTGAAAGCTGAAGAAATGGTTTCCGTAAAATTGATGTTAGATCAGCATTGTACTGAGCTTGGGAATATCATGCAAATATTTTCCCAATGGAAGAAGAGATACTCTACTGTAGATTTAGATCTTCGAGCGCTGCAAAACCAATTAAGAAAAGAAGATCATTATGAGATAAAAAAATCATCAATAGCAAAATTATATGAATTTTTGCAATGGAATCAGGAAATTATTCAATCCTTGAAAAAAGAAATAGGTATTTTGACCAAGACTGCCAAAGGAGACCATCATATTTTTTCCAAAAATGTAGACGGCCTTCTGGAAGACATGAAAGAGGTTATGATGCTTCCCTTTGCATCGCTCCTTGACATTTTTCCGCGAATGGCTCGTGATATTTCCCGGGAGCAAGGAAAGGAAGTAGAAATAATAATTCAGGGCCAGGAGGTTGAGATTGACAGACGTATTCTGGAAGAGATAAAAGATCCTCTTATTCATATTGTGCGCAATTCAATTGACCATGGCATAGAAACCCCCCAGGAAAGAATTGAAAAGAAAAAACCGCCAAAGGGCACTATTGAGTTAATTATTTCACAAAATGAAGGCAATAAGATTGATATTCTCTTTTCTGATGATGGAAGGGGTATTAATATTGATCATATCAAGGAACAAGCGGTAAAATTGGGGATTTTAGAAAAAAGGGACGCAGATAATCTTAAGGACCAGGAAGCCTTAAAGCTTATTTTTCAGTCAGGATTATCCACAAGCCATGAAATTACTCATATATCAGGCAGAGGTCTTGGAATGGCCATTGTGTGTGAGAAGGTTGAAAAGCTTGGAGGACTTTTATCCATAAAAACAAATCCCGGTCAAGGTACCAGTTTTAAAATACAATTGCCTGTTACTTTAGCTTCATTTAAAGGTATTCTCCTCAAAGTTGCCGAACGTCTTTTTATTGTACCCAGCTCACATGTGGAATATATCTTGAGGATTCGACCGCAAGAAGTGAAAACCATCGAAAACAAAGCCACTCTTTCGTTCAAGCATCAGATTATCTCTTTTGTTGATCTGGCTGATGTCTTAGCCCTTGACAGGGGAAAAGACCAACAGGAGAAAAGGACCTTTATGACTGCGATAGTTATAGAGGATGGAGAGAAAAAGATTGCCTTCAAGGTAGATGAAATTTTAAACCAACAGGAAGTATTGGTTAAAAGCCTCGGCAAGCACCTGAAAAAAATCCATAACATAACCGGAGCGACTATATTGGGCACTGGTAAAGTTGTGCCTATCCTCAAAATTCAGGATATGCTGAAATCAGCCGGAGGAATTTCTATCAGCGCTCCGAAAAGTTCTGTAGGTGGGGAAAAAGAAGAAAAGAGGAAAAAATCGATATTAATTGCCGAGGATTCCATTACCTCAAGAATGCTGATAAAAAATATCCTGGAAGCAGGCGGATATTTGGTAAAAACAACAGTAGATGGTTCCGAGGCCTATAGGGCGTTAAAAACACAATCCTTTGATGCAGTGGTTTCGGATATAGAAATGCCGAGAATGAACGGCTTTGAACTGACAAAAAAGATCCGTAGTGAACCAAAGCTCACTGAAATTCCTGTAGTATTAATTAGCAGTCTTGAATCGCGGGAAGACAAGGAAAAAGGCATAGACGCAGGCGCAGATGCGTATATTGTCAAAAGCAATTTTGATAGGAACAATCTTTTAGAGGTTATTGAAAGGCTGGTTTAGATAATCATGAATGAACATAATGACAATTTTGAAATTTTAGTTATTGAAGATAGCCGTACAATAGCCATGCAATTACAGATTATCCTCGAGCGACAAGGGTTACAGGCCGTAGTAACAGGAAACGGCCTTGAGGCGCTTCAGCTTCTGCAAAAAAGACCCTTCCCTATTGTTATCACCGATTGGGTCATGCCGCAAATGGATGGTTGCGAGTTTTGTAAAGCTATAAGAGGCCAGACTTTTGATTATTATATCTATATTATTCTTCAGACTTCAAAAAACTCAAAAGATGATATTATTGCCGGATTAAAAGCCGGAGCGGATGATTATATAATAAAACCCATAAATCCGGCGGAGTTGGTCGCTCGACTCAATACAGCCAGAAGAATTATATCACTTGAACAATCATTGAAAAGACACAACGAAGAAATTATGCTCTTATCCATTACCGATCTTATGACCAATGTGTTTAATAGGGGGTATCTTGATAAACAGTTAGCGTCAGCGCTCAAATATAACTTCCGATATAATCATCCTCTATCTATTATCATGTATGATATTGATCATTTCAAAGATGTAAATGATCAATATGGGCATCAGGTAGGAGATATGGTTTTAAAAAGATTTGCTGATTGTTTAAAACAAAATCTTCGTCAAGACGCCGATTGGGTAGCGCGTTATGGAGGGGAAGAATTTGTAGTGGTGCTTCCTGAAACCACCCTGACCAATGCCCTTATTGTGGCTGAACGGAAAAGGCAGCGGATTTCCGAGATGATAGTTGAGTCTGAAAGAGGTCCGATAAAGGTTACCGGCAGTTTTGGCGCAGCCTGTGTCCTGCCCTCAAAAGAGCGTAAACAAGTCAGCATGGAAACCATTATAGCAGGGGCTGACAGATGTCTTTATAAGGCAAAGGCAGAGGGAAGAAACAGAGGTTCAGGGACTTTATTGTAATCATAATTAGTGCCTGAACAAAAAGCCCTCTTTTTGTCATTTCGAATGAAAGGAGAAATCTTTTAATTGTAGCATTTCCAATGGCTTAAGATTTCTCGCGGAGTTTACACTGAACCAAGTGAATGTGCTCGAAATGACAATCTTGGTTATTTTTTGGTCAGGCACTAATTATGGTAAAAACACGATTATGATAAAAGTGATCATTGCAGAGGATTCGGATCAAGTACGGCAATACCTGCACTCCATTTTCGATGCTCATAAAGATTTTGAAGTGGCAGGGATAGCTAAAGATGGGGCAGAAGCCGTCAATATGGTACAGCTTAAAAATCCGGATATAGTGGTTATGGATATTCATATGCCGCGAATGGGCGGCTATGAGGCCACCAAGAGGATTATGGAAAAATATCCTTTACCTATAGTAATTATGAGTTCAGATCGGGACCCCAGCCAGATCAAAGATACGTTTCGAGCTTTGCAGGGGGGAGCTATTGCCAAAGTAAAAAAACCTGAAGGACCCTTTATGCAGGATTCTGATCTTTTGGTTGAAAAATTTTTCCGCACCTTAAAACTTACCTATGAAATAAAGGTAGTGAAACGCCATTATAAAAATGATAGAGACAGAGCGTCTTCAATGATATCGAAGAGAAGAATTGAGGGGACAACTCCCCGAATAAAGGTTGTTGCCATCGGCGCTTCAACCGGAGGTCCCTCTATTATAAGGACAATTTTAGCCAATATGTCAAAAAAATTTCCGGCGCCCTTATTGATTGTGCAACATATTTCTACAGGTTATATTCAGGGCATGGTTAAGTGGCTGAGCAAAGAAACAGTTTTTCCTGTTAAGCTTGGCGAGCATGGTGAACTTGCCGAAAAGGGGTGTATCTATTTTGCCCCCGATGATTTTCATATGGGAATAACAAGTAAGGGTGAAATTAGTCTTAAAAAAAGTCTGCTCGAAAACGGTTCGCGCCCCTCTATTTCCTATCTTTTTCGTTCTGTTGCCGGCGCTTATGGAAATTCGGCCATGGGAGTTCTCCTCAGCGGAATGGGGAAAGATGGGGCCTTGGAATTGAAAAGGATGAGAGATAATGGTTGCCTTACCATAGCTCAGGATAAAGCAAGTTCTGTGGTTTATGGTATGCCGGCAGAAGCGATAAAGCTGAGGGCGGCGGATAAAATCCTTAATCCGGAACAGATTGCCGCTTTTTTAAACACACTGGATAATTGGTAATATCCCCCAATTGAGATAGACTTCCCCTCTATATTATAATTCAACTTCTTTTATATCTGTAAGTTTCATAAGATGTTTTAGTAGGCCAATTTTAAGGGGCTGGTTCCCGTGGATTGGGATTGAAAGGCGAGCAATATTATCGGGCTTAGCATAAACATTGTGACTTCCTTTTACTCTTTTTAGTTCCCAGCCTTTTTTTTCAAGAAGATGAGCTAGTTGTTTACCTGAGATAGGTTTCACACTACTATCTCCATCACTTTATCTTTTTCAGTGATTTCATGTTTTGATATATCTACTGAAAGGCAAGCTTCAACAGCTTCATATATGTTAGTAAGCAAGTCTTCAAAAGTTTCGCCTTGAGTAACGCAACCAGGGATTGAAGGAATTTCGGCCCAATAGCCCCCTTCTTCTGCTTCATGAATAATAGCTTTAATTTTCATAGAGGTTGCTCCTTAAATAATTTTTTAGCTGATTGCATTAATTTTTCGAATTGCTATACAAAAAGATAATATACATCCCTCTTTAAAACTACTATATATTATAAAATTAATCTCTTCAAGGCAAATTGAGAAACACTTATTTTTTCTTTCAAAGAATAATTTTTTCGCTCGAGATCTGGGTTTTTCACAGTAAATGGGTGACCCCCTTTATGACTTTTACTGGAAGTCCCGCAAACTTGCCGTCTCATTTCGCAAAATTAAATTTATTCAACCTTTCTTGCCCTCAATGCCGAACTATATAAGAATATCGGATATTGAACGTGTGATTTTGTTTAATGCGAAGAGTTCTAATATAAAATGAATAATAATTAAATAGCATAGAAATTTTGATTTTTTTTATGAGGCTTCTCAGCCATTTTTTTAGACAGGATAAACAGGATAAACAGGATTGGACAGGATAAAAAAGAAAAATCTCATACATCCTGTTAATCCTGTCTAATTTAATTTAAGAAGGGGTACAGAATGTGGAGAAAAATTATTACATTGATAGAGGCAACGACACTGATAATGCTTATCTGTTCTGCAGTATCAGCTTTTACACCAGGAAAGGTGCGGGTAAAGGTTAAGGATTTTTCCAATGAAAAAGCCATTGCCGGTGCTTTGGTTACTATGACTCCGGGTAATTATATTGCTACAACAGATAATAATGGAATTGTACTGTTTTCAGGCATAACACCATATAGAAATTACGCTGTTGCAGTTACCTGTAAGGGCTATGGAGAAGGTAAATATGGTGAAGGCAGAACAAGCTATATCGGAGTAAAAAGTGGAAAGACCAGTGAGGTGTTTCTTCCCCTGCGACAAACATCGACAATAAGAGGTATGGTAACCTCTAAGGGCGATCCGGTACCCGGCGCCATGGTGGTAGCCCTCGAGGATCGTATGAATGGACTGGAGCAGGTTGCAGTAACCAAAACCAATGACAAAGGGGCATATGTGCTTAATTCTGTTCCGCAAGGTCATTTCAGCATTCGCGCGGTGGCTGACAAATACTACCAGACAGTTGATTTTCTGGTTGTGCATGGGGGGGAAGACATAGTGAAAGATTTTTCTATTAAACCGGGGACCACCTTGCTTTCTTTTACTATTTCAGCCTCACCAAATTATTATGGCAACTCGGTTTCACTTCAGCCGGATAATTTTTTATTATTTTTTAATCAGCAGTATTATATGGCCATGGATATACCTGAAGGAGCACAACTTCTTAATTCAGCGGGTAAAATCTTTACACCTACTTTACCGGGTGACTATACTTTTGCCTTGATTGTTATTGATGTTAAGGGGGTTGGCCGAGAGGCAATTCAGACAATCGAGATGGTTAATGCCCCCACGCAGGCTTATCCTTCAGTGATCCCTGGGCCTTCTGAACTGCCTCTTCTGTACAATAATGAAATCTATGCTAAAACAAGTGGCCTTGCAGGTGTACGCCCCGGAGAGAGAGTTTACCTCAGGGGCTGGGGGAAGGATTTTAATCTGCCATCACCCGAGCAGTATAATCCTGAGGCACCCATGTTTGATATTTATGGTAATAAAAATGGAGATTGGGGGCAGGCGGCTTTTGATTTTTTGTGGTCTCTTAAGCGTGGAGATGGTAATGAAGTCGCCGGTCTTTTGATTGATCCTTCAGCAGAAAATGTTTATTTTAGCATTCCTCAAGATGCAAAGGCAGGTGATATCTATAGGGCAACTTTACGGGTAACCGGCGATAGAGGGCTTGCCGGTGATGCTGAAGATATAACTTTATATGTAGCTGACAAGGTTGGCAGTCATACATGTGCCTTATGTCATGAGGATATGAATAATGATTATCTTACCACAAAACATGCCAAAATTAATATTGGATGCGAGGACTGCCATGGTCCAGGGAGCCTGCATTCGGGAGATCTGAACCGGATTTCCATAACCCATTGGCCAGGTATGTGCGGCAGGTGCCATAGTGAGTTTGCCCAGTGGCAGAAATCGCGCCATTCTGATCCCCTTTTGTTCGGCATTGCCGAGGTAGATCCAGCGCTTCAAAGAGAATGCTATAAATGCCATTACACTGAAGGCTTTATTGGCGCAGCAGCTTCCGGAGATTTTGGCGGATACAATTATCCCTTCGGGACCAAGGCCCCTGGGGATACGCCAAATATAAGCTGTGATGTCTGCCATGATCCTCATAAACATAGCTCGGATAATCCCTATGGGATCCGGACCGGCAAACCGGAAAACCTTTGTAACACATGCCATGAAAAGAAATGGCAGAATGCGACTTATGAGGCCACAGCCGATGAAATCGGAAACGGATATCACTGGGATGACTATTCAGCATATAAGGGTGAGGGGAATCCTCACCGCATGACCAAGGGATGCGTTTCCTGCCATATGTCAAGGGATATAGCCAATAAGGATAAACTGAACGTGAGGATGGTTGGCGGTCACGGCTTGAGGATGCGTGATGTAGGCCCTGATGGTGATCCAGGCACAAAAGATGATATTTTCAATAACGCTGTTTGCCGGAATTGTCATGCAGATCTTGATACCTTTGATCGAAAGGGTTTTCAGACCGGAATCAAAACAAAGCTTGAGGAATTGGGGGATTTACTCAAGTCGAAGAACCACGGTTTTTTACCGCCTTTTCAGTCGGGGAAGTGTGCCACATGCCACCGAGGGGGCACTCTGCCATTTATCAATGAAACAGCAGATGAAGTCCTTAATAAGGCTTATAAAAACTACAGCTTGATTTTACATGACCGCAGCTTTGGTATTCACAACCCGCAATATATCAAACGGTTGCTGGATGAAAGCATTGCTGTTGTAAAAGATACAGAAACGATTTACCTGTTATCGTTTATGGCTGAGCCGTTTCGTAACATGGTGAACATTACATGGGCCACTGATTATGGAAAGAGTACCACATTGCTAGGAAAAATAAAACGTATTTTAAAGCTTGAGTAATAAGTGTTATCTTTTAAATATAAATTTAATCTTTTAAAAAGAATATTTGCGGATTCAAGAATATTTGTGGATTCAATCTTTATCGTGCATCCTCTGAAGACGAGGAATATACAAAAATCAATACTTCACTAATACCAGCGACCGGTGGATCAGATGGTACGTCATATCTTTATGTGAAGATACCGAAGTATTCAAGAGGAAAATGTATTACTATAAGATTGCCGATATTGATGAAAGTGGAAAAGAAAGGTTTTATGATATTATACGAAAAGCTAGACCGCTGCCGCGTTACAGGATACATAAAACCCATTTTCTCGATAAATAACAGAATTGTTTGTGCGATTACTATTTTGTAATTACCAAATATATATGTCTTCATATGCTCCACATTGTTTAAATCTTCCCTTATTAAACAGGCCTGTCAAATGGTTACACATTTTTCAGAGCAATATACTGATCCGAAAAGTTTTCTTTTTCTCCATGATCAATTATGAAGAAATTCAAGGAGTTTTCGGAATTTTTTTTTCAAATTACAAAATTGGAATATAAAAAGAGAGAAACCATCCATATACTTTGAAAAAACAATGAATCGATTATAAACTATGCCTCTATTTATATATAGTTACATCTATGTGTCATTGAATTTTATGTTTTTGGTACCACATTTGCGAAAGTAAATCAATGAAGCTGCCCAATTATCAAGCTTTTCAGCATAAGGGAAAATATTCCAAATTTTGCATACTATTTTTTTTAATTTGAGGTTTTCCAATTCGTTTACCTATGATAACCCCATAACTAAAAAAGGGAGGATCAAATCCACCATGAAATCACTATCAAACGTATCTTTAGACGAGTGCACTGACTCAAAAATTTCATCTTTATCAGCACAGGGTGAAAAGAAAGGTGATGATAGTCATGGAGAGATTACTGTTCTGGAATTTTATATTTATGAAGGAGAGCGATATATTGGTTGGGATTGCTTTAACAAAGAAAAGGTCTTAGTAGGGAAAAGTGAGGAAGCGGATCTTATTTTGAAGGGCCGAAACATTTCAGACATTCATGCTTTCTTTTATATAAAGGACGATCAAATTTTTTTAAATGATGGGAACACAGGCAGTGGAGTCATTGTAAATGGTAAGTTTATATCAGATTGTATGCTAAAACCTTTCGATTGCGTGACAATAGGAACATATACACTAAAAATAAAGATGCGGAAAAAATTAAGGCAAAATCCACAAAATGAGGTATCAGAGGAAAATTCTTGCTTGAAGACTGAAGAAAAGTCCGGTGACTTGGACGAAATGTATCCCGGAATGCAGAATAAAGCCATAGTTGATTCACAAGATGAATCGGTGTGTCAAGAAACATCGGAAGAGGAGTTTAAAGAAAGTCCAAGGGGGGAAAAATTAGAGGATTATTCTTCCCTTGAAAAATATCTGGAGACTGAAAAATCAATCAGTAATCTCCAGGAGGAAGCCGAAGGATTTGAAGATACAACTCAATTCTCTGAGGCATCAGAAGAAGATATTCCTGTATGTGATGAGTATATTGAAGACGAATTAAGCTATATACAAAATGATGGGAATGATAACAATATAGAAATAGTACAAAGTCAAGAGGAAACATCAGAGATTAGTGCATTAGAGGATTATCAGGATGAAGAGCAAAAGGATGAAGATAATCAACAAAAAGAAAAAGTATTTTCCTTACGAAAGGAAAAAATTATACCTTTTATGGACTCGGAGGTTTATCAGGCGAAAGGGAAAGCGGTGCTCGAAATAGTTAAATGTCGAGGGGATAGTATAATTGACATCTGCTTTTTAAATAGGAATGAAAAATATTATATCATGAGTGTGCATGGTCGGTTTTGTTTGGCCGAGAATAAGGATTCTGAAGTATCTTATTTTTATTATAATGATCAATTGGATGGAAAAGTACAATTTGATGATCTTTCTCATATCGACCTGAATGATCTTCGCGTACAAGAAAATTTTTACAACAAAAGGAAAGGGATCTATCGCCGTTTAATTCCTATTGTAGGTTTGGTAACAATTAGCATCGGGTATTATGAATATTACTTGAGGATGGCCGTACCTGAGCAAAGCCATGAACTAACTGAATGTATTGAAAAGAATACCACATTGATAGGAAAGATAAAACATATTTTAAAGCTTGAGCAATAAGTGTGAACTTTTAAATATAAATTTAACCTTTTAAAAAGAATATTCAAAGCCCACTTTCCGGAGTATAATAGAGTAGAAGAAGTAATGTTAGATTTTGCAGAACTCTTTTAATAAATTATTAAAGGGAGGTGGGCATCATGGTAAAGGATTTAGAAGCTATACCTCTTGATATAGATTTTAATCCTCTTAATTGGGATTATGAAGATACCGAAATTAAGCCGGCAGAAATAGTGCAAATGATGAATAGCACTATTCAAATTGTCAGCTATGAAATTGATGAAGAAACACTGCAGGAAGTGGGAAAAGCAATAGAAGAAATTGAAGCAATAGACCCTTATCATTATTGATTGACCCTTATCATTATTGATCGATCTCCATTGTATCTGCGTACTTGGGGTCCTTTTTTTCATATACTCAATGGTCTCATAAGAATCTATTGATTTATTCTGTCGAACATAAGGAGAAATTTTATATTTTTCAGCATATTATCTGAAGAAGATTTCGTACATTTGTTCGGAATGACAATTTTTTAAAACTTTTTACGATTGTATTAATTTTATGTATTTCACATAAATATTATGTTACTTGTCATAAAAATTATTCGTTAAATTTTTTAGCATTACCCTATTTATTGTTTGGATAATTTTTATTTATCAAACCCTTACATCCAATTCACACACCTTAACCCACCTTGCCGCAATTTCAATTTGACCTCAAATTGACCTTTCAGCCTTAAAATCCTTACTGTAGCAAAGGTCATAAGCCCCGCTTAATCCTGAAAAAAAAGATTTTTTTGGATAAAGCTTTAATGCCCAATTAAGGCCTAGGAGTCTGTCCGAGAAAGCCTCTTTCTGTTATTTCGACCTTAGGGAGAAATCTAAAAGTTTTTTATTTTCAATATGATAAGTTTTCTCGAGGAGTTTACACTGAACGAAGTGAATGTGATCGAAATGACAACTTTAATCAATTTTCGGACAGCCTCCTAGGCCCCATATAAATGCTGACATGAGAATTATTTACCTATCTGGCATATATATTGTTGTATTCCCTTAATTAGAAATGCAAAGGATTCTCACTAAAACCAATAGATTAAAAAAAGGAGGGTCGAATAAGTATCTGCTATGAGATAGTCAAATCATTTAAAGGTTAGAGAGCGTGTAAGGCTAGAGAGAGTATAAGGTTAGAGAGCGTATAAAATTCCAGTGGTAATGAAGGTTTGAGCGTTAATATTCGTAGAGCGACATTCTATTCACATCTAATTTGTTTTTTCCTCTTACTCCCTACTCACCAGATATATCACTAGCGTAATGTATAAGAACATACACCTTTCAAATATTCGAATGAATAAACCTATAGCACTCGGATTTATCTGTTAAAAGAGGCAAAATATTTTATTTTGCAAAAGTCTCAAAATCTTATTTATATATTGATATAAGGAGGAGAAATTAAAAAAATAAACCAGGAATATATTTGTTCACTCAAATCATTTACCCGATATCAAATTACACCAAATAAAAAGGAGATTTCTTATGCTTTCTAAAAAACATCCGCTTTATTTATTTGCCCTGGGTTTGTTTGTGTTTGTGGGAATCACTCTGGTATCTGCTCCTGTAATTCAGGCAGTTCCCTTACCCGCTGCAGGTGATGCCTATTGGATAAACCTTCCTCCATATAATACGCTTTGGCCGTTGTGGTCTCCTCCACTTTCACCTATCAACCCACTAACCGGCCTACCCACGCCGATAGTCAGCAATTTAAATCCAGGCACTGTGCTGCCTGTGCAACCCGGTTTAACCTGGGACCCGAATTTAGAATATCCGTGGCTGTTATACAATACTCCAATTGGTATGGCTTATTATGATCCATTTTATGGTGTTAACTCCTGGCCGCCCAAATACCTGCAAGATCCTATTACCAGTGCGCCATCACCCATTGATCTTTCTTTACTCCTAGGCTGGAGCTTATTCGCTCCTACCAGCACTTCCTGGTTGGGCAGCAATTTACCTGTAGCCAACAACACTTTTATAAATGCTTATCCGGCCTATGCCGTAGCTTATGAAACCTTACAGGCAGGGACCTTAGCCAATTATCCGATTTTTTCAACTCTCGTTAATCCTTCTCCTCCTTTGCAATCATTACTGACTCCTTCCCTGCTGCTTGGATTGGGACCTCTTGTTCCTTAAATTTAGGTATTAACTATTAATTTAAATTAACTTTCCTTATGGAACTGGGGGCAGATTTTAAATCTTTCCCCAGTTCCTTCTTCCGATTTTTCTGTCAGTATTTTTTGTTAACCAAATGATTAAAAAAATATACAACGAAATCGAAGACAGGGAAAAGCAGACCAAGGGAAATAAGGCAATTCTTGAAAGTCTTGGCTATAAATTGCATAATCTTTGTTGTGTTTTACCGATAAAATCGGGGCAATGTTCCGATTAATAAGGTAAGAAAGCATATCAAGAGTATACTCAAGAATTATATTATCCTCCTAGCGGTTAATGTGATTTACATTAGCCGTTTTTTTTTTTTGAATTGGCAATTGAGGAAAAAAAATTACAAGCGAAGGGTGTTCAATATCCCATTTACCTGAATTCAACTTATATTGACTAAATTTTTATTTTAAGGTTGCCAATTGATGAAGATATTAATCAACAAACACCCAATTTTTGCTAAAATCAAATCAGCCTGTAAAATCAGGATGATGCAAAATGATTTACATAAGCTTCACAAATCCGTTGTAAAATTACAGAGTTCGTCCTTACCCGATGATCCAACCCCAGGAGATTGTATTAAGCAGGCCAATATACCTTATGGCCAAAATGTTGAAGTTCTCATTAAGAAGTTAAAAAAAGATCTTCCCGTATTACCTGCTGTTGTTATTCGTCTTCTCAATCTTGTTTTGGATGAAAAAAGTTCTGTTGAAGACATCTCAAAAATTGTTCGTGTTGATCAAGCCTTAACTGCCAAAGTACTTAAGATAGTTAATTCAGCAGCTTACGGGTTGCGGGGAAAAGTCAGCACTGTAGATCATGCCTTTACTATCCTTGGTTTTGACGCCATCAAAAATCTATGTTTAAGTATTTCAATATTCGATAACCTGGTAAAGAAAGAGCAGGTTGGATGTTTTAATAAATCCCATTTCTGGCGACATTCTCTCGCGGTAGCTTCTGTATCGAAGGCTTTAGCATTGCTGGTAAATTATAAAAGTCGGGATGAGGCCTATGTTGCAGGTCTTCTTCATGATGCCGGTAAATTAATTCTTATGCAAATTATCCCTGAAGAATATAGTAATTATTTAAAAAAATTGAATTCAAATCCAAAAATATGTATTGGGTTTGAAGAAAAAACCCTTTTAATAAATCACGCCTTGGCGGGGAATTTAATATTCAAAAAATGGAATTTTCCTTTAAGTTTACAAAGAGCTGTTGAACTGCATCATGGAACAAAAATGGCTGATGAAAAAATCCCGGACCTGGCAGCAATTGTATCAGTAGCTGATTTTATTTGTTGGACCCAAGGTCTTGGTTCCTTCAACTTATTTATCCAGCCCACCCTTGATTCTCAAATGGAAAAAATTATTAATTTAAAAAAGGTAAGTATTGAACCAGTATTAAAAACAATGGAAAAAGAATTGGAATTAAATGGGAAAATCTTTAATTTCAAATTGACTGAGCCCGAAGAGCTAAAAAAATCCCTTCAAAAGGCAAATTTTGAATTAGGAAGAATCAACACTCTTTGTGAAAATATAAAAAAGAAACAAGATAGACAGATCCGTGCACTCAGCGCTTTAAACAATATAGCCTTTAAGATTCGCAAAGAATTGAAGCCTTCTCAAATTATACAAAATGTCTTGCCGGAGATACGTGAAGGGTTTGGTTTTGCTAGACTTGTTTGGTTATTTGTGGATCATGAGAAAAAAATGATGATTCTCAGTGGGATCTATGGAGAGTTTAAGAATAATGTACCAATGGCTAGTTTAGGGTGGAGTTGGGATAATAAAATCGGTTTTCCATTATGTACCTGTATTCAAAACAAAAAAATTATCCACTTAAAACAGGATGATTGTGCTGATGAGTCTAATCCCAATTCTTACCTTTTAAGAGCCTTACAAAGCAGTGAATTGATTCTTGTCCCTATCAGCACTGACAATATAATTACGGAGCTTCTTCTTTTAGATAATCCTGAGGGGAATACCTTTATTTCGGCTGACACTCTCCACCTTCTTGATATTCTTGCAATGAATCTTGGAATGGCCATAGAAAATACCAAACTGTTCCAACGAAATGCTCAAATGGCTATTATTGATCCCTTAACCAATATTTATAATCGACGACAATTGGATTCTTCACTTGACAATGAAATCAGCAGATCGGTTCGGTTCAAACAATCATTTTCTATTGCTATTTTTGATATAGACCATTTTAAAACCATAAATGATAATTTTGGACATAGTGCGGGTGATGTTGTTTTAAAGGATGTATCAGAAATTATTAAAAAAAGTTGCCGCAAAATAGATATTGTTGGAAGAATTGGAGGTGACGAATTTTTGGCAATCTTACCCAATACCCAGATGCAGCAAGCCTTTATTTTTGCAGAGAGAATTCGGGTAAATGTAGAAAAATATGAATTACATGCACAAAATCTTTGCTCAAAATATCAGATGACAATTAGTATTGGAATAGCTGAATTTGATAGTGCTCGAGACAATGCTGAAAACCTTTTACATAAAGCTGATAAAGCCCTTTATAAGGCCAAACAAAAAGGAAGAAATTTAGTCGGCGTTTTATAACCCCTTTCAAACTAAGCAACTCACATTGTCTTTTTTGGACATGAATTTTATTCTACAAAATCCTCTCGTAAATGGTTGCATGTCAAAATCCATGATAGCACCCTATTTGGAAAATCATGTATGCTCAAAAAAACGATTACATCAGTAGCGCAGTCAATAGTACCTTTCAAAAAGTTAATCGGCTTTTAGGAAATTTGCCGCTTCTTGCATTTTTCCTGAACGGTTGGATATTGTTCTTTTGATTGCCCCTAATCGCTTGGCAAACCTGCCCTGAGGTATCCATGCCTATGCATTCTAAATAGTTTAAGGTCAAATTCTAACTAAATTACGACCCCTGTCTGGAGCCTATGGCTCACATGGCGGCATAGAGCAAAGCAGCAGTTTTATCTAAATCATAGCATAATAATTTCTTTTTGAAATTTAGTTTGGTATAATGTGCGGTTATCTTACCCATATATAAATAGAGGAGGAGAAAGTAATGAAAATTGAGATTCAAAAACCAGACATGAAAGAACTCGAAAAAAAGGGTGTGTCAAGCTGGCCTATATGGGAAAAGGAAATTTCCCGATTTGACTGGCACTATGATTGTATTGAAGAGTGTTATTTGCTGGAGGGAAAGGTTATCGTTGAAACAGAGGATGGAAAAAATGTGGAGTTTGGGAAAGGTGATTTTGTAACCTTTCCAAAAGGCTTATCTTGTATTTGGGATATAAAAGAGCCAGTGAAAAAGCATTATAATTTTCGGTAAGGATTGCGGGCTTGGGTGCAGAGAATTGATAAAACATCCTCCCTTTACAGGGAAAAATATTTTTGGAGACTCAGTCTCCGCTTGACCGGTAGTATAATTTGAAGGATCATCCATTGTGACTGTCACCCAAAAAGTGTAGGTGCTGGAGTTGCCTGATGCATCAGTAGCGATTATTGCAACTTCTGTTATTCCTACAGTGAATAGGGAGCCTGATTCAGGATAATACATTAGTTGAGGATTGGGATCTCGATTGTCAGTGACTTCTGCTTCATAAAAGACTTGAGTCCGTTCTCTGGTAGTTAAGACAGTCATATCATGACAAGTAATTACCGGCGCTGTGGTATCTTGATTCGGTGGACGCTCATCTATGACTGTCACCCAAAAAGTGAAGGTGCTGGAGTTGCCTGATGCGTCAGTAGCGATTATTGCAACGTTTGTTTTTCCAATAGTGAATAGCGAACCTGATTCAGGATAATAGGTTAGTTGAGGATTGGGATCATGATCGTCAGTGACTTCTGCTTCATAAGAGACTTTAGTGAGTTCCCTGGTAGTTAAGACAGTCATATCATGACAAGTAATTACCGGCGCTGTGGTATCTCCACTCGTCGGAGGATTAGGGTCTTCTGAAGAGGCGCCGAATGCGTAAAGCTTATAATCACAACTTCCGACATAAATTGTGCCATCTTTACCAATAGCGGGTGAGGAATAAATGTCATCTTCGGTTGTGTAACTCCACTTTAAATTGCCTTCGGGGGCAAGTGCATAAATTTTGTTATCCACGCATCCAATATAAATGGTGCCATCTGAGCCGATAGCCGGTGAGGAATAAAAGACATCCCCTGCTATATAGCTCCATTTCAAGGTACCATCCGGATTCAGTGCATAGATCGTGCGATCCATGCTTGCAATGTAAATTGTGCCATCTGAGCCGATAGCAGGTGAGGACTCGATGCTGTCCCCTGTTGTGTAGCTCCATTTTAAGGTACCATCCGGATTAAGCGCATAGATTTTGGAGTCCCAACTTCCGATATAAACTATGCCATTTGCATTAATAGCTGGTGAGGAATAGATAGGATAATCTGTCTGGTATTTCCATTTGCACTCTCCATTTGGAGCGAGGGCATAAAGACGACCATCTTCATTTCCCATATAGATTACGTTATCATCACTTATGGCCGGGGAGGAATAGATACCGCCATCTGTAGTGTAGATCCATTTCAGTGTGCCGTTGGGATTAAGGGCATAGATTTTACCACGTTCACATCCAAAGTAAACAGTGCCGTTATTATCCAGAACCGGCGAGGAGGAAATACGATCCTCTCCTTGGTAGCGCCATTTCAAAAGTCCGGTTTGGTTCACGGCATAAAGCCGTCCATCGTCACACCCAATATAGATTGTTCCATCTGCGCTGATGGCAGGTGAAGAAACTATTACGTCATCAGTATCATAACTCCACTTCAAATTGCCGTTTGGGTCGAGGGCATAAAGTTTATCGTAAAATTGTCCATCATATTCATCGCTGCCTCCGAAATAGATTGTACCATCGGTGCCCAGAGCAGGTGAGGAGTAAATAAAATCTCCAGTCATGTAGTTCCATTTCAGGGTATTGGTTTGTGCTCCCGAATATGGGCTTTGGCCAGTACGTTTTGCATTGTATCCTTTGCACGGCCAAGCGCTGTCAGCTAATCCTCCTGCTTCTGCAGCATTTGTTTCTAAATAAAATATTTCCCCATAGGGTCGAGTAGCTAAGAAAAGAAAGCAGCATAATCCAAAGATATAAAAGCAAAATTTCCTCATTAAATATTCCCTTTAATTCATTTAGGAACCAAAATCTTAGAAGGAGAAAAAAAGAATATTACGGAAAATTCAATAAACTTATTATTTATCGGATAAATGCTTTTTTTATCATGACAATCTGCTTAAAAATTATTAAAGGTTGCTGGAGGTAATTGTATAAACTTGATTAATCCTTCCTTAAGGTGAGCCCACAAATTATTTTAAGCCTGATTGATGGACTCGTAAAAAGTCCTAAATTAACTGGTTTAAGTATTATAACTATTTGATTTTATTAGATACTATTTTTATGAATTCGACTTTTTACGATTGCCTCCTGATTCACTTAAAAAAAATCTTAAAATTAAAAGCGTTCCAACAGCTTGCTTTTATACAGAAAAAAAATTTCTCGGCAAAATCGATCTTGAAATAATGATTGATATGAGATATTTTAATATAAATTTTGACAGATTTGCCAAAAACGACTTTTTACGAGGCCATCCAGTTTAATAAATCTAAAAAGAGAGCTTCGAGGAGATTGCAAATGGATGATGAAAAAAAGAAGGATATATTGGAAAAAGGCGCTATTGTCCAAAGAGACTATCAAACCTTTGCCATTGCCCCGCATTTACCTGGTGGTATCTGCGATCCTGCAACACTGAGGAAAATTGCCGACGTTGCTGAAAAATATAAGGCCAAGGCCCTTAAATTGACTTCGGCTCAGCGAATTGCCATTGTCGGCTTGGAGGAAAAAGACCTTGATAATGCCTGGACGGATTTGGGCTTAAAACCTGGGGCAGCTATTGGCTTATGTGTTCGAAGCATTAAATTTTGCCCAGGCACTACCTTTTGCAAAAGAGGGAAAATGGATTCAGTTGGTATGGGAATGAAGCTGGACGAAAAGTATCATGGTATGTCACTTCCCTCAAAATTTAAGATAGGAGTATCCGGATGTCCAAATTGTTGTGGAGAATCATGGATTAAGGATTTAGGATTAATTGGATCTTCGAAAGGATGGAAAGTGGTGGTTGGCGGATCTGCCGGAGCATCCCCTCGTATTGCTCAGTTATTAGCCCAGGATTTGGATGACGGTCAAGTGTTGACACTATGTGAGCAAATCATCTCATATTATAAAAAGCTTGATACAAAAAAACGAATAGGAAAAATTATTTCTGATTTGGGTATTGACGCCTTTAAAAATGAACTTGGACTCTAAAGCGCTTTATTGAATAAATCCCTTTTTGCGTAAAAATTCATACTAATAATTTTCAGCTCGAAGCTCAAAATATTTTTGTGGGTGGGCACAGGCCGGACAAACTTCCGGGGCCTCTTTGCCCTCATGGACATAACCGCAATTCCGGCATTTCCATTTAACCATTGTATCCCTTTTAAATACGTTCCCTTCTTTTATGTTATTGAGTAGTTTTCTATATCTTTTTTCATGCTGCTCTTCTACTTCAGCAATTTCCTTAAATACTCGTGCAACCTCGTCAAAACCTTCCTGAAGGGCTGTCTCTGAGGCTTCTTGGTAAAGTTTTGTCCATTCAAGATTTTCACCCGCTGCTGAAGCCTCCAGATTGGCTGCAGTATCTCCTATTACCCCGGCCGGATAACTGGCTGTAATCTCTACCTCGCCACCCTCTAAAAACTTAAAGAACTTTTTAGCATGTTCTTTTTCATTATCAGCAGTCTCTAAAAATATGGCGGCTATCTGCTCATAACCGGCCTTACTCGCTACAGAAGCAAAATATGTATAGCGATTTCTTGCCTGTGATTCCCCTGCAAATGAAGCCAACAGATTGTGTTCAGTTTTTGTTCCCTTCAAACACGGCATCTTTATCCTCCTTTTTTAGAGGGGTCAAATCTTTATTATTGACAAACGTACGTTTTTCAAGAATAAATATTTGACCCCACGGCGTTATTTAACCCACTAAATCAATAGCCAATGAAATTATCTTTTTTTACCATTACTATAAGGCGCCCCAAATCAAGACAAAGATCATTCATTGCTGTCACCATATAAGCGGGTCCAAATAAAAAAAAAAAACGATGAATAAAAAG
>DAOURK010000073.1 GCA_030625085.1 Pseudomonadota bacterium
GAGCTTGGCCCGAAGATAATAGCGACGAGCTAAAATAACACGGTCTTGCTCTTTTAAGCTATCTCTCCTTCGTCCTTCTCCATGGGTAAAGCCCCATCGTTTAAGTGCCCGCCAAAGTGTCGTTTTGGGAACCTCAATGCCAAGCAGATGAAGGGTTCTCTGGGATGGTGTGACTATCAATGCTATACTCCTATTGCTTTCCATAGATTTGTAAACCTCATTTGCTTCGCTGCTTCTTGGTGGGAAACAGTAAGTTTGTGTATTCCTGTATCCTCTTGGTACAAAGATTTTTCTCCTAAACCCTATATCAATCAAACTCAAACTAGTTTTGGTCTTATGCGCCAGGTTGTCCGTCAATATGCTTTGCAGCAATTGATTTTCTCAAAGTTCTCACTACGAGCGAACTTATTAAAAAATATCAGGCTGCGCCAGCAACTTATTCGACTTACTTGTTACCTACTTGTTACTTTTAAGGTTAAACGAAAACTAAAAAATACCTTCGTAATATGTTGATTATAAAAAGTGCAAAAGTAGAGTTTTTATGGCAAAAAATTTTTATAGACCTTTTTGGTTCCGGCTTGTCCGGATTAGGGCTAGCAAGAACGATGACATACAACGGTATAAACCCAGTAGTTGAGCTAACCGATAAAAGCTATCCGACAGGGATTACAAACTCGATAAACAAGCTATGAAAAATTATGAAAATAAAATTATTCGCTTACAAGGGTTGGAGCATTGGTTTGTTGATATCCCAGTTATACAAAATTAATAGCTATACAATGAATAAAACATTTTTTGGAAAGTTAGAGTGGAAATTAATCAAATTGTACATCAAACAAATTTTGAAATTTGGGACGATTATTTTTTTCCAGGTGGAATAAGCCTGTTCCAATCCCAAAAGGGTTGGTTGGTTAAGTCCAAATCGGTAGAGGGTGATTTAACGACTCTTTTTACTGCCGGGGTATCCCAAAAGGGTTGGTTGGTTAAGTCCAAATACTGATAGGAATAAGACCGCCAATCCGGATAATATAGACCACGGAATTGATCTTTCAAGTATGGAGCCTCCATAAACGGCGTTTGATATGAAAGTAACCCATCATAGGCCGGACTGATTTGGTATGAGGATATGTCTTGAAAATTGTAGGATGTCCATGGTTGCTGCAGCCAAGGGCTATATGGCCCATCATAAAATCCGTAATCAAAAGCGCCAAATAAGTTATTTAATCCGTATAACTGCCCATAGGCAGTACCACCCCTTAATTTTGACGGGGGGTTTTCATACTGTGTGGCCGTATTCATACAAGAATGCCATGTAATAGTAAACCATTGCCTTGTATCCGACACCACATCCTGTACAGTGGTTTGATAACAGCTAACGGATTCCATATTATCTACAAGCAGCTCACCATCACCCGAGTCCCCATGACGCAGCTCAAATTTCGTATTTTCAAGTGTTGAAAAATCCCATTCTATAAGAGGATAATAGCCTGGCCCAGCTATATCAGCAGTGTCATCGTTAATATCCACCCTGATTATCCATATTTCAGACTCTGAGCCGAATGCCCTGATATCTTTCCCATAATATGTATTTATACCAGCATCCTTTATCCTTGCTCTTACCGTATAGTCCGGTGGAGTGTCAGGGGCTAACATCGAATCGGCCGTATCACTTTGGCCGATAAACACATTGCTGACTCTAACAGCATCACCAGCCTCCTGTCCGGTAAACAATATCATGCGCTCCCAGGCGATGTTCTGTGGCGGTGCTTCGATGGAGGCTCTCATTCGGCTCACAGTGGAGGTTGAACATGCATAATCTACCTGACTTTCCGCAGTAA
Organism: Pseudomonadota bacterium; assembly: GCA_030625085.1. Lineage (GTDB taxonomy): Bacteria > SZUA-182 > SZUA-182 > DTGQ01 > DTGQ01 > DAOURK01. The sequence continues at coordinate 1,839 of DAOURK010000073.1, forward strand.
GATTTATCCAATATGCCAACCCTGGTTCCAAATCATCTTCGGAGGCATCAACAGGGAAATAGCCAAAAGCAGGATCAAATTTATATAAAGCCGCTATCTGTCCCGGCTGGGATTGGATTTTACTTGGACAAGTCATTCCGCCAATAAGAGACCATCCTTTAGCAAGATTTGTTGATATATAATCTATTTCTTCTCCTGTGATTTCATACACCTTCGCTTCCGGTAGGTTAACCCAGTATCCCACTCCAACTTCCAGATTGTCACCCGGGTTTAAAGGAAGATATCCAAATTGCGGATTAAATTCATAGAGAGCCACTTGATCAGGAAAGGCCTCTTCCACTGTGGGAATATCCGGCAACATACCAAAGCAACTCATATTCCAACCCTTATTCAAACTCTGCTCAATAGTAACATCTTCACTCCATCTGACTGATTCCGATATGGAAAAGTATTCGCCATCGCCATCCAGTATTTGATATTCGCTTACAGTTCGCATGTCAGTTACAAGCCTTGTACCTCTTCCCGTATTGCCTAAACGTAATGAGTATTTGAGATCAGGGCTAAAATCATCAGGATTCCAACTTAAAACAGGATAATAACCGGATAAACCCGGATCAGCATAATCATCATTTACCTGAACTCTCAAAACCCAATACTCATCCTCAGAACATTCTCGAATATCTTTTCCGTAATATTGGTTAGTATCAGGGTCTTTGATCCTCATTCGCACCGTATATTCAGGCGAGGCGCCGGGAGCTATCATAGTATCGGCAGAAGTTGCCATCCCTATAATGCTATTGGAAACTCTTGCCGCATCCCCTGCTTCCTGTCCTGTTGCTATTATCATTGCCTCCCATTCAACACAATCACCACCATTCTCAATCTCATGTTCACAACCATTACCAGGATTGCCATCCGAGTATTCCCAACCCTCATTACAAGAGACCATTACGCACTCATAATTGATGCAGTCTGCTGCGGCATGAGGATATGAGCATACATTGCCGCAGTCGCCGCAATTTTGTATGTCGGTTTGTAAGTTAAAATTCTCATCTGTCGAACCGTCACAGTCATTATCTAATCCATCGCATACTTCAGGGTTTGGGTTACCTGGTATACAAGTCTGCATCTGTCCATCAACGTAATTTTGGATGGTTACCTGACACTCACCAACGCCGCAGGTGGTAAAACCTAAATCTAAACAATCAGCCGTGCTGTCGCTATCACTGCCTGTGTCTGCTACACCACATCCACAAATCCCAGGTTCTATCTTAGCTGGATCATCAGGGCAATTGTCTAAACAATCAGCCGTGCCGTCATTATCGGAATCAGTATCCGCTACTCCACAACCGCAAACTCCTGGTTCTGTCTTAGCTGGATCATTAGGGCAATTATCACTGTCAAAAAGTCCCACAGTATCTACAACATTGGAAGGAAAGCTTTCAAGACCCCGCATATCGTAAGCGCTGACGACAAAATAATAATTTTGAAAATTATCAGGGGTATTAAGAATGAGTTCACATATGGGGTTATTCTCTTGATCTCTGTGTATATTAGAAATGGGCAGGTTAATCCAAAAGGGGCATTCCTCTATAGAAACTGTTTTTATTAGACCATCTAAATCATATTGAATCTCAAAAAATGTATTTATACAAAAATCTTCCTCAATATTAGGATTTATATCGCAATATACTTTATAGCCTGCAAGATCATTCTCTTCGTTATTATTCCAAGTAAGTGTAAGCTCCATAGCGCTGGCCGGCAGGAGGGTGGCGAAAAATAAAAAAGTGACAACCACCGAGATATTCAAAAAATAAAATAAAACATTCCAAAATTTTCTCATAAAAGTCTCGCCTTAAAATTGATGGTTTCGTAAAAAGTCTCATTAAGTTGTCATTTCGAACGGATGTGAGAAATCTTTACCGCACAAGATGCTGAAAAACATAAGATTTTCCCCTGAGGTCGAAATGACAAATTTACCAAAAAGGACTTTTTTTATCCGACGGTTGCAATATTATTTCTGCAGAAGTAGGAATGGTTCCCTGCGCTGTGATATATCCGAATTATTTGTGGGTACTCTATGGACAAAAAGTCGATCTTCTAGTTTCATTATTGAGACAAATTGGATTTAGAAGGTTATTTTGCTTTAACCTGATAGCCCCTTTTTTCTATAGTAGGACTACTGAAGCCACAAATATCTCTATTGGAAATCACAACTTAGGGCACCATTCCCTTATAACGCATAAAAAAAAAAGAAAATTCCTATGCTAGATTTAATAATAAGATTAGGATATGCCGCAATCTATATGCCAATTTTAATTTTATATTTATGACAAAAAAATTTTACTTAAATAAAACTTATTTTACAATAAATTAATCTTGAGGCTTAAAGACAAAAAGATTCGCGCTTTCTTTTTTTAGTTTATTCCGTATCATATAAAATGTAATATATAACCATTATTTATTATTTATTTGTAATTATCAATGAAAAATATTTCACAATTATGAAATATTTTTCATAATGCCGGATTTATTTTTTTATTTTTAATTTTTCTGATTATGTCGGATTTTGGGGAGGGGCCCGATACAGCCTTGCCAAAGAAGCAGAGATCAAAAAAATTTGCATCCAATTATAATGATAGCGGGACTTATTTAATCGTTCAGCCGGACTTAGTAATCCATTATAATCAGTAATTTTTTAACGAGATGCAGGTAAAACATTTTTGTAGTATAATAAAAGAATAAGTATGAGAAACTCGACTTTGGCCATTTTGCCAGATAAACTGGCCTCTGGCTCTGTAACCTATTGATTTTATTAGACCCAGTATTTATAAGCCGCCTTCATAAGTTGTTGATTTTTAAGGAATGGCCAAAGTCCAGAGAAATGGATTGTATTTATTAACCGAATTTTTTTACACTATTCGCCGAATATTTTAACAGGAGAAGTATTTTACCTTTTAAAGACTGTATCAATCAGGTAATCTTTATAGAATTTTCTGAGATAAAACCCTGAGGGATCATTTTATATGAAAGATATGATTCACGTTGACAATTTGATGAAAAAAAATTTTCCGGCTGAAGAAGACGTTTCACCTATCCCGTGTGAAGCGGGAAATATCGAAGATTTTGATGAGCATCTGGTTTCGCTGTTAAAGCCGGATTCTATAGCAGCGGAACAATATCGAATCTTAAGGACACATATCCTGGCATCGGCCAAGAATAATGGAGGCAGGGTTTTTCTTGTATCCAGCGCTATTCATGGTGAAGGGAAAACGTTAACAGCAATAAATTTGGCCCTATCCATTGTCAAAGGGCTGCATGAAACCGTGTTGCTGATAGATGCTGATATGAGAAAACCAACGTTATCTCACATGCTCGGTCTGAAGGAAGATATGAAGGGATTGGCGGAATATTTAACCTTTGGAGGGGATTTGGCGAATTTTTTTATCAAAACCCGAATCCCTAAATTAAATATAATAGCTTCCGGCCTGCCGCCGGACAACCCTTCAGAGCTTATAGATTCCCAATATATGGCCGATTTGATTAAAGAAGTAAAAAAACGGTATGATAACCGCTATATTATTATAGATTCACCCCCCTTGATTAATGTAACTGATTCAATTATTTTATCGTCCCTGGCCGATGGTGTCGTCGTAGTTGTGAAAGCCTCATCCACGCAAAGGGAAATAGTGAATGACGCCATTGAAAAAATAGAAAATAAAGAAAAGATCCTGGGAGTGGTCTTAAACAGTTGTGACGGCGGGATTTCAAAATATAAATACAATCATTATTACAAGTATTCCTATTCCAGAGACAAGAAATAATTTTTTTATTTATTTTACCTGCTGAACCAATTGACAGTTTTTCGTAGTCCTTCCTGTAAAACTACCTGAGGTTTAAACCCCAGATATTTTTGGGCCCTGCTAATATCCGCCAAAGAATGCTTCACATCCCCTGGCCGGGGAGATTGGTAATTCGGGGTAATTTTTTTTGAGGATATGGCCGCCAGTTCCTTAAGCAGGTTATTCAGCGTAATTCGTTGACCGCAGGCGATATTAAAGACGGCGCCATCGCCTACTGTGCTGTGGGATGCCAATAGGTTTGCCTGAATAACATTATCTATATAGGTAAAGTCTCGCGATTGTTCTCCATCCCCAAAGACGGTGGGCGGATGCCCCTGAAGCACGGCTGTAATGAATTTTGGGATTACTGCTGCATATTGTGAAGTGGGGTCCTGTCCGTGCCCAAACACATTAAAATAGCGCAAGCACACGGTTTCTATTGTATAAAGCCGTGAAAACACCTGGCAATAATATTCGCCGGCTAATTTTGTTAAGGCATAAGGAGAAAGAGGGTTTGGGGTCATATCCTCTCTTTTTGGCAAAGTTGGGCTATCCCCATAGACGGAAGAGGAAGAAGCCATAACAAATTTTTTCACGCCGAACTCTTTGGCCGATACCAACAGGTTAACTGTTCCGTCGATATTAACCGTGGTAGAAGAAACCGGGTCTGCAATTGAACGGGGCACCGAAGGCAGGGCCGCCTGATGAAGGATATAATCACTCCCTTTGACTGCGCGTCGAACAATTTCGGGGTCTCGAATGTCTCCCTCTATAAGATCGATTTGATTAAGGACCTGCTGGATATTTTCTTTTTTACCGGTAGAAAAGTTGTCTAATACCCGAACTTGCTCACCTTTGGCAAGAAGAGCTTTTACCAGATTTGAGCCAATAAATCCCCCTCCGCCGGTAATTAAATAAATCGCCATCTATTGATCTCCTCCATGATTTTTTTCTTAATTCTCAATGTTGTCGATTGCTTTTAGATCGACAATTTTACTATTTTAACCATACATGTGTATCAAGAAAATTAAATATAAAATTCTTTTAAAAAGCAATAGCCACAGCTTCGTTCTGTGAATTCCCAGGGCTTTTTTGGAATTTACTTTTTTTCACTGGATATCAGAATAAATAAGATGAATTTTTACATCCTGTCTATTCTGTTATCCGGTCAAATAAATTTTAATTGCGCAATCCGAAATATTATTAGGGGAAGGACAGGTTAGAGAATTTATGTGCAGAAAAATTTTTAATGTCATAAGCCCCGATGCCCAAATGTATGATGATATTAAAATTGGAATTAATTTCTCAATATTTTTATCTATGAATTAATTAAACCCAATTTTAAAATATGCATAATAATATACATATTTATCTAAAAAGTCAAATCAATTTCAGCAATTTTAACGACCGCCATTTTTTGGGATAATAAAAAAAGCCGCTTTCTATTAATCCTGTAATTGTAATAAAGTATATTTTATCATTGTTATTTCAGTTACAGTTAATAACTCAAAAATGCAGTGTTAAGAGATATTGTCGGGGGATAAAGCTGGAAAAATTTTGAGGTTAATTATAGGGCTTGACATAAACTATGTATTATTATAAAGTATGTATTATTATATAGTATATTACTTTAAGACTTATAAAGTGTATATCATACTGTATTAATATAACCAAGTCGATTGTGGGCCAAAAAAACAATTACCATTTTTTTTAGAACGAAGGGCAGCAATTATAATTTTAACAATTCGTGCTTTTATGCAGCGCAGAGCTTTAGCCTCTGCCTAAACTTATAATTTTAGAAGTGAATAGCACACTTTTAAAATTTTTCCTTTTTATGTAGCGCAGGGTTTTAGCCCTGCCAAAAAATGTTTTCAATAATTGACAACTCGGGGGAGTGACAACATGGGGGAGTAAAAGGGGACAGCATGTTTACATATTTGACAAAGCATTTCTCCAGGGTTTGGCTATTGGCCTTCTCCATTGACTTTCTCATCTTGCTCTTGACTGCCGTTCTGGTCTTAAAATCAAACAACGCCTTTTTTGAGGGCAGCAGCGCAAAATATTATTATTTAGGATATCTTTACCTCATCGTCTTTATTTTCACCAGTCAGATAATGCTCTTTATCAATGAATTGTATAGTCTGGAAAAAAAATACCAAAAAAAATTATTACTCTTTAAATGCATTCTTTCCTTTACTATAGTTTCAATCAGTTGTTATTTACTATTCAACAGGGTCCTGTCATATTCCAGTTGCTTTATTCTCTCTATGATTGCCTGTGTGTCAATTTTATGTTGGAGATCTTTATTTTATTGGATTATTCCTAAAATGAATTTACAGAATAAGCTCTTATTCTTAGGTACTGATGAGCTGAGCAAACAGGTAGTAAGAGAAATATTGGCTGATGATCACCCCAAATACAGGGTAGCCGGATTTATTGGCAGTGATCCGGCCTTGGTAGGAAAAAGCATTGTTAATCCAAAGATCCTTGGATTAAATGAAGATATTGAATCCATAATCAAAAAGGAAAAAATAAAAAAAGTTATTGCTTCCTACTCCCAGGCCAGAGGGAAATTTCCGGCTCAAGATTTGGTGAAATGCAAATTTAGAGGCATTGAAGTGCTGGATCTTCATACATTTTACGAACAATTCAAAGGCAAAATACTGCTGAACAGCTTACGGCCAAGTTGGTTAATATATGCCCAGGGGTTTAAGAAAACCGCCTTAATTAAATTCCTAAAAAGAATCATTGATATACTGCTGTCAATTATTGGTTTGTTGCTCACCTTGCCCCTTTCTCTTATCACAGCCGTGCTTATTAAATGGGAATCAAAAGGCCCGGCCATTTACCGGCAAAAAAGAGTAGGTAAAAATGGCGCTATTTTTAATTTATACAAATTCAGGTCTATGGAGGTAGATGCGGAAAAACATACGGGCCCGGTATGGGCCGAAAAGAATGATGAACGCGTCACCTTTATTGGAAAATGTATACGAAAAGTACGCATTGACGAAATACCTCAGATGATTAATGTATTAAAGGGGGATATGAGTTTTATCGGCCCCCGGCCTGAACGCCCTTATTTTGTTGAAATGTTGTCTCAAAAAATACCCTATTACGATCAAAGGCATTCAATTAATCCGGGAATAACGGGTTGGGCGGCGGTTAATTACAGCTATGGAGCCACTGTTGAAGATGCCATACAAAAGCTGCAATACGACCTGTATTATATTAAAAATATCTCTTTGTTTCTCGATATCATCATTTTCCTGAAAACCATAGCTATTGTAGTTGGAGGAAGAGGTTCACGATAATGCCGACCGCTATTATTTCTCATAATTTTATCCTTGTATCTGCTTCCCCCTAAATTAAGGTGTATGTATTTAAAAATTATTTAAAAATTAAAGATTATGATAATAAGTTTTTATGTTATTTTAAACATTAGCTCTGCCTGAAAAAAAACTAACTCCTTGCCGATGAAAATCATAAGCTCTGTTGACAGCGATACAAATTTAACAATTTTTACAGAGCGTAGATTATTATTTTTATGCAGTGCAGGGCTTTATTGTGCCTTTTTATGTAGCATAGAGCTTCATTGTGCCTTTTTACGTAACGCAGGAAGCAATTTTATATTTTTTTCATTGGTTGGGATATCCACTGCTTCAATTTTAGGCTTTTTGATAAAAGAGGTAATGATTAAGCAACCTCATTCTCAAATAATAAATCATGAAACCCGCTTAAACCGGAGACTTTTTGGCCATTTACTATGCTCGAATATATTAAAGATTTTGATAACCATTTGGCTCCATTTTGGAAGCCGGGTTCCATACCGGCGGAACAATACCGAATCTTGAGGACACGCATCCTGGAGACAGCCAGGAATAAAGGAAGCAAGGTTTTTCTTATATCCAGCGCCGTTCTTGGCGAGGGGAAAACCTTAACAGCCATAAATTTAGCCATATCCATCGTCCAGGGGACGCATGAAACGGCGTTGCTGATAGATGCCGATCTGAGAAAACCAAACATAGCTGATATGCTCGGCTTTGAAAAAGACCAAAAAGGATTAGCCGAATATTTAACCTCCGGCGGTGATCCGGCGGATTTTATCACCAAAACCTCAATCCCGGGGCTGAGTATCATAACCTCAGGGCTGCCGCCGGAAAATCCTTCAGAGCTTTTAGATTCTGAATATATGTCCGATTTGATTCAAGAAGTAAAATATCGCTATGATAATCGCTATATTATTATAGACTCACCCCCATTAATCCCGATAACCGACTCAACCATTCTGTCATCTCTGGCAGACGGCGTCATCATGGTTGTAAGGGCATCTACTACGCAAAGAAAAATGGTGAATGAGGCTATTGATAAAATAGAAAATAAAGAAAAAATTCTGGGATTGGTGCTTAATGCTTACAATAGAAGCGTAGCATATAAATATACGTATACGTATAATTATCATTAATTATCATTAATCAATTGCTTTGCTATACGCAGCATGAGCATAATTTACTCTGTAATTTACTCTGCGCTCTCTGTGTCTCTGTGGTGAAATGTAAGGAGCGTAATTTAATTGAAAACTAAAAGCACATACCAAGATTTCAAGGGGCTTTTGACCCCACAGGGCGAAGCTGTGCAGCGCATATTGGGGGCAAACCTACCAATATACAGCCAAGAACATTTCTCCCTGAATTTACGTTCAGCAAGGATCATCTGTAATGCTACTGTTTCTGCCTATCGAGGGGGATCAGTCAGTTTTATAATTGAGGACCGTTGGCTGTCTGCCTAATTCATTGTTAAAGGCAGAGCCGATTATCTCTGACCACCTCCAGAGGAGGTGGTTTTCTAAGCTTAAATCTCCTCAGTGGCGGAAATCCGGACACTTTCTGAATCGTTGTAACTTATTGATTTATTAAAGATAATTCTTCATTTTTTATAAACTTATATTTTAGTGTAGGAAAAGTCTACATAATTTAGCCTGATTTCTCCGAGGAGATAGAGAAGATATATAAATTATTAGTTATTATTTTTCGGCTTTTCTATTAATATTAGCCTCTCGCCTTCTCACCCTTAAAAGCAAATGGTTATCAGTTTATCAGTTAATGATGGCAACGTCCCCTTTCGGTTTTTGGTGGAAATACCTTACGACCAGGTGAAGACAGTGAAATACAGTAATAAGAGGCCTTCCATTCGATTATTTTGTCATTTTTTTCCTTCTTTATTGAGTTCAAACTTACAGTAAATAACCAAAAGCCACTTTTATATATTTATAAGGTAAATTGAAAAAGGCTAAATAAAAGGCCAAATTTTTTTACGTTTTTGTTATTTGATTACAAAATAGTAATAGGTAGAAAGACAATAATGTTAAAATTTTAGATCATAAGGTAATGAAATTGAATGAAAAATACATACAAAAAAACAAGCACTAAAGGTAATGAAATTGAATAATATCAATTGGTTATAGATTCATTATAAATGAATTGTTTAATTGAGAGCAGCAAAATTTTATTTTCATTTGATAACTTAGTATATTTTATGCGATGAGTTAGTATCATTTATGCGATAGTAAAAGAAAAGAAGTTCAACAAACTAAAAATTTTTCATTGCTTATCATTAATAAGGGGGGAGATTTAGAGGCGTAGAAGAATCTATAGATGGTCAGCTTTGCTTGTTCAGATTAATTTAAGTTCCAATGGTTTTTGAATGAACTTGAACAGCTAATAACCCTAGAAAATGCTGATAATTATAGATAGGCAAATTTTAATTCAAAAACTATTGGAGCGACATCATGAAAAGAGTGCTAACTGTCTCACTGCCCCTGATAATTATTTTATTTGCCGCTGTTTTTTTTTCATTCTTTATTACACCAACCCATGCCATGAGCATTAGGCTTTCATGGACTGCAAATACCGAACCGGATCTTGCAGGCTACAGAATTTATCGTAAGATTCATCCTGACGTGGATTATATGCCTATATATGATAAATGCCTGGCTGATTTTGAAGATCCTAATAACCCTACATATTATGATCCGAATTTAGATAATAATACCTATTATTTTGTTGTTACTGCTTATGATACTTCAGGCCTTGAAAGTGATTATTCCAATGAAGTGATTTCAGTGGATAATTTTGTTCCTACTCCGCCTGAGGTAAAAAAGATTATCCCTCACCACAAAGCCGGCATAAGCGATAATTTTCGCGTGCCCAATAATACATCTTTTTCCATACTGCTTGAAGATTCTGACGGTATAGACATAACAGATGCGGATAGTATTAGATTTACCATAAATGACGGTAATAACCCATCCTATGAACGTGATTTGAGTGACGCCAATGTTGTCAGGGTGGTAAAACTTGATTCGGGGGAATCGGGGGAAAGTGACACCCAGGTAACCAAACTTTGGGTTGTTTACGACAGGTCTGAAGAGGCTGATCTGGGACTTTTCCTGTATGATCAAAATATAAATATTAAGATCGATGCTAAAGACATAAGGCAAGACTGGATGGAACAAGCCGTTTATGATTTTAAGATTGAATCTGAGCATGAGCACGATAGCGCCCAAGCCAACCTGCCGGATACGGGAGAGGTGGCTGGTGATGATCCAGCCCTCACTGGGCCTTACGATGAAGGTATTCAAGTGATTGGCGATGATCTTTATGGCGCTAAAATAATCTATAATAGCGCCGAAGTGGTGAAACCAAACTTCGGCTCTATAAATGCACTTCCATCTCTCACTAACTCAGACGAAGCCGTAAGTGCGTGTATGGCCCTTCAACCGCCGACTGTATTCTCAACACCGGTTAAAATTTTTATTCCCTATTCGGGGCAGAAGGATGTGAGCGAACTTGGTGTTTATTTGTACAATGGAACAAATTACGTTATGGCCTGTAACGTCGATGGGCAAGTGCAGCCTGGAGGGGAAGATTGGATGGTGCCCGGATCTAGAGTGAATCATAACGAAGATGATCCGGCCACAATAGAGATCAAGGTTTATTATTTTTTCGGAGGTGTTTTGGCTCAAGAAGTATTACCAAAAAATTTACTGCCTACCAGTCAAATTGATAATAATGCGGATAGTGGCGGTGCCGGCGGAGGGTGTTTTATCAATTCTCTGTAATTCACCACAAAAAGCCCTTTATAAAAAAGTTTTAGGAAATTTATTGACATATTCCGATTTCCCTATAGGTTTATCAAGAATTAGATTCTATTTGGACTTATCCATTATGAAATGTCATTACTCAGGCTTTCATTTTGCTAATGATCTATTTGTGGACAGCCCCCCTGGCTTCTCGCATACTTGAACTATCTGCCGGTTACTTTTTATACCCAGGCTCTACGAGAGGTTTGCTTCTCCAAACTCCATCCCCCCAGTTTCAGGATTATTTATATAAGAGAAGATTTAATAAGTCGGCAAATTTTTAGCTCGGGGACCGCAGCAGAAAAAATTTATGGCACAAGGCAGGACTCGTTCTTGGAAAAAAAAAATTTAAGGCATTCAAAGCAAAGAAAAATCGCCATTTATCTTTCAAAAATAATAAGCGGAAGCAAGAACTCCACTAAATGTATATTGTAAGGTTGACCCCAATTTTAGAGCCGCCTGAAGAAAAATCAAAATTGAGCCGATCAAAATCATAAGCTGTATTAAAAAAATGTAATTTTGGAACATTTTGGAATATAAATATAGAAATTATCTATTTAATAATATATAATATTTTATCAAAACTAAACAATCATAAATGACTCTGTTGATTTAGTCCAAAAAGAAATATTTTTTGCAAAAAGAGCGATCATCATCAAAAAAGGATTTATAAGAATTTTTTAATCCTGTTAATCCTGTCAAAAAAAAGGACCCAAGCAATGAAAGATATATTATCTGAACGCTATCATATAGCCATAACAGCCCTATTAGTATTTTCACTACTGCTAATATCATCAATGATCCCGCCCAAAAACCTGTATGCCCGAGCAAATGATTCCGATGCCCCTAGTGATTATAAAAATGATTCCAATGTTTCTAATGACTATAAGATTGGAGCAGAAGACATCTTACATATTTCGGTTTGGGAAAATGAACATTTAAATCGAGAGGTTTTTGTAAGGCCCGATGGTAAGATCTCCTTCCCCTTAGTTGATGATATAGACGTAAACGGGTTAACCGCCATAAAGGTAAAGGAAATAATTACCCAAAAACTTACTTATTACATCAGCAACCCGGAGGTAACAGTAATCTTAAATAGTATAAATAATTATAAGGTATATGTAATGGGCGCTGTTAATACGCCGGGTGAATTCAGCTTAAAAAGAAAAACCAATTTACTACAATTTCTGACCACAGTAGGCGGATTAACCCTGGTTGAAAACGCCGACCTCAAAAAAGCTTATATATTAAGGGGGAAAAAACGATTACCCGTTGATTTTACAAAATTAATAGAAAAAGGCGATGTAACCCAAAATGTTGACCTCCTTCCTGACGATACAATATATATACCCGATAATTTTGGCAGACGAATCACCGTTATCGGTGAGGTGACCACACCGGGAACGGTTACCTTTAAGGACAGCATCACTGTTCTTGATGCAGTGTTAATGTCCGGCGGCCCCACCGAGGATGCGGATTTAAACGATACGAAAGTAGTCAGAAAAAAAGCGAACAGAGAGGAAACCATAAAAATAAGGTTGAAAGATATCATAAAAAAAGGGAAGCTGGAAAGCAACATAAAACTTGAACCAGGCGACATCGTTGTTGTCCCCGGCAGCCTTTTTTAGCAGACTAAATCCCTCCCTTTTGATTTAAAGGGGACAGCTTTTTGATTTCTTGATGGGGGAACTTATATATGTTCCTCCCCCTTGATGGGGGAGGTTAGGTGGGGGTAATTTTTGGGTGAAAAAATCAAAATCATATTTAACATTCTCCTATTTTTCTTTACCATATTTTTTACCATAATTTTTTTATCATCAATTCAACGGGCAGAGGCCGTAAAAATAGGGAAATTTGAGTTGTTGACTGATCTTTTTATAGAAGAGACCTATGACGACAATGTATTGTTAACAAAAAACAATACAGAAAGCAGCCGGGTGACCACCATTTCCCCAACAGTATCTTTAGCAAGAACAAAAAATAAAATGTATCTAACCCTCAGCTATAACGCCAACCTGAAATATTATGATGATTATTCCAATGAAAACCAGTATCAACAAACCGGCGCCTGGGATATAGGCATTAGACCACGATCAAAATCTAACCTGGGCATACAGGGACAAAATATATATTCTTACACTAAACGAGATGAAAGAGAACCTCTATTAGCAGGCAGGGATAATGTTATTAAAGTCAATGACTTTTCATTTACACCATACATCAATCAGCAAATCGGTGATAAATTTGAGGCAGCCCTTACCTTTAGCCATAAAGAAAAAAAATATAAGCAAAGATATGAAAACTATGAAGACAGCAGAAGCGATGAAGGGAGCACAGATATTCAATATAAGCTGAGCAAAAATATTGCGCTTCATGGAAATTATCGCTATCTTGCGACATATTTTGCTAAAGCCACCCCCGATTATACTGAACAGGAAACCAATGGCGGTTTTACCTATGATATTAGATCCAAAATAAGGCTCAATGCAAGATATGGCCATGCCTGGAAAAAAGATGAACTAAATCAAAAAAGTAATTCTCCGACAATCGATTCAAGTATTGATATTTATTTTCTCAAGGCCACGAATATCTCGATAAACTACACTCGGTCCTCCAGCCATACCTCTTCCTATGATACGGCAAATAATTCTTTCATCTCCCATGATGCCTCGCTCAATATCAGGCACGATTTATTCAACCAAAAAATTATCATGAATTACGGCGGGGTCTATAATTTATCAGAATATGAGGCAACCGATAGAAAAGATAAATCCAATACCGGCGCTATAAATATCGCCTACAAGATAATTAAATCAGTATTGGTCTCCCTTTCAGGTGATTATAAAAAATCTGAATATAGATACGAATCAACCGATAGAAAAGATAAATCTCAGGGCGGAGGAGTTAGTCTGGATTGGGAAATAGGCAAACCGCTAACACTATCCTTAGCCGGCAAATACACAAAGTCCACTTATTACACAGAGACAGACAACACTGAAGATCATGAAGAAGAGCTTTATGACGGAAGCGCTAAATTGGCTTACGCTATAAAAGAAAACACTTTTTTGGAAGCCGGATATCAATATCTGGAAAATAAATCCGATGCTGGTGCAAACGAGAATGATGATAATGAAAATAATGAATATACTGTTAACAGGTATAATCTTGGCTTAAAAATTACCTTCTAAAGGACAGAACAGCTATGCCGGATACGCTCAAACCGGAAAATAAAATAGACATTTTAAAATATTTAGACATAATATCCCGCCGAAAATATTTATTTTTAATTATTTGTGTTCTTATCACTTCAGTAATAATAGCTTATAGCTATACACTTGAAAAAAAGTATGAAAGCTCGGCAACCATATTAGTTGAAAGAGAAAAGGTAATTAATCCATTAATGCGCGGTTTGACTGTGACTCAGAGCGGCGCTGAAAGATTAAGAACAATAAGGCAATTAATCGTAAGTAGAAGCAGATTGACGGAGGTCATCAGAAAATTAGACCTTGACTTAGATCTTAAAACCCCTTTGGAGTTAGAAAATTTTATTAAAACCATGAGAAAGGCTATAGATATAAACATCATTGGCAATAATCTCTATATTATTTCATATGAAGGGGCTGAACCTCAAACAGTAAAAGATGTAGTCAATACTATTTGTAATATTTTTATAGAAGAAAATTTAAAAGCAACCAGGGGCGCTGCCCACGAAGCCTTTGAGTTTATACAAACTCAATTAAATGTCTATAAACAAAAACTTGACGAATCAGAGAATACCCTAAGGATATTTAAAGAAAAAAATTTAGAGCAACTGCCGGGCAGAGAAAATGTCAATATTGGGAAATTAGAAAACTATAATAATTTATTGGCTGCAGCAGAGATCGAATTTAAAGAAGCAGAATTACAAAAATCTTTACTTTTAAAACAGCTTTCTAATGAAAAACCGCTTATTCTAGCCTTCACTTCCAGTAACGGCAGCCAATTTAGTGATAATATGCCAGTGGAAAATCAATTAGCTCAATTGAATTCACAATTAAATTCTTTATTAACCAAATACACTGAAAAATATCCTGAGATCATAAACCTTAAAGCGCAAATAACCCAAGTAAAACAAAAACTCGCCAAAAAA
This sequence comes from Pseudomonadota bacterium, assembly GCA_030625085.1. Classification (GTDB taxonomy): domain Bacteria; phylum SZUA-182; class SZUA-182; order DTGQ01; family DTGQ01; genus DAOURK01. The sequence continues at coordinate 16,948 of DAOURK010000073.1, forward strand.
GACAAAGTAAATGATAAAAATGAAAAAAATAATAATGTTGAATCAGTAACCGAGGCCTTGAATCCAATCTATCAACAATTAAAAGAAGCGTTAGGGAAAATTAATATTACTATTAATGTAACAGAATCACGAATAACTGAATATAAGGAAAAAATAGAAATTTTTACCAAAAAAGTCGAAAGCGTGCCAAAACAAGAGCAGGCGTTGGCCCGATTACAAAGGGGTTATGATGTAAGCCTATCAATTTATAAAACCTTGCTCAATAAACTGGAGGAAGCCAGAATTTCCAGAGAGCTTGAATTGAGAGAAAGAGGTGAAAATTTTCAAATTATAGATACCGCGCAATTACCTTTGCTCCCAACTAAACCGGACAGACCAAAATTGATATTAGTTGCACTAGCCCTTGGGTTAATTGCTGCCTTAGCTTTAATTTATTTGCTCTATTATCTTGACAGCTCTATTGGTAATCTGGATGAGGCGAAAAATTATTTTAAATATCCTGTCTTAGCCGGCATCCCTATTATCACAAATGATAAAGATATTAAGAAAAAAAGAAGAAGTAATCTAATATTCTTTTCAACAGCCGGACTATTTCTTGTCTCAGTTTTAGGTTTATTCATAAAAGAATCAATGACCAGATATCTTCTTGTGAGATAAAAAAAAATTGGTTAAAGCGCCGTTTACAATGCCCAAAAGGCAAAGAGTAAACAACATAAATATTGCTGCATTTGGAAATAGTAATTTTTGTGTTTAAAGGATCTTGCCCTCAGGGGGCGAAGCTGTATCTTTTTAATCCTTCAGCCCCTGACAAACAATAATAAGTCCGAAATAAGTCCGACAAAAACAAAGGCTTAAACAAATGGCCCTAAAACGAACCATCATAGCTGCAATCCTCATGATATTAACCATGGTTTGCCTCAATTACATCAGCCATGGTGAAAATATTAAACCGAATAAAGCCTTTTCCACCTTCCCAAAACAGATAGGAAATTGGATTGGGAAGGAAGAGCATTTCGATCAAAAAATCTATGATATATTAGGTGTTGATGATTCATTTCTTTGTAATTATTATGCCCCTGATGGCAGCCAAATAGAAATCTATTTAGGATTTTATCAAAGCCAGCGAGAAGGGGATTTAATACATTCACCTAAAAATTGCATGCCCGGTTCCGGGTGGAATTTCCTTAAGACCGGGGAAACCCCAATTAATATTGGGCCCAAACAAAATATCGTTATCAATAATATACTATTACAAAAGGGCAGCGAAAAGCAGATCATGTTCTATTGGTTCCAGGGCCGGGGCAGGTATATTCGCTCAGAATACATGCAGAAAATCTATTTAGTCTTAGATTCCATTACAAAACGCAGGACAGATGAGTCTTTTGTAAGGCTTATAACTCCGGTTACAGAGGACAATGAGGAAAAAACTATCCAATATTTAATTAACTTTACTAAACTTCTTATCCCAATACTGGAAGAATACCTCCCTTCTTAAAGGCAGAAAAGAATGCCGCAAAGCAAGGTACTTTGTCATTTCGAGGCGATTTGTCATTTCGAACGAATGTGAGAAATCTTTAAGCGTATGTTTACGATAAAATTGCCAAAAATCTCAAGGGTAAGATAGCTAAAAGGAAAATTTACGTGAAAAAAACACATCACCCCGCCTTCTTCATTCAACTGATTATCATAGTATCATTATTCTTACTCCTTTTTCATCATACCATCATTGAACTGGTTAAGGATTGGTCGATCAACGCCAACTATTCGCATGGTTTTCTTATACCTTTTATTGCCGCTTACATGATATGGCAAAAAAGAGAGGAACTCTCTTCACTTCCAATAACGCCCAGTAACTGGGGGCTATTAATAATTACCACAGGTATGATGGTGCATATCGTTAGTAATATCGGTGCCGAACTTTTCACCATGAGAATTGCCATCATCATTACTATTTTTGGCCTTTCCCTCTATTTCATGGGACGGAAAATGACTAATGAAATAGCTGTGCCCATAGCTTATCTGCTTTTCATGGTTCCTGTGCCGGCCATTATATGGAATAAAATAGCCTTCCCCTTACAAATTTTTGCCTCCAGTATGGCCGAAACAACCATTCATGCCTGCGGGATAACTATTTTACGGGAGGGAAATATCCTCTATCTGGCCAACACAACACTGGAGGTAGTAGATGCCTGCTCAGGCCTTAGATCATTGACTGCGCTGCTGGCTCTGAGCGCTGCCTTTGCCTATTTATCCAACCATTCAAGGCTTAAAAAATGGATATTGTTTATCGCCGCAATACCCATTGCCATACTGGTCAACATTATTCGACTCAGTCTGACTGCCGGTCTTGCCAGCTATGTTGGCGAAAAAATAGCTCAGGGATTCTTACATGAATTTTCAGGATTATTGATATATATTCTGGCCTTAACCATGTTGGCCGCCCTCCATGTTGCCCTCAAAAAAATAGGGAAAAATATCAAAAAAACAGAAAATTTAATAAGTTCAGCCCTTTAATCGTGTTTAAAAAAAGGAAATAAAGATGCTTTTAGAATGGGAATTTTCAGCAAAAGAGAGAACCTCCCTGGAAAAACTTGATATTCCTGATAATTTAATTGATCAAGCCAAAGCAGAGGGGATAGCGATCAAAGACGGCGCCAGTACACCAATTGAGATCACCAACAAGGATTCGGGCTGGCGGTACACGGGCAGGCTGGCGGTCACCAGCAATGGCGAGCTTTACATTCCGGTTGGCATCCGGAAGATGATCCTGGATGCCTCATGTGTAAGGGTAACGCTAATTTAATAATTCAAGGCAAAAGAATTATTAAATTAGCTCAAAAAAAAGAGGATGCCCTGAACACACAATTTAAAAATACAATACTCATCACTGTCGATGTTGAAGACTGGTTTCAGGTAGAAAACTTCAAGCCCTATATATCATTTGCCGACTGGACCGACAAAGAAATACGAGTAGAAAAAAACACTTATTCCCTGTTGGATTTTTTTGCCAAATCTAAGATAAAAGCAACTTTTTTTATATTAGGCTGGATAGCCGAACGTATTCCCCAATTGGTCCAAGCGATCCATTCACAAGGACATGAAGTGGCATCTCATGGATACAACCATAAGCTTTGTCTTCAACAACCAACCAAGGACCTGAAAAAGGATTTAGTCACCAGTAAAAACCTCCTGGAGAGCATCATTAATTTTCCTGTATATGGTTACAGGGCCCCCAGTTTTTCCATCAATAATAACACTCTGCAATTAATTGAGGAGTGCGGATATCTTTACGACTCAAGTTTTAATTCTTTTGGGATGAATAAACGATACGGGCAGATAGATTCGCCCTCGAATGATAAAAAGGGTATTGCCTCCCAATTTTCGGATAGTTTATATGAACTTCCTATCAGCAATATAAAATTCGGCAAACGCATTTTCCCCTGGGGCGGAGGAGGTTACTTTCGATTAATTCCTCTTCCGCTTTTTAACAAAGGAGTGCAATACATTTTAAAAAAAGAACAGGCCTATCTGTTCTATTTACATCCGTGGGAAATTGATCTAAAACAACCCATAGTAAAAGAAGCTTCAAAGCTCTTTAAATTCAGGCATTATGTAAACCTTGACAAGACCTTATCAAAATTGTCCACACTCATACAAAGCCTGAAGCAATGCCAGTTTACTACATGCTATCAATATCTTGAATCATTAAACCTAACGCCAAATACCCAGTAAAACAAAAACTTAAAGCAGTGGAAGCCCATTCCTAAAGGGAAACAAAACGTCCATATTAATTAGACAGTTACGACCGGAAGATGAATCACATTGGGATACCTATGTTAAAAAACATAGTGAAGGGACGTTCTTTCATTTAGTCGGATGGAAAAATATTATTGAAAAAACCTTTGGCCATAATTCTTACTATTTAGTCGCTGAACGGCACAACGGCCAAACCGACACAAACACACACAAAATTTTTACCATAGCAGGCATACTTCCTCTTTTTTCTTGTAAAAGCTTTCTCTTTGGAAAATTTTTGATCTCAATTCCTTTTGCAGAGCTTGGTGGCCCCCTTGCTGATAATAACGAAATAGAAAAATTGTTAATCCAAAAAGGAATAGAGATAACGAAGCATCAAAATCTCGACTACTTCGAGCTGAGAGTCAGGGACAAACTATACAGTAACTTTAAGCTAAAAAGCTTATATTATAATTTTAGACAAGAAATTTTTTCTGATTCTGATCAAAACCTGAAGGCAATCCCAAGAAAATCTCGCCGTATGATAAGGCAAGGGGAAAAATTTAACCTTTCATTTCAATTCGGGAACCACAATTTAAAATATTTTTATGAGGTGCTTTCTAAAAGTTTCTATAATTTAGGGACACCAATTTTCCCGTATAAATTATTTAAAAACATCTGTAATGAATTTGGTGAAAATAGCTTATTACTCATAATTAAAAATCAAAATAAACTACCCATTGCTGGAGTTCTTTCTTTTTTTTATAAAGATCAAATCCTCCCTTATTATGCCGGCTCACTTGCCAAATATAGAAAGATGGCGCCAAATGATTTCATGTATTGGGAACTGATGGAATATGGATGTAAGAAGCATTATAAAATTTTTGATTTCGGGAGAAGTAAGGAAGGGACCGGATCTTTTTATTTCAAAAAACATTGGGGTTTTGAGCCAAAACCCTTACATTATCAGTATTATTTGAATAGACTAAATGAAATGCCCAATCTAAGTCCGGCAAATCCCAAATATAAGAAAAAGATAGAACTTTGGAAAAAGCTCCCTTTCCCTGTTACAAAGATTTTTGGCCCACCCATTGCTAAGTATCTGGCATAAAAAATTATATTTCATGAACAACTGCGCCAGATATAAGGTGGTATAAGACTTTAATTAGATAAGGCAATACATGGCTACCGACGTAAGCCGGGACACTTATTAAATTCATGATGTTACCTCAACGAGTTTATTTAAGTTTCTTGGAGGAGGCAAATCACCCATTTTATTTACTATCCAATCAAAAGGATCTACAAAATTTTTTTTAAATAATCGTTCAGCAGCAGTTGTTCCATCGGGTCGTTTCAAATAATAATTGTGGATAATGGTTAGGCTCTTCAATCTGTTA
>DAOURK010000074.1 GCA_030625085.1 Pseudomonadota bacterium
ATAGAAATTCTAAACAAAAAAAAATGATAAAAAAAATTCAAAAAATTATCAAAGATGTATATTTTCCAGAAAAGTTGATAGATATCTTTAAATTTAGATTAACTGCTTAAAATCCAACGGGAGTTTTTTTCTATAGCTTCAAAGTATGCTCGCAAAGAAGGGAAAGCAAAATATTTTATAGAATATAATAGCCAAAGGCAGCTTTTAGGGGGCGGCATTTTCACTATAGCCCTATTTTTATTACTGACGCGCGTAAATGGGCTATTACTCTTCACCCTTTCTTTACTAGCGGTTCTCTTATTCATACATTACATAAAAAAAAGAATTGGCGGCATGACTGGCGACACTATCGGCGCAGTAAGTGAATTTGCCGAGGTTACCGTTCTTTTCTTTTTTATACTCTTTTATTCCGGAGGAAAATGTCTTTTCTAATTTTCCCTCCGGTGTGTGAGGTAGCCAAAAAAAACTGAGTTCTTAAATCAGGATACTCGGAGTAACCAGTCGCTATGCAATAATTTTAAACCAGGCCGGATAGAGGCACCAATGCTGAATATGGTGGAGAGCATTCTCATTTATAATGAGGTGCCATAGATTTGATTGTCTTAATAATACTGCCTTATATACCCATACGCCTTATCAAAAAGATCCTGGTCCTTAATTTTGTATTTGACGTAAATGATTTTGCGTAGGGCTTTTTGGACTTCTCTTTCTCCTGCATGCGTATCTTGCCAGCCGGGGAAGCGGACCATTCTCACAATCTCGTCAATGTCGGCGACAATACGTGTCACAACAACCGGTGTGTTACCGGATTTTGCCTCGGAGAAAAGCTCCGACAAGGCTGCTTTGGCCTTTTCGCGTTCGTCCTTGGGATCAACCTGTTTCTCTGCCTCAACAACTGACCTGGCCAGGGCAAGAAGTTCTTTCAGGAAGTCGATGCTGTGCAGCAATCCCTGTTCATGCTTCTCTTTGATTCGCTCAAGACGCTCACCCAATTCAACAAACTTCTGGTCTCCCTTGTGCTTGTGAAGTCTGGCAATGAGTTTAATTTCCACTTCCTTGGCCTTCTTTTCTTTTTCCGGGTCATCCAGGATGCTTTCAAGAATTTCCGCATCCATGACCAGGGTGTCCAAATCATCGCGAATTGCTTCAAGATGGACGTTTTCATGAACCAGTTGAATGGTTTTAGCGCCGAGGGCATGCCAGAGAAGTTTGCCGTTTCCGCTGGGCGGTTTCACAGATTCATAAATCTGAGTGAGCCATTTATAGTCCCGGTCGTAAGGGCTCAAACACTGATCAGGCGATAGGGCTTCCCATAATCGGGACAGGACCGAATACTCTGCGGCAAACGCATCCCTGGTCTCATTATTCGGCAGGCAGTCTTGCGCAGCAATAAGTCCTTCGTAGCCGCCTATGCTTCGATCCACTCCCGGGGAAAAAGCCAGGCACTTGGCCACCTGACCGGGCAATTCCTTTTTAAGCTCGTCCAGGTTGGTAATAACCCGCAATACAGCCTTCTCATCAAAATCAAGGGCTGTGGCCACATCGTCGAATATGCCAAGGTAGTCAACAATCAGACCATGGGTTTTGGTTGGATATGGTCTGTTGGTTCGGCATATCGCCTGAAGCAGGTTATGATCTTTGACCGGCTTATCAAGATACATCACATGGAGGATGGGAGCATCAAAGCCCGTTAACAGCTTGGAAGTAACGATCAGTATCTTTAGTGGATCGACGGGGTCACGATACCGATCCAAAAGTTTTTCTTCATCGTCCTTGCTCAGTTTCCACTCAGCAAATTCATCGCCTTTGCCGCCGGGGGTCGACATAACAATAGCGCCGGCATCCGTGCCCAGCAGCTCATCAAACACCTTTTTGTAGAGAACACAGCACTCCCTGTCGAAAGTCACCACCTGCGCCTTGAAGCCGTTAGGTTCCACTTTCTCAACATAGTGATCTGCGATATGCCTGCATATGGCCCGCACTCTCTCAGGCGTCTTAATAAGGACCGCCATTTTCGCTGCCCGCTTGGCCAAGTCATCCCGGTCTTGCTCACTCAGATCTCCGGTAATTTTCGCATAGGCCTCGTCAATGGCTTCTTTGTCAATGTGTAATTTAACATCCACCGCCTCAAAGTGGAGAGGCAAAGTTGCTTTATCACGGATCGAGTCCTGGAAGGAATAGCGGCTCATGTAGCCCTGTTCATCTTCCTCAGCGCCAAAGGCCCAGAAGGTATTGCGGTCACGCTTGTTGATGGGTGTGCCTGTCAACCCGAAGAGAAAGGCGTTGGGTAAGGCTTCACGCATCTGGCGACCCAGGTTACCTTCCTGGGTGCGGTGTGCCTCGTCAACCATGACGATGATATTTGTCCGGTCATTGAGGACGCCTTTGGCCTCCCCGAACTTGTGAATAGTGGTGATGATGATCTTTCTGGCATCCTGCTCCAGCAAGCGCTGAAGTTCCTGCCGATCCGCAACACCAATCATGTTGGGAATGTCAGCAGCATTAAAGGTGGCCGTGATCTGGGTATCCAGGTCGATCCGGTCTACCACGATCATTACCGTCGGATTCTTCAGCTTCGGGTGCATCCGGAGTTTATGTGAGGCAAAGACCATGAGCAGTGATTTGCCTGATCCCTGAAAATGCCAGATAAGGCCCTTTTTCGGGTATCCGTTGACCACACGATCGACTAACAGGTTGGCGCCCTCGTACTGCTGGTAGCGGCAGATGATCTTGATATGTCGGTGCTTCTTATCAGTGGCGAAAACAGTAAAGTTCTGTAAAATATCCAGTATGGCTGCCGGACGAAGCATGGCCTTGACAGAACGTTGAACATCAACCATGGTGCCTTCCGATTTGTTCGCAGGGTCATGCCAGGGACCCCAGATATCAATCGGCATGCGTATCGAGCCGTAGCGGTAACACTTGCCCTCTGTGGCAAAGGAAAAGACATTCGGAACAAACATCTGCGGCACGCTCTGTTCATAGCCGTTGTGGATATCGCTGGCCCCGTCAACCCAGGTGACTGCAGGACGCACCGGGGTTTTGGCTTCGCCGATCACCACAGGAATACCATTGACCAGAATCACAATATCGAACCGCCTGCCCCCTTCTTGTACCGGATATACCCACTGGTTGGTGACCACATATTCGTTATTGTTCAGATTTTCGAAATCAATCAGCCGGACCTGTGTATGCTCACCGCGCTCACCGAATGGCATGGATTCCCCCCCCCGCAGCCACTCGGCAAACATCTCATTGGCGCGAACCAATCCTTCATTCTGTACCGAAAGAGGAATGGTGCGCAGGCGATAAAGCACCTCGTCGGCACGATCGGGCTTGGCCTTGATTTCCGGGTTCAGTCGGATAAGGGCATCGCGGAGCATTGCTTCGACGAATACGTCAGAATATTGCCGGGGGAGCTGCTCGGCGGGGATGAATTGCCAACCTTTGACATCTCCAGCGTAGAGTCCCTTTTCTTCTGTGACTATGCTCCCTGACACATTGCCGCAAAGTGTATCGAGTACCATCTGTTCGACTGTGTTTTCTTCGTTAAACATGGGTATTCTCTCCAACAACAAAGCCGTTCAATATTTTTTTCTGCAACTCAGTTGTACTGGAAATGTGCTCACGCACAATTTTTTCCCGCACCTGGATGCCAGAAACCTTTTCTATAATAATTCGCTGCTGTTCTATGGAAGGTAAATAAAAAGGTGTGGAAGAGATGATTGCTTGGTTGATGAGTGGTTGCCCGGCAATCAGTTTCTTAGAATTCAAGTTTGCATGGGACAATGCATAGTATAAGTAATCCAACTCAATCTCTCTACTGGGATATTTTATATATATGGCATTATCTGTAACCCAACAATCTTTATTCGATTTGTGAATTGATCCACAGTATTCACCAACCCGTCCTATAATAATAACCGGCCCTGATAGTAACCTTTTATTCGTATACCCTGTGATTCCATTTCCACCAAAAACAGGTATCTGGTTTTCCTTTGAGAAATCGAATTGCTGTTTCTTCGTCTTTACCTTTCCACTTGCAAGCTTTACAACATCACCAATTTTAGCATTAGGCTCTCGATCAAATGCCCGTCTTAAAGTTGCTGATATCATATCCGAAATGGAACCTAAAACTCTCTTCCATGCTTCCACTGCCTCATCCGCCGCCCAAAGGATCTCGGCGATACGCTTCTGCTCCTCAATGGGTGGGAGAGGGAATTCAAAGTATTTCAATGCATTCCAGCTTGTACGTGGTGACAGCGATCCGGCGGATGTCCCAAGCGCATGGTTAAAGAAGGTATCGCTTTGGCAGATAAACGGAAGTAATGCAGGCAGCAGCATTTTTGGATCTTTCGATTCAAATGTCAGGATGTCCCCTGAGCAGATACCTTCAAACTCGGCATAGGCCACCTTACGTTGATAAGCGCGGCGCTTTCCAAATAGCGTTTGCCCTGGCACAAATTTGCGGCTGAAAGAGGTGCCATTCTCTGGAATGTTCCAACGTCGGATATGTAGGTTTTCAGGGTCGAGGTGTTCCAACCCTACAATACGTTCGATTCCGGCTTTATCAAAGTCACGCTCAACCAAATTGGCGTTTTTTACCACATCCCCGAACTTCACCATTTTCCATCCTGGTTTCATCTGTTGCTTCATGTTTTATTCATCTCCTGCTGGATTCTCCTTTGCCAGGCAAGAACCAAAGCCTTGTTACCTTTCGAAACCTGAGAAATAATGGGTTTCAACAGTTTCGATTCAGATCGATGCGTACCAATGTAACCAGAACGAATTAGGCTAATGATATCAAACGCCCGAAGATAAGTGCCATGGAGGGCGTCATAACTTATCCGAATACCACCCTTTGGTCCCTTTGCTGCAGGAGATTGGCGGAATTGATTCAGATGTTCAAGTGACATAAGAAAGGATTGAGGTGAGTTCCCTTTCACTTTCCTTTTGACGAACTTAAAGTAGAAAGGGTTTTTGTTGAGACGATAGTCCTCGGTGGTTAACTCGGGCATTAGTAGATTCATCCGTGATATCTCAGTCTCTACTTGCTTGTCAGGTCTAAAAACCCAATCGCTACCTTTATCGCCACCTTGACGCTCCTCTTCGAGCATTTTGTACTGAATCATGATGATGTTCCCCAAGGTATCATTTATATAAATGAGATCAACTCCTAACATTTTCTCAAGGGGCCCCTTATTAGCAGTGTAGACCTCTAGCCGCTCTCCCTTTCGTGTGAAAACAGCGCGCCCAGTCAAGTCTTTTTTAATCAATGAAAAACCAGGAAGATAGCTGGCATCACAAGTAATCACATTATCTTCCAGAACCTGCGGTTCTCCAATGTTATTTAACATCGTGGACGCATTATTTCGGACTTCGACAAGTTCAAGAATCGCGTCATTTCTGAGGGCAAATGCAGCGATTGCAGTCTCAATAGCATTATTTTGGCTCCACTCAGAATTTTGCATTCGACGCAATCCTGGAAGACTGAAAGAAACAGTCTCAAGGGCGCCACGATTAGTAGGATCATTAGCAAGTATTTCGATAATGAGGGAACTTAGTTTTGGTGCTAACAAAGCTACTGATCCAGTGGTAGGGCGCCTTCTCGTGAACTCAGTCCTAAACTTTTTAGCAGGTATCATGGTAGTCAATGATTCAAATGAAGAGACGTTGATTTTTCTTAACCTTTTAATAGTTGCCCGTGACTCGAAAGTGGTTACTGGCGATTTAGATTTAATTACTGCAATATAGCACTTTATGCCTTCTGGGCCCTTAATTTCCACCATACAAATTGTAGGCAATTTTATGTTATCAAATGTGGCATGGGGCTGTGCAAAAGTAAATTTCTCGAACCCCGCACTAGAGTCATAAAGGGCCTCTGAGATACGTTCATCTAAGCAGAGCAAAACTAAAGGCTTTTTCTCAACCCAGTGGGCAAGCTCGTCAAATACTGTCATTGGGTCTCCTGAATGGTTTGGGACAGATTCCTCATTGACTCCCGCAACGCTGCTGAGCTTTCCTGCCATCCGGCAAGGGCTTGTTTCAGGCTGACACTCTCCTGACCTCCATTGCCATTTCCATTATCCACCCGCACATAGAGCGGGATGCTGAGATTGCCGCCTTTTCCCCTCACCTCATCGTTACCGACCACACGCGCAAATCCGGCAATATCCTCAAAACTCCGGTAGGCATCAACGATGCGCTGGATATGGTCATTTGTCAGAAAACTCTGTGCCCGCTCGCGAGTGACTTCATTCACCGCATTGATAAAAATGATTCTGTTGCGCCGCTCCTTTGGTTTATTCATGCGACAGATGACCACGCAGGCTTCCATGGGTGAGTTATAGAAAAGGTTGGGACCCAGTCCCAGGACGCACTCAACCACATCGTGTGCAATGAGTTTTTCTCGCATCTCACGCTCTTCATTTCTGAAGAGGACCCCATGCGGAAAAAGGATGGTGCAACGGCCCGATTTCGCTTTCAAGCTCTGAATGATGTGCTGCCAGAAGGCATAATCGGCGCGGCCCTGTGGTGGCGTACCGTAAATGTTTCGACCCCAGGGATCAGCAGACCAGGCATCTCGATCCCATTGTTTAATTGAGTAAGGCGGATTAGCCAGTACCACATCAAACTGCATGAGCTTGTCACCTTCCACAAAAACAGGGTGGGCGAGGGTATTGCCGCGGACAACCTTGAAATCTTCAATACCATGCAGGAAGAGATTCATCCTGCCAATGGCGGAGGTGAGCAGGTTACGCTCCTGACCATAGAGCTTGAGTGTTCGCCATTCCTTACCTTGCCTCTTCAGATGTGCAACCGCTGACAACAACATGCCGGCAGAGCCACAGGTAGGATCGTAGATGGCTTCGCCTGGTTTAGGTTCCAGCATCTCAGTCATCAGGTGAACCACTGTGCGGTTAGTGTAGAACTCGGCGGCAGTGTGGCCGGAATCGTCGGCAAACTTCTTGATCAGGAATTCATAGCCGACACCCAGTTCATCCTCCGGACAGTTGGCCAGGGATAGGGTTTGTGAACTGAAATGCTCGATCAACTCCCGCAGCATATGGTCGGGCAGACGGTCTTTGTTGGTCCATTGGGCGTCGCCGAAAACACCATAGAGCGTGTCCGGATTGGCTTTCTCGATAGTACGAAGGGCGTTTTGGATTACCTTGCCAAGGTTGGTGACCTGGGTGCGTGTCTCTTTCCAATGGGCGCCTGCGGGAATCTGGAAGCGATGCTGCTCCGGCATTTGAGCATAATCTTTGTCCCCCCCGGATTCTTCCAGTGCCTCAGCCAGCTCTCCGTCGTGAACATCACACAGGCGCTTATAGAACAGTAGCGGGAAGATGAACTGCTTGTAGTCCCCGGCATCGATATAGCCGCGGAGTAGTGTTGCCGCCCCCCAAAGGTAGGATTCAAGTTCTGATTGGGTAATGTGCTTGATCATAAGTTATTTCCCTCCATAGCATCCGGAACCTGCTTTCCTTTTTGGGTCAGCCTGTGCAAATTCCTTTTGAACACTGCTGATGAAAATACAACGACTGTTCATGCCAGAAGCCCCTCTCTTTTCAGGAGATCCTTAAGTCGGTCCTCAGCGGCATAAGCCACATTGAGTGATTCCTTTAAATTTTTTATGGCATCTTCCACAGTAATGGTTTCTTCCTCGATCACCGGCTCCACATATCGTGGGATGTTTAGGTTGAAATCGTTTCCCCTAATCTCATCCATGGTGACAACCCGGCAAATACCTTCAACATCCTGATACTGGGCATACCAATGATGAATATTTTTAACGTGCTCAGGCAGCAGCTCATTTTGCGCGCGGCCGGTTTTGAATTCTTTGGAGGCATCGATAAAGAGGATCTTCTGTCTATGATCCTTGGATTTGGTATTTCTGAAGACCAGAATGCAGGCGGCAAGTCCTGTCCCATAGAATAGGTTGGGGCCAAGTCCAATGACTGCATCCAGAATATCCATCTTCAGTAATTTTTGCCGAATTTTGCCTTCCTTGGACATGCGAAAAAGTACCCCGTGCGGGAGAACCACGGCCATGCGTCCCTCCTTGGCGGCCATGGATTTGATCATATGCTGCACCCAGGCAAAATCACCTGTCTTGGATGGGGGAACGCCGGCAAAATTGCGGCCATAAGGGTCATTGATCCAACTTTCATCTCCCCAGTTTTTCAATGAAAATGGAGGATTAGCAATGACACAGTCGAACGCCGCCAGACTATCGCCAGAATAGAAAGCCGGTTGGCGTAGGGTGTCGCCCCGTTCAATGTGAAAATCGTCGGCTCCATGGAGGAACAGATTCATTCTGGCAATGGACGAGGTGGTCAGGTTCTTTTCCTGCCCATAGAGTTTGCCCAGCATGAGATGAGCATCACCGCCATGTGCAGTTACATAATGCAAAGCCTCAAGCAGCATACCCCCTGTCCCGCAAGCCGGATCGTAAATAGTATCACCAGCTTCGGGGGCGAGGATCTTGACCATGAGGGCTACAACTGATCGAGGGGTGTAGAACTCCCCGGCCTTCTTGTTGGTCAAGTCGGCAAACTTTTTGATCAAGTATTCGTAGGACTGTCCCAGTATGTCGGCTTTGCAGCTTTCATTGCCGAGGCTTAACCCCGAGAAGTGCTCAATAAGATCTTTTAAAAGTGCATCGGACAGGCGGTCCTTGTTGGTCCACTGTGCATCTCCGAAGATGCCGTGGAGCGTATCCGGATTAGCCTGCTCAATAGAGCGCATGGCTTTCTGGAGCGCGTGGCCGATGTTTGCGCTCTTGGCTCGCACATCTTCCCAGTGCCAACCTTCCGAGACCTGAAATCTATGATTCTCGGGGAATTGTGCATATTCCATATCCCCATCAGATTCATCGAGCGCATCTTTCAGCTCATCGTCATAGGCATCCGACAACCGCTTGAAGAAGAGCAACGGAAAGATGTAGGTCTTGAAATCAGCGGCATCGACTGGGCCGCGCAGGATATTCGCGGCTTCCCACAGATGATTGGAAAGCGTGTTTTTATCAATATAATTATTCTTGTTTTTTTTCAATTACTCTGTTTTCTCTAAAATATTTTTATGCACATAATGTGTGCACTGTTTGGTAAGCTGCAAAGAGCAGCAGTGTACCAAGACTATGTCCATAAAATTGTTCAATGTTCATTTTAATTTATTTTAGGTAGTAACCATAATAAAATTACTATCACTAACCCTTTCTCACTGATATGAGTTATCTTGATTTAATATTTTCATCGTAAAGCACAGTTTAAAATACAGGCCTTTATTGTTTTTCCATCTGAAGACAATGTCTTAGCCTGATCATCAAAAATCTTTCTTGCTTTTTTGATATTGTTAGCAGATATTTTATTTTTTCTCGTATCCCTTCCATCCCACTGATTGCAGGGAAACCAACCAACTAAATAAATGCCGTGATCACAACCGCTCTCATTGAGATATCTATTCAAGAGTTGATCTTTCATCGCTGTTTTAACTTTATTGTGCCAACATCCTTTAACTTCAATGATTACTGTCAGGTGTTCATTCTTTGAAGGTACAAATCCGGTCACATATATATCAGTCCGTTCTCCGGTGTTCCCTCCTTCTCCTTGTTTCCTTCTTATTTCTACTTCACGAAGAGCTACAATCCCACTTTGCTTTAAATCTTCAGTTAGATGGGTTTTAATAAAGTCAGAAAAATCGTTTTCAGATTTTGGTTTAAGCTTATTTTTGGTTATTCTATCCCAGAGAAAAATGGCATTTGGAGTCTCGCCTTGTATTTTCTTCTCAAGTCGAATTAATGATTCAATCAAGGCATCTATTAATTGGTCAGGATTAAGTATCAATCTGGAAGTAGATTTTTTTGTAAACAATAGAAAATCGTCAGGGGTTAAGGGTGACCAGTTCTTTCGCCTTACATTCTCACGCGCCTTGATTAAATAAAAATTTAAATCCTCTAGTTCAGGTAACTTTCGCTTAATGTACTCAAGAGATTTAATGGCTTCGTCATTTCCCTGTTTTTCTAAAAAACATAATAAATTGTCCCGATAGGTTGCCAAGCTTTCACGTGGGACAACAGAATGGGCTCCCTCGTATGTAGGATCTTCATCTCTAGGGAAATTTTTGCTTAACCAGATAAACAATTCAGCAGTGTTTTTTTCACCTATACGTTCTGGTAGCCTTTTTGTTTTGAGGTATCTTAAGCTATCCGGTAGGGATAAAAACACGTTTTTGCCAAAATCATTATCAGCCTGAACAGCAGCCCAAACAACATCCCATCCCGCGTCCTTGGCTTGGGTAAGTAACGACAACGCGGCTGCTTTTGCTTTTTCTTGTGATTCGATGTTTAATGGGGCCTTCAGTAATGACTCCGCATACTCTTGAGTCTCCTTGTGATTTAATGAGAGAAGGCACAAAAGAATGTCTTGAAAGCAGCCTTGCTTAAGCGAAGAATCTTTGGCTTTTTTCGATAATTCATTTTGTAGTCGTTCGTCCAAACAATCTTTGATTTTACTTAGACAAAAAAGGTGGTCATGCTCTGTGTTTTCTTTGTCAATCAATACAAGGAGGGCATCAATAATTTCTTGAGGAGCTTGAAGATAAGCCTGCTTTATAAGTGTTAGAAAAGTTTTATCCTGCCCTGCAAACCCTGTGCTTTCAGAATAGCAAATAATAACTGCAGCCCATTTTTTCCAGTCATCAGATGATAAACTATTCAGAAAAGCCGGATCTATCTTTTTCAGCAAAATAAAGGCCTTATAGCCTGCCATAGCTGGCCGGTAATAAGTGTTCGTCCCCAACCAATGGTCAGTAGCAGCATCATTTTCCAAAATGTATTTTTCCCCTGCCTTAATAATTCTTTCTCTTAAATTATCATCACATACCTCCCACCCTGGCTGGCTAATCAAATCTGCATTATATTCATCCCCATAGTATTTACTTGTATCTTCAAGAGTCATCTCCAGGCACATCTGCCACCACCCGCTTGAATCCCCATCTTCAAATCTGTTTAGACAAGTTTTTATTCGTTCATACACAGATGGAGTTATTTTTTTCTTTTTTTTAGCCTGCCTTTGCTCATGCTCTTTTTTCCATTTTTGGTGTTTCTCATAATTTTCTCGCATTTCTCGGGCGCGTGGGGAATTAAGAGGGACCGCTTCGAAAATGCTTTTAAATTTTTCAGCTAATGGGGGGCAATCCTTCATCGCTTGTAGAATTAAATCCGTATGGTCGGAGCGATCTATCCTATAGATATCATGAATCATTTTAACCCAAATTTTTTTTCGTTCTTGATCGCTTTCTATATTTAATTCTTCAATTAGCCACTCAAGATCGTCATCAGAAAGTATACGGGGCTGGTCCATTACAGAAGCAAATAAATATTTTCTATATTTTTTAATTTTTTTGACAACGATTCTGATAAGATTTTTTCTTGTTGCGTCTGACAAAGGAGGAACCGTTTGCTTGTCAATCTCGCCTTGAGGTGCAGGCCCGATGCTGAGATAATTTTCTAATCTTGGGATTATAGCTTCCGCATAGGCCTCCAAAATTTCCGGACAGGCCAGGTGGTGCCATGCTTGGAATAAAATATTTTTTGTAAGGTTTTCATAACGGCGGAGAACACTTCTTCCATCTATTAGATTTTTTTTGGTCCATTTTAATGCGAAAGGCAAATGCTCAACTTTTAGTTGTTTAGGTAACTCCATTAAAAAACCAGCATAGCTTCCCAATAAATTTGATCGTTTTGGAGGTGTCAAGTTGTCGAATAATTCTTGAGCGGTAAGGTGTTTCGGCCACAATGCGCGTAAAGCAGACCCTTTCAGTTGGTCATCCTTATCTTCCGGCTGTAATTCCATAGCAAGTGGCTTAAGACGTAATAGAGTATTATCATCAGCAATTTGGACCACTGCATGTGCTGCCTGATCTCGAATATGGATAGCATCTGCATCATCTAACGCAATGTCTGCTAATAAATCCTGAATCTCCTTAATTTCACAATCTTCGGCAATATTGACAGCTACCCGTCTTACAAGAAAATGTTTTTCCTTGTCTTCAATATAGGGTTTTAGTTGTGAAGCCAACTCAGGATGTTTAAGCTTTTGGTATTGTATGTAACGCCCCCAATCTGAATCTAATATTTTTTTTTGCTCAAATTGATTAAGCAAAGACTCAACTAAATCTCTACGGAATTTAACCTCCAAGCTTTCGATATCACCGGATAAAATTGCTTGAGGGTCAGTTTTAATGGTTTCTTGGACCATTTCCGGTATAATTGAACTCAACCATGCGGTCGTTTCCTTCAATTGAGGAATTACCATTATGTCAAAATCGTTTGATATTTGAATTAATGATTTGATTTGTGAAATACTTAGCTGATGCAAAGCCAGATATCTTGCCGCAAGGAATTCAGCGTATGACTGATGCGCAAATCCAAAACGATTGGGCCCTCTACCGGAAAATAGGGCAGTTTGTTTGACAGTCTCCTGCAAATCACTTTCAGTAAAACTAAAAGTATAGTTGCCGGTAGATTCTTCGCCTTCCTGGAACATCGAAATAGTCAGCATTGATTCATCAAGCTCGAAAATATTCGATTTTGTAACTATTGAAGAGCGGTTACAGAAAATCATGACTGCGGCAATTCGAGATGCCAAGGCTAAACGCCGTGACGGTGAAAGCAAATTTGTTCGTTTTGAAAATTCTCGGTCCGGATTATTTTCGGTGCAGAGATGCACACATCCTCTTAGGAATAGCTCAGAGCGAGTATGAGACAAATGATGATTATTCTTAAATTCATTCAGTAAAAAATTCAGTGATAACGGGTTTATAGCTAAAGGCTGGATTTCTTTATTTTCGATGGCCTCATTAAAAGCCTGGACATCCAAACCATAAGCTTTCGCCGCCTTAATCACATCTTTTCGTCGAAGTGGTGTTAGTTCATAAACACCAATTTTTTTTTTGCCCCAAATGGCCGAAAATTCATCCGATAATGTTTCCGGCCAACCTCCGGTTCGGCATGAGATGCGTAAGCTAAAGCGGGCCACATTATCTTTCCACCAATTGATACGATTGCGAAATATTGCAGGAAGGGTCGGGATTTCTATGAGGCATTCGTCAAAGCTATCCAAAAAGAAATGCAAATGGTGTTGGCCTTTCAGCCATTTGTGGATCACCGGAGATTCAAATATCTCTCGTATTAATCTGCTCTCATCTCCATATTCATTTAAGTTTTTGTAAAAAAGGACGTCTGTCTTTCCCTTGGTTTGATTTTGAAGAGTACTGATTTCTGAATTTAGGTTTGTGGTTTTACCAGATCCAGGTTCACCGAGCAATATAAGACAAGGGGTATCCTGAATCTTTTCAAATGCCACAACATCTTCGTTGTAATAGTGAGCATATTCCGATTCAGGGTCTAATAGAAATCCATTGTCATTTAAGCTTATCTTACCAGAACGGGGGCACCAAAATCTTTTCCAGTTAAAAAGTTTACACATTTTTAATAACACCAAACGATTGACATCACCCAGGCCGCAAACCGCAGGCTTTTGGAAGCGGGTAAGTAGCAGTTCACTTTCGATACCAGGGTAGTGTAATCATTTTATTCCTTAATCTAACATAAATTTTAATATTTATTATATTAATTAATAATGATTATAAATTCAAATATTCTTCCTGTCAATGTTTTCAACAATAAGGCATTGAATTCCTTCTTAGATCTATCTTCTTTAGATAGATTGAAGGGCTTAGATAAATTAAAATAGAAGGGAAATATGCTAAGTTAATGCTCACGCCAATGCTTACTATATTGAAATAAGCATTAGAAATTTTACGACATCCGATTGTGCTTCAATAATCCTCAGCTTTACCAGCCGGTATGTTATAATTTTAAACCAGGCCGGATAGTCCCAGCCGAAGGCCACTTTGAAAAAATCCAACCCTGGGTCAACCACCATATAAATATAGCCAAAAATTTAAATACTACACTTATTACTCGCGTAATAAATTTAAAAAAACATAGAAAAATCCGGAAAAATTTTTATGATACTTTGATAGCCCACTCAAGAGATGATGAACCAAGAGAATCTTTTGAATCAGTCAAACAAAAATTACGTCAACAGGGCAAACTTAATGAATAAACATAAATTAAGTGTATGGGCCATAACAGAATAACAGAAATTGTCGGAATTGCTAATTTTGGCGAAATCGACACTTTACTCGCCCAGGAGAGAAACATAGCTTCATAAGCAATATTCAGACAAAAGTAGCGTAGGACTTTAGCCCTGCAGCATTGTCAATTAAAAATGAATATTTGCCATTTATCAGGATGATTACCTCTGGCTTTAAAAACTAAAAAGAAAATATAATTGATATTCCTACAAAGGTATGGTAATTTTGGAACATATATGAATTATCAGGTAAGCTTTAGCGTTCAATTATTACTGTACTAACGATAGAATTATTTCTAAAAAATCGCTCTACATTAAAATGAGCTTTTTATCATATAGGTGTCATGATAAAAACCCCATTATTTCAAAACATTAATTTGATCAACGCAGATTATAATTAATCCCCATACAACCAATTACATGAGGAGAACCTGTATGAAAGCTTATAAGACTTATCTTATAATTCAGGACCCAAAACATGTTGTCCTGCCTGATGTTCCTTTTCGTGCCGGCCAAAGAGTTGAAGTTGTATTGCTCGCCGCAGAAAATGGCGAAGATACCCGTATAAAGGAGTTAAAAACCTTGTTTAAAACTACTCAAAGATTACCTCAAGCACAAACGATAACCGAAGAAGATATTGCAGCAGAAGTCAAGGCGTACCGGAGAGGACGATGAAGGTAATTATCGATACTAATGTATTGGTATCAGCGGCTCTCAAAGATAGAGATCCGGAAGAAGTAATTCTCTTCGTTGCCCAAAATCCGGATTTTGAATGGATCGTTTCCCAAGTGATTTTAGAAGAATACAAAGGGGTTCTTCAGCGAGATAAATTTGGCTTTCCCCAGGCATTATTGGTAAAGTGGTTCGATGTAATTGAAAAACTGACGACTATGGTTGAGGTTGACATCGATATAGAATTCCCACGTGATCAGAAGGATGCTAAATTTCTTGCATGTGCTTTGGCCTCTAACGCGGAATTTTTCATTACAGGAGATTTGGATTTTACTCAAGCTCAGAAGCTGGTTAAGACAACAATCCTTTCAGTGTCCTTATTTAAAAAAATCGTTCGTGATGTTTGGTCCTGATAAAATTGTAAAATATTTTGTGGTCTATGCAGCCGAAGATTTCATCGCCGCCATTTGCCGGCACATACCCGAAAAATCCTTCCAAATGGCCCGCTATTATGGGCAACTATTCAAAATCGTTTCTTTAAAATGAAAAATAACTACATTTTTTCTAAATTTTGTTGTAATACCTTATCCTTTAAAAAACGAATTCTTATCATCTTAAGGAACAGGTTTTGTATCAGATTGTATGAATGATGTATAAGTGATCCCATATTGAATTTGTTCAAAACGCCCAAAAAATTCTTGACTTTCTTTTAATATTTGTAGTATATTAATAAAGTATAACATAATATACAGGTTCCTGAAAACATCAGGATAAAAAGGGAAACTCGTTAAAAACGAGTGCGGTCCCGCCGCTGTGTGGGTGGACGAAAGCTTCAGGATGCCACTGCCCTTTAAAATAAGGGTGGGAAGGCGAAGTGATTAGAATGATGCCCGAGCCAGAAGACCTGCCTGTATAAAAAGAAAAGTCATTTAAAGATTAAAGATGGCTTCTGTCCACGCGGAAGGATGAAGTAAATCAGGGTGCAATCCTTAAGCCTTAAAAGAAGGCTTAAGGATTTTTTTTTGCCATTTTAATCAGGAGAAAATTGCGTGAACCTGAAAAAAAATCTCAGAGAAACACTTTTTGAGGCGGTTAAAAAAAATAATTATCGAGGTCTTCTTTTTTCGGGAGGACTGGATACTTCCCTTATGGCTGTCATTAAACCAAAGGTTACAGGGATTACAGTAAGCTTGGAATCAAAAGGAGAGGATATTCATTATTCCAGGTTATTGGCCAAGCACCTCAATATAGAACATTTTCACAGGGAGGTAGATCCTGATGAGGCCATAGATGCCATCCCCGAGGTAATAAAAATTCTTAAATCTTTTGATCCCGCTATCCCCAATGATTTAGTAGTTTACTTCGGCCTTCGGTCCGCCAAAAAATTGGGTATAGATAAAATAGGGACCGGTGATGGAAGCGACGAGTTGTTTGGCGGGTATTCCTTTATGGAAGAGATGGATGATTTGGAGGCATATATTCAACGCATTGCAGAAAAGATGAATTTTAGCTCCAATGAACTCGGTAATTTTTTGGGGATTAAAATAATTCAACCCTTTATGAGCAAAGAGGTTATAAATTTTGCTTTACAGATACCCCCCGGCCTAAAGATAAAAAGATATAATGGCAAAGTCTGGGGAAAATGGATCTTGCGCAAGGCCTTTGAGGACCTTCTGCCCGGGAATATTATATGGCAAAGCAAGAGACCTTTAGAGTGCGGTTCCGGCATGAGCAGTCTTCGCCGGATCATTTCCGATAAAGTATCTGACCACGAATTTAACAATAATCCTTTCCCGATACAATTCTTTAATAAAGAGCATTTTTACTATTACCGGATATACAGAGAAGTTATGGGAGAAATTCCAAAACCCAAATTCGATGAAGACATCTGCCCCGGTTGTGGCACAGGGATAAAAAAAAATCATTTTCATTGCAGAATATGTGGTTATGTTTTGGACTGGAGAGAAAGAATACATGCAAATACTTAATGGATTTAAGGGAGTTAAGGGACTAAATGAATTAAATGGATTTATGGTAAATCAACCACTTATTAATTTTTTAGGCAATCTGAAAAAGTCGCTAACAAAAATCTTTTTCACCGTGTTGATTACCGGACTATTACTACTTTCCCCCAAAGTTTCTTTTGCCCAGGCAAAACAAACATATGCGCAACGCATCATTTCTTTTTATCCGGCCTTAACTGAAGAAATATACCTCTTAGGTGCAGAGGATAAGTTGATCGGATGCACGGTATATTGCCAAAGGCCCCCTGAAACAAAAAAGAAAGAAAAAATCGGTACAGTAATGGACATCAATTTGGAAAAGGTTTTCTCTCTTCAACCGGATTTAGTCTTAACAGCGCCTTTAACTGATCCTAAGGCACAAAAAAAATTAAAAAATTTAGGCATTAATGTAATCGCCTTACCCATACCCAAAAATTTCAATGATATTTGCAGTCAGTTTCTCAAGTTAAGTTCCTTGGTCAAAAAAGAAAATAACGCAGAAAAAATCATCAATACTATCAAGAGCAAAATTCAATCTTTACACCATCAAATTGATGGGTTACCAAAACCGAGGGTTTTTTTTCAGCTTGGAGTCAATCCCTTAATTACTGTAAATAAAGATGGTTTTCTCAATGACTTTATTGAATTAGCCGGGGGAATCAATATCACCCGCGAGATTAAAAATACACTCTATTCGAGAGAAAAGGTTTTAACAGACAATCCTGATGTAATTATTATTGCCACCATGGGAATTATTGGAGAAGAAAAAAAAAAACCTGGCAAACATTTAAAACAATAAACGCGGTAAAAAATGACAGAATTTACCTCTTTGATTCCTTTAGCGTTTGTAGCCCAACACCCATAAGCTTTGTGGAAAATTTACAAACCTTAGCTAAAATTTTACACTCTTTATGAATAAAAAATTAATTCACTGGTCCTTAATCATAGTCGCTTGTAGCCTCACACTCTTGGCAATAAGCATCTTTTCCTTAATCATAGGGCCGGCCTCCATCCCCCTTAAAAAAATCGGTTTTTACATCCTCAAGGGAAGAGGCACTCCCGAATACAGCATCATCTTCGATATTCGTCTACCTCGCCTTCTCTTGGGTTTAGCTGTGGGAGGTTCGCTCAGTCTGGCCGGCGTTATACTGCAGGGAATGTTTCGCAACCCTCTGGTTGAGCCTTATACCCTTGGCATTTCCGGTGGAGCTGCCATAGGAGTATGTTTGAATATGGTTTGCAACCTCCATTTGACCTATGGTATTTTAACATTACCTGTTTCCGGTTTTTTAGGGGCCGGTTTTGTTATCCTCCTGATTTATTTTCTGAGCCTAAGAAAAGGTGTTGTCAAAATTCAGGGTTTGCTCCTTACAGGTGTGATGATAAGCTTTATTTCCTCATCTTTCATCATGCTTATGATGGCTGTTTCGCACACCGAAAATCTTCAAGGGATTGTATTTTGGATAATGGGCTCTTTGGAGGAACCCAATTGGCTGCTTATTAAGTTAGCGCTTTGGTTGTCTGTCGGTGGCTTAATTGCCTCTTATTTTTTCTGTTTTGATCTCAACGCGTTTTCTTTGGGAGAAGAAGAAGCCTTGCATTTGGGGATCAATATAGAAAGAACCAAAAAATTACTTTTTATTCTGGCATCCTTACTTGCCGGCTTCAGTGTTTCTGTAACCGGAATAATCGGATTTGTGGGTCTGGTCGTCCCTCATTTTATGCGCATGATTGTTGGCGGTGACCACCGGATTCTTTTAATCAGTTCATTTTTGGCTGGAGCAAGTTTTTTAATCTTCTGTGATACCATAGCCAAAATCATTATTGCCCCTATGGAATTACCAGTGGGAGTAATCACCGGCATAATAGGCGGCATCCTTTTTATTTACGCCTTAACGAAAAAAAAGGTAGTTATCTAACTATGCTTGAAGTAAAAAATTTCGCCTGTAAATACGATTCAAAATGCATCTTAAAGAACATCAACCTTAAGGTGAACAAGGGCGATCTTGTTGGCATAATCGGGCCAAACGGCTCAGGGAAAACAACATTTCTCAGGGCGGTAACTCGCGTCTTAAAACCCGAGGAAGGGACGATTTTTCTTGAAGGGAAAAATATCTGGAAAATGGGCATTAAGGAATTGGCTCAAAAAATAGCCGTGGTGCCTCAAAATCTCAACTCAGGCGCCATGAGTGTCCAAGAATTTGTGCTTTTGGGAAGAATTCCCCACTTTAAAAAATTCCAGTTCTTAGAGACAAAACAGGATTTTGAGATCGCCCGCAAATGCATGGCCTTAACTGACACCTTGAGATTAAAGGATAACATTTTAGAGGAAATCAGCGGCGGAGAAAGGCAGCTTACCCTCATTGCCCGATCTCTTGCTCAAGAACCACGACTCCTTTTATTAGATGAGCCTACAGCCCATCTTGATATAACCCATCAGGTGTTAATTTTAGATTTGATAAAAAGGCTAAATCGAGAGTTAGAACTCACTGTAATCATTGTTCTGCATGACCTTAATTTAGCCAGTGAATACTGCCGGCGCTTAGTGCTCATTAATGAAGGCCGAATCCATGCATCCGGTTCGCCTGAAGAGGTATTGGATTATCGCATTATCGAGGAAGTCTATAAAACAGTAGTGGTTATCGAAAAAAATCCTATTTCCTCTAAACCTTATGTATTAATCGTTTCTGAGGAAGAAAAAAATAAAGAAGGGAAAAATAGAAAAGGAATAAAAATGTGAAAAAAATAATAATCTTTTTGTTCCTTACATTTAATGCACACATTTTATTTCCATCTGTTGTTTTTGCTAAAAATTCAAATAAACCTATAAAAAGGCTGGTCTTAGATGCAATAGTGATATCCGCTGAAAGGCCAAAATTAAATTATCAAACAGGTGATGTAGACACATATCAAACCCCTGCCTTTTTCTCGGTAATACAACGCGATATGTTTGAAGGGAAGATTAAAGATCTCTCTGAAGTGATTGAAAAGGAAGTCGGGCTTCAGGTAAGACAGACCGGTGGACTAGGGAGTTTTTCCACCGTATCATTACGCGGCTCTTCCGGTGATCAGGTGATGGTCTTTTGGGATGGCATTCTCCTCAATGATGCCTCAGGAGGAGGAGTAGACCTAAACATGATATCACTCTCAGATGTTGAGTCTATTGAAATTTTTCGTGGTATAACTCCCCTCAATTTTGGTAATGCCTCTATCGGCGGAGCGGTCAATATTCGCACATTAAGATCCCACGAGGGATTAAAAGCGATTTTTCAAACAGGATGTGGTTCATTCAATACCAGGAAAATATCCGGATTCATCAATAATAAACCAGGTCGAGGAGATTATTTAATCTCCGGCGATTATCTGTTCAGTGATAATGACTTTCCCTTCCTTAATGAGAGGGGAACAGAATGGAATAAAGAAGATGATATTTGGCAGAAGCGAAACAATGCACAAATTGACCAGAAAAATATTCTCTGTAAATTAGGATTTGATTTTACCAATGATGTCCGGGGAGATTTAGTTCATCAGTGGTTTTCGAAAAATCAAGGTCTACCAAGCTGGAATAATAGCCAAAAAACCGAAACATCCTTGAACACCGGAAGGAATATTTCTACATTAAAATTTACTTTTGATAACATCGGCCCTTATAACTTTAATATCTTAACCAGCCTTAGCCATTTATTGAAAGAAGAAGAATATGATGACAGACAAGGGCACATCGGCCTGGGTAAGCAGCACAGTAAATATATAACAAGACGTAAGGAGGCGCATTTTTATCTTGACTGGTTGACAAAAAAAAATACATTGAATTTTCTATTCAATGTGCAGCATGAGGAATATAAAATCAAAGACTTTCTTAAAAAAAGCAATCCAAATAACAGTGTGCGCGATACTTTTTCTTTAGGGCTTCAAGACAGCCTTAGTTTATTTAATTACTCGCTGATCATCACCCCGGCTTTTCGCTACACCTTCATTCAGGATGAATTTAAAAATGCTCTAAGTACCAAAAGTTTTCCCCTTGAGGGACTATCCAAAAAAAGGAATTATCCCAGCCCCCAAATCGGCTTAAAATATTCCCCTCATCAGTGGTGGACCTTAAAAACAAACATTGCCCGCTGCACACGTGTGCCTTCTTTTTTTGAATTGTTCGGAGACCGCGGCTTTTTTCTCGGAAATGAAGACCTGAAAACAGAAAGAGGGATAAACTTCGATGTGGGCGTGGAAATAAATTACCCCACTTCGAATGAAATACTTAAAAAAATTCTCTTTAAAGCAGCCTATTTTAGTAGCTAGGCAGACGATCTTATTACGCGTGTGTATGATGCCAGAGGAGTGGGGAAATCAGTAAATATTTCTCAATCAAAAATTGAAGGATTTGAGGCAGACCTTAATCTCTATTTTTTTAAAATGATGCGCTTTGTGGGAAATGCTACCTGGCAAGACACAAAAAACCTTCATCAAATCAAGGCATTTAACTTGAAAAAATTACCCGGAAGGTTTGAAACTTCTTACATGGGAAAGATCGAGGCATTATATAAAATATTCAAGCTATACTGTGAAGAAAAGATCGAAAAAAATATATATTATGATACAGCCAACCTGCTTAAGGCAGAAGATAAGAGAGAGATCAATGCCGGTATATCTTTACTTTATCATTCATTTGTTTTCACTTTTGAAGCAAAAAATCTTGGAAACGAGCGCTATGAAGATTTTAATGGATATCCATTACCCGGAAGGTCTTATTACAGCGAGTTAAAATATACTTTCAAATAATAAAAACAACCTTTTTTATATGAGGAGAAATCACAAGGATTTCCTTAATCAACCTAAAATCATATTTATTACAAGGAGAAACTGCCATGCAAAAAATATCCAAAACCAGCTTATTGTTTATATTTATCTTTATAATGCTGTTTGCCGGAACTGTTAACTTAGCATACTCAACGACGATTCAAACAGCAGTGGTTGCCTGCAGTGCTGCTGACTGGACAAGTGGCGCACATTCTGTCGTTTCAGTTGATCCGACAGGTGGCCCTCGAAATTATCTAAATAATCTATTGCCCAGCGACACTTCAGACCTGACTGTAGTAGCTCCTATGTCTCACAATATTTAACTCAAATTGGCTCTATTAGTCTCAGATTATTTGACCGCATTTTATGAAATAACCCTGTGTGATAATGTCAAATTAAGATTTACCCACCCTCAAATTTTAATTTATAAAACAATAAATA
>DAOURK010000018.1 GCA_030625085.1 Pseudomonadota bacterium
GGATAAGGAGGGCTATGCGCGAAGATAATCGAACAAAGTGTAGTTATACATCGCATCTTCGACTATCTTGATTTCTTCGCTCATTTCTCCGGTATATGCTAACAAATGGCGGAAGATATATACCAGGAATTTGCTTTTTTATATCGAATAGTAATAGCGCAAAATTTAGAAAAGTACAAATATTTCTTCCTTTTTAAGAAATGATTTGCCTTTTTATGGGATTGTTAAAAATTTTGTAAGGAATATACCCTTACAACGACACGTGTTATTTCGATTTCAGGGAGAAATCTTATATTTTTTAGCATCTTGTGCAATAAAGATTTCTCACGTTCGTTCGAAATGACACGTTAAAGAGACTTTTTACGAGTTGATAAAGCTCATACGTTTATTTTTGCTCGCATAGGAAGAGTAAAAAAAAATGTTGTTCCTTTACCCTCCCCTTTACTTTCAAACCAAATTTTGCCTCCATGAAGTTCAATAAGTTTTTTTGTAAGCGGCATACCTAAACCTGTACCTGCATATTGGCGGGAATAAGCGCTGTCTATCTGCTCAAATTCGGAAAAAATTTTACCCCTATCTTTTTCTTCTATACCAATACCTGTATCACGAATTGATATGAGCACCTCATTTTTATTTTCTTTCCTGGCCAGAATTCCTATTTCTCCTCCATCGGGAGTAAACTTGGTGGCGTTAGAAAGGATATTAAAAATAACTTGTTTCATTTTTCTTTCGTCAGCAGTTATGGATACAATATCATCAGCTACCTCGCACGAAAGTGTTATACTATGTTTCATTGCTTTTTCTTTGATAAGGGTGAGACAATTTTGAAGAAATAATCTCAAATCAAATTCACTCAGTTCAAGCTCCATTTTGCCTGCTTCAACTTTGGAGAGATCCAAAATATCGTTAATGAGGGAAAGCAGATGTTTGCCGCTTTCTAAGACATCATTTATATATTCTTTCTGTTTATCATTCAAGGGGCCAAAGGCTTCATCCCTTAATACTTCCGAAAAACCAATGACCGCATTCAAAGGAGTTCTTAATTCATGAGACATATTAGATAAAAAATCACTTTTGGTGCGGCTCGCAGTTTCGGCTGTAATTTTAGCTTGTTCTAATTCCTTTTCCAGCATATCTCTTTCAATCACCTTGCCAAGTTTTTCAGCAATTACGTTTATTAAATTTCTCTCTTCTTTAAAAAACGGCCCTTCATCACAAGAAACCTTTTCTTTTAAATAACAAACCTCAACAAAACCTTTTTTTCCCCATAGACAAAAATATCCGCTGACTGCCTCCATTCAGTAGAGATAAAATTATCTGTATTATATTGCCTGTGGTCTATTTGAACTCTCGAGCATGTAATTTCAGGATACTGCCATCCTTGAGGTATAAGGGTAACAACATGGCTGAAAATATCTTCTAACTTTTCGCCTGCTTTATCACTAATTACTGAGATATTATAAAAACACATAAATTCTTTTAAGCGCTCTTGAATGTTACACGTCATCTTATTAAATGTATCAGCGAAAGTTTGAATTTCATCGTTGCTTTTCACCACAGCCTTGACATTTAAATTTCCACTTGCTATTTTTTTGGCTGCCGCATCAAGCTGAGAAATCGGTTTTGATATAAGAACAGATACGCACCATATACTGAAAATAATCAAACCCATAGCAAGAATAAAAATATTTACATTCATTTTTATTTGCTTCCGGACAACTGCCAATGCCTTAGCCTGCGGTATCTTCACAATAAAACTCCATTCAGCCGACTTTATGGGGGCATAACAAAACCATTCAACTTTTTTGGTCTCTTCATTGTTCAGCTTGCCTATACCCATCTTTGCTGAAGTTATTGCTTTTACGTGGTCAATAACATCTGCTCGACCATATTGTTCAATAAATTGAAAAACAGATTCTTTCATGATGTGGTTAGGATCGGGACTAAACACAAAAGTTCCTGTTCTTTTTGTTACCACGGCAAACACCATATCTTCTTTCAATTGTATATCCACAAATTCCCTCAATGATTCAAGGGGTATATCAACAGTTGTGACTCCCCAAAATTTACCTTCTTGGTAAAAGGGCGCGGAATAGGTACACATAAGTATGTTACCGGCATCTTCATCAAAATAAGGATCAGTCCATACAGCCTTATTATGCAATTTTGGTTTATTCCACCATTTCCATTGAGGTTGCGTATAATCATAACCTTCAACCCCAATATCCATTTGCATCAATCCCTCTTTTTCTCTATATATATAGGGTGCAAACAAACGAAGTCCGGCTTCATATTGATATGGTTCAAACCCCATAGCCGCGCCATAAACCAATTTATTTTGCTGAACATTAGAACGTAGCTGGGCAAAAATTTGTTCTGAAGTTATATTTGGCCTATTCTCGATAAAAGTAGCCGTGGATTTTGCTATTTGAGATACTTCACGCAGATAGCCGTCAAACTGATCTGCATAACCGGATGTCAGTTCAACCATCCTCTCTTCTATTTCAACAGTAACCCAGTTTTTCATCGTATGTATATTAAAGGCCATGAGTAAAAAATAGACAAAGCTGATGGGCAGCAATATAAAAAGCATCATTTTCCATCGGATAGGAAACCTCATCTATTGCGTCTCCTTAAAAAAACCACTCTCATCATGAATGAGGGCAGCAGTAAAAAATAAACTGCGTCCATTACCTCAGTCTTATTTTCTCAAAGCCTGTCCGGAAAAATCTTTTTTTTACCATTTCAACCATGACGAGAAATCTAAAAAAATTTTCTTTTCAATACGATAAAATTTCTCGCTCCGCTCGAAATGACAAGGTTGATGAACTTTCAGACAGGCTTCTAGTAACATCGGAATAAATGCTTGATTAAACGACTGGCGGGACTATATAAAGATGAGCTATTACTTACTTTGCCTTAAAAATAATACCTGGCCCTGAACTCCAGCTTCCAATTATTGCGTTTTTCCCCGAACTCACTTTTCCCCTCGCCAGTGAGAATGGTCAGCTTTGACATTAATTCCAGATTAGTAAAGGGTTGATACTGCACCTCGGGTGAAAGACTACAGCTTTCATCAACAAGATTATAGATGGTAGTGAGGGCGGCAGAAAAGTACAGGATATCCAATGGTTCTTTTTGGCTCAAACGCAGATAAAGATAATCCTTCATGGGATTTGGCTTCCCAAAGTTTCCCGGGGTAATTTGTAATGCCTTTTTCAGTTGGCCATCATCCCCTGAAGAGATGTAACTATCATAGGCTTTATTGATATACGAAAAATAGTCATGCATCTCTTTTTGACTATATCCGGTCCCATTATGATAATATTCTCCTATGATGGTGGTATCTGATTCTGTGAGATATCTTAAACCCATTACATAACTTTTGGTATCATCTTTTATTTTATGCTCAATTCCATCGCTGGTTATAATTCCCTTCTGAAAATCATTAATCAGGGCAAATTCACCATGAATCTCAAAATTTGAGGTTACATTTCTGGAAAAATCAAGGCCAAAGCGGCTAGTCTTGCTGGCGCCTGTTAAAGCCATAAGGTCAATATCTGTGTCGTAGAAGAGAAGATATATCTTTTGAGCAAAATTAATATGATCAATATTCCCGAAATCTTCATTAATATGTTCATACACCGGGACTATCACAGGAGTATAGGAAAAGGTTTGCAGGGGTCCGGAAAAACTTTTTATATAATCAACCGAGGCTATGATAAAGCCCTCCATGGAAAGCTCGGGGTCGTCGGGATTTTTTGCTCTATCAACAAAGGCCGCCGGATTCCAGGCATATCCCTTCCCCCATTTTACTGTCTTTTTCCCTATATCAAAAAAAAGCGCCGATGAGGAAGACTTTAAAGACAGATAGCCTTCGTAGAGCGCTGTATCATCATCCCACCCAAGATAGGAATTGGTAATAGTGGTGTTTAATTTGGTATACAGCTTGGCCTTCCCTTTTTCATAACTCGCGTTGATCTGAAGAGTAACATTATATTCATCATGTACATTTTCTTTATTCCGGTTATAAAGCTTCAGCTTATAAAGGGATGCATCCTTATCAAGGCCATAGAGGAGGGGACGAAATTCAATGTAACCGCCGAATTGACATGCTTTTTTTTCTATTTCTGCTAAATCAAAGGAGTATTCTTCAGCCCGGGTCAAGCTCAAGGGAAGAAAAAGGGCGAGCAAAAACAGTGTGGTTATGAGATGTTTTATAAGGTGTTCCCTGAGATGTTGCATATTATGTTATTTATGTTATGAGGTGTTTCATAAGGTGTTTCATGAGGTGTCCCATGGGATATTCCATAATATAGTTATGAGGTGTTTTGTGAGGAATGATTATCGTAATGATCCCAAATTAGGCATGAACGTTTGGGTGAATACTTCATCGTTAAATTTTCTTTTTTTCATCTTGGCAAATATGATTACTGATTTATGCCCTTTGTATAGAGGACTGTCGGTTTCTATGACCGACGGCCTTGTGATGTCTCCATCAAAGTCCTTGATGTTCTTAAAATAAAGAGTTTTTATAAGCATGCCGCTTTCAGTGAGGCATTCAACCTTAGTGGGTAAAATTGTATCTTTATTTATCCACATCTTTAATGTGTCGTAGGCAACACCTTTAGTTTTGGCTTTAAGGTGCAGCAGATATTCATTATCTCTTTTTTCTACCTGCATGGCCTTATATTCTGTTGCGTAATCGAGCCGCAAGATATCCGAATTATTAAATACCCCGCCGACAACCGATTGAAGACTGGTTATTCTAATAGGTTTTCTTACATTGGGGATATAAAGCCACATATTATCACCAAGCCTTAGGGTGCTTCTTCCCTCCTCGCTTGCAGGTGATAAAAATAAGGCGGCTACCTTATCTTTCCCCTTTTTAATGGTAAAAAGAATAAATTCCTTCTTTTTCCCATCAGGCTCAATATTGATGAGTTTTTTATAAGACTCATAAGATTGCGGGCTGAGATTTTTATCAACTTGTTCCAAGAGCTTATTGCCGTCAATGTCCTGGGCGACAACAGTTTGCTGTAAGAGCATATTGCCGTCTACCTCTTGAGCGGCAACAGAGTTGGGTAGACATAATAATACCCCCATACACGCTAGACTCATCCAAAAAACCATTTTTTTGTTCCGAAAATAACTATATAACACTTTGGAAAATAAAATTTTCATAATTCGTGGTGGCTCGAAGAGCCAAGACTGTTTCATTGGAAAATGTAACGCCATCTCATTTCCTCATCAATTCTATAGCTTTTCATAAAAATAATTTCATAATCGATATTCAGACAAAAGCGTAGTGCAGGGCTTTAGCCCTGCTAACCCCATCATAAAAAAAAAATTGGCAGGGCTGAAGCCCTGCGCTACGAAAAAAAATGATGGGATTAAAATGATAAATAAGTTGAGGCAAACAAGTTGCCGGCTAATCTCGCTTCATCATACATGTCGCAGAGCCTCAATTGGCTCCATCCTGGATGCCTTAAACGCAGGCTGAAAACTGGCTATTATGGAAACCACTATTACTATGGCCGAGATAACCAGAATATCCCACACCTTAATGCTTGGTGAAAGAATCAGCCCGGTATTTCTGCCAAAATCAAAGGAGACCTTCATGATATTGATAACATAAACGCTTACCGTTCCCAGAACAATCCCGCATACAGTCCCAAAAATTCCAAGAAAAAATCCTTCGATGATAAACATGGAAAGAATCTTTTCCGGCATGGTGCCTATAGCCGCAATGGTCCCGATTTCTCTTATTCGTTCATAAACGGCCATAATCATTACATTCATGATACTTACCAGAACGATGGCTATGAGCATGAGTTTTATAAAAAAGGTCATGAGATCTATCATCCTGGATATATTATAAAAAGGAGAAAGTTTTTCCCAGGTATGTACCTCAAAGACAGGTTTTCCCTTTGAATTACGTTGTGATGATAAGCTGCTTTGAAGAGAGGCATATATTTGGTGAAGCTTGCTGAAATCACGAAGCCGCAAGGCAATTTCGCTAATTTCCATCTCCTCCATTCTCAAGATATCCCTGGCATCCTCAATATGAATATACCCATCCCTTCCCCCCGGACCGGTAGCGCTCTCAAGTACACCGGCAACCCTGAATTGTTTTCCATTCACTGATCCGTCTTGATTGGTGGCAATAATTACAACGCTGTCACCTATTTTAACCTTCATGCCTTTTTCAATAAGTTCAGGAATCAGGATCTCCCCCTTTTTTATTCCCTTATCTCCTTTGACGATTCTTGACTGAAGGAGGGGCACAGTTTTGAACTCTTTTTCAGGCCATACGCCATTAAGCCTGATATTTGTTGTTTCAACAAAGTTGCTGAACATTCCGCCAAATTTAATTCTCTTCGAATAGCATTCTATTTCAGGCATCGGCTTCAGTACGTTTTCGACCTTTTCGACGGCCTTTGGTTTTAAATTCATGGTAAGCGGCAGGCTATCTAAAGAAGCCACGTAACCCTTCCGGTGAATCTGCATATGCCCGAGCATGGAATCTGTTACTTGGCCGATTATTAAATTTTTGAATGACCCCGAAACAGAAATAAAAACCAGGACAAATATTACGCCAATAGCAATTAATGATGCGGTAAGAAATGTCCTTCTTTTATATCGAATAAGATTTCTCACGGCTATTTTAAATAGATCAAACATATTCTTGCCCTTTAATTAGCTAACCAGGACAACGCCAAAAAGGTATTAAAATTTTCTATCATAAAAAACACGAAATTCAGAACTAAGTGCCTAATTAACCAATTTATACAATTTACCCTTTTTATCCAATTTATACGCCTTACCCATTGGATAATTTTCCATCTTCAAGTGTATAGATTGTTTCAACCTCTCCAACAATTTTGGGGTCGTGAGTAGAAAAGATAAAACTTGTCCCCAATTTATCTTTCATTTTTTTCATGACATTGATAATCATATAAGCAGTATGATGATCTAAATTAGCCGTTGGTTCATCAGCCAGAACAATCTTGGGATTAGCAACCAGAGCGCGCGCTATAGCCACTCTTTGTTTTTGCCCCCCGGATATTTGATCCGGATATTTGTCTTTCTGCTCACTCATTCCAACTGCCTCAAGAAGGTCATAAACCCTTTTTCGCCGTTCTGCGGAAGGAGTATTCTTCACCATAAGAAGGGGATATTCAATATTTTCATAAACAGTAAGGATAGGTATCAGGTTAAAATCTTGAAAGATAAATCCAATATGTTCCCCTCGAAAAGAGGCTGCTTGCCGTCTGCTGAGATTTGAAACATTGGTGCCGACTACGGTTAAATTTCCTGAATTTGGTCTGTCAAGGCATCCAATAAGATTTAAAAGTGTGGTTTTCCCGCTTCCGGAAGGGCCGATAAAGGAGACAAAAGAGGCGGGTTCAATGGTAAAATTAAGCCCTTTGAGCGCCTCAACGCTTATTTCCCCCACCAGATATGATTTATATACATTTTCAGCTATGACAACACTCATACCCATTAATGCCCATTAATGCCCTTCAAATAAAAATTTCTATTTTATTAAAATATTGGCCATCATATACTATTAAAGATACGATTACCAGATAAAATATTCATTCTTTTAGACCGACTTTTAGGCCGAACAATTCGAACAACATCAACAAAACAAAATAAGTGATCATTCACTTCCCCTCCTTTTTCTGTCTCCAGGCTTTCATATTTCTTTCATACTATTTTTGACATAAGCTTTCTGTTATTTCAGTGGTTCTGCAAATATTTCAGAGGTTTGCAAAATAACCTTAAACTGGCTAATAGAGGAGTGTTAGCGACGAGCAATCTTATAGGCTTAAGATCTCTCACATTCGTTCGAGATGACAAAAAAGGGGTCGAGATGACAGAAGAGGGATTTGAGCGGTTACATCAATTGATTGTTCCATTTTAAAAATATTTTTTAATTAAAATCCTATTTAAAGTTTATTTTAATTGACAGTATTAAATGAACATGCAAGAATAATCTGTTATGGTATATTTTTTAGTTCATTATAAATTTCAAGTTGAAACCATACTTTCTAAATAATCAGTTGTGGCTATGGTGCAGAACAGTATAAGCAATAATATTGGCTTAGAAGCCTGTCCAAAAAAATCTTTTTTCGCCTTATATCATTTATAGGATTCGGCAATTTAGTTATCGCTAACTTTTGCAACCAAGCACTAGATAAAGGTTGAAACGAATTTGTAACTCAAGAAAAAATTCAATTGTTAACAAAAAATCCGGGTTACAAAATGAATACTAACATCTCAAAAAATGAAAAAAAATCCCTTTTTAGGATAGTAAAAACATCACTATATATAGGCCTTGCCCTTTTTATCTCTTTGAGTTTTTTCGGATGCAGCAAGTATAATGCTCAGGATAAACCTGCCCAATCAACAACGGAAAAAGATGAAGCCTTTGCCAAAAACATAAAAAAATTTATACTAATTACCTGCCGCAACCACAAACCCTCTTCGATGTTTATTAAATATCATCATCTTGCAAATTACCTGCAAAAAAGCACAGGTTTTGAAATAGAGTTATATAAGCCAAAAGACTTCAAAGAATTTAAGAACAAGATAAAGAATCAGGAGGCGGATTTTCTATTTGTAGATCCGGTTGTGTATTTAGAAATAGAAGATTTTATTAATAAAAATTATATTTATGCCCGATCGTCCGGCCTTGAGGGTGAATTAAAAGATAAGCCTTTTGAGACAGCCTGCATCATCGCAAGGGCGGATAGTATGATTAAAACCATCGATGATGTAAAAGCCAAAAGGGTAATATTTGGTTCCCAAAGGTCCGCCACCAAATGGATAGCTGCCAGGAAACTGTTTATGGATAATGGTATAGATATTGAGAAGGACTTAGCTGAATATCGTTTCGGCAAAAAATGCAAAGATACTGTTTTAGATGTCTTTTACAAAAAAGCGGATGTAGGCTGCATAAGGACAATGGTATGCCCTATTTGCGTAAATTCGGTCTTTTACAAAAAATGCGGCTTGGATACTACACAATTAGTCCATATTGCGCAAACAGCCCCGATTAATACCTGGGTTTTTACCTGCACCAACAGGATAGATGATAATGATATGGAAAAAATTGCCGCTGCCTTACTTGAGATACCTGAATTGGATTTACAAAAAAAAGAAAGATTAAACAGCGATTTACGCTATGGTTTTATTAAGCTTGATGATAGCCGGTTTGATGAATTAAGAAAAATGATTGACTGATAGAATCCATTTCAACAAGACAAGATAAAGATAGGTTATGGCCAAAAAAGCATTCATTTATCGCTTGATACCTTCAATGACAAAGATAAATATGACTATAAAAAACAAGATAATACTCCTGGCGACCAGCTTAATCCTTTTGATTGTCGGTTTTTTTGTAACAGGAATGGTGGGGCTGAATCAAGTGCACAAGGCGGAAGGTGAAGGAGAATTTGCTGATAAAATTCAGGATTCATTTCAAGAATTAAGGATTTTATTTGAGCAGAACTTGATGGGACCCCATGATTATTTAATTCATGGAAACATTGATGAGAAAAGGATATTTCTGGAGGATTATGAGAACCTCATTGTAAAAATGAACAGCCTTAAAAGACAAATCAAAAATAATAAAGATAAATATAACCCGGATTCTGAAAAGGCCCTGAAAAACGCAGAAAACAAACTTTTGCTGATAAACGAAAAGCTGCCGGAATTTAAGATTAAGGTCCTGGAAATTTTTGACCTTGAATTCCCAAAGGAAACAAACTCCTATAAAGCCGGCTTTTATATGGAAGAAATGGACCTTTTTAGCAGGGGGCTGGAAAATGACCTAAAAGATGAAGGGAAGGTATTGCTAAAATTGTCGGATCAAGCAAGAGATCGAATACGTGCCATCCATTCTCATGTTGATAAGCTCTTTATACTATTCGGTCTGGTTTCCCTTTTTATAGGAATAACATTAAGTTATTACCTTATACAAAGCATAACAGGCAGGATTGATGGGCTGATTAAAACATCCAGGAAAATACAGGGGGGCGATCTGACCATAAGGGCGGAGGTGCTAAAAAACGATGAAATCTGCGAACTGGCCTCTTCTTTTAATAAAATGGTGGACGAGTTGGTCAATACCCAGGAATATATCTCCAGCATATTGCAGGGGTCCGGGGATGCCATGTGTGTAATAGATAGAGATTTTACCATCCTCAAGACAAATAACCAGATGAGAAAACTACTAGGTGAGCCGGATGAAGAAATTTTATATAAAAAATGTTATGAACATCATTGCGGCAAATTATGCCAGACAGAGGGATGCGTTCTCAAGCGAATATTGAAGGGTGAGGAAAGGGTCGAACTCGAAACAGTGAAGGGATCAGAGCACAGGGGTGGTATACCTGTAGACCTTATTGCCACGCCCTTAAAAAGAGGGGGGGAAGTGATCGGGGTTATTGAATCTTTCCGCGACATTTCCGGACGTAAGCGAATCGAAAAAGAAATCAGACGGGCCCATGAAGATCTCAACCAGATATTCAATACTTCTGTTCCCTTAAGTGTTATAGATAAAGACTATACCATAATCAGGGTAAATAATACGTTCGGTGATTACTTTGCCTTAACCCCGGATGAGACAATCGGCAAAAAGTGCTATGACATCTGGGGAAACCAATCGTGCCATACCCCTCAATGTGCGATCAAAAAGATACTGAACGACGAGGAACGCTGTGAATACGAAATAAACAAACATCTCGACGACGGCAGAGACATCTCGTGCCTGGTGACCGCCGTATCTTACAAAGACCTTGAGGGCAACATTATAGGAATTGTTGAAAATTTTACCGACCTTAACGAAAAGAAAAAAATGGAAAGAGACGTTATCAACCTCCAGAAACTCGAATCAATCGGCATCCTGGCCGGAGGCATAGCCCATGACTTTAATAATATTCTGACCCCTATTGTAGGAAATATTAATCTGATGATGATATATACTGATTCCAAAGATAAAACTTTCGAATTTTTACAAGAGGCTGAAAAGGCGACAAAACAGGCCAAAATGCTGACCCAGCAATTGCTCACCTTCGCCAAGGGCGGGGCCCCGATTATGAAAACCGCATCTATTCAACAAATCATAGAGGAACAGGTTACTTTTGCCTTACGAGGCTCCAATAGTAAAAGCAGTTTTTTCATAGCCGACGATCTCTGGTCTGTGAAAATAGATGAAGGCCAGATAGGCCGGGTAATCAACAATTTAATTATTAATGCTGACCAGGCTATGCCGGAAGGGGGAACAATCAAAATACAGGCTGAAAATGTAACCCTCGGTCCGGAACAAATAGTGAGTCTTGTCGAAGGGAAATATGTAAAACTTACCATCGAGGACCAGGGGGTCGGCATATCCCCTAACTATCTGGATAAAATATTTGACCCCTATTTCACCACCAAACAACAAGGGAGCGGGTTGGGTCTGGC
Organism: Pseudomonadota bacterium; assembly: GCA_030625085.1. Classification (GTDB taxonomy): domain Bacteria; phylum SZUA-182; class SZUA-182; order DTGQ01; family DTGQ01; genus DAOURK01. Next base: position 11,476 of record DAOURK010000018.1, read on the forward strand.
AACCTGCTATTCCATTGTTAAAAGACATAATGGACATATTACAGCAGAATCTCAAGTAGGGATTAGGACCGCCTTTCATATATATCTGCCTGCATCTGAAAAGAAAATAAAAATAAATAAAGAAAAAACTCTGTCGCCCATCCCGGGAAAGGGAAAGGTCCTTGTTATGGATGATGAACGTCCCATAAGAGTTTTAGCAACCAATATGCTCAAAATGCTTGGATATGAAGTGCAAACTGCCGAGGACGGCTTTAAGGCTCTAGAATTATATACAAAGGCCAGAGAATCAGACTGCTCCTTTGATGCGGTGATAATAGATCTGACCATACCCGGCGGCATGGGTGGCAAAGAGACAATCAAAAAACTCCTTGAGATAGACCCCGGGGTCAAGGCAATCATAGCCAGCGGTTATTCCAATAAATCAATAATGGCGGACTACCAAAAATTTGGCTTTAAAGGCGTTATTTCTAAACCTTACCAAATGCAGCAATTAAGTGAGTTGCTTCATAGTGTGATATCCTGAATAAAGGATTAGGAACTTGGCCTATAGTGATAACAAACGGGAGCAGTCCAGGCCATAGCCCCATCTTTCTGTTTAACCTGTACAAAATAATGATAATCATCCTTCCCGGATAATTCCATGTCCACAAAAGTGATATTTGCCTCTTTTCCTTTGATAATTTTTGAGCTATAGACACATTTAGCGTTGCGGATAATATCTACTTGTTCCAGTTCGTCAGTGCCGATGATTTTGCACAACATCCGGGGATGTGGATTGTCACCGGGAAATTTTTCACCCATAGGATGTCCCTCCACTGTAAAATCAAGAACAATCCAATCAGTGGCCACATAATTTCGTCTGTTCTCCAAGGCATCAATAAAAGATTCATCAGTGAAATCTTTTACGTAGGCCACGGTAATTACCGGCATCCCTTTGGGAATAGGTCTTTTCTGTAAAGAATGACCCAGGGCCCTTTTATAAGGGCTCCTTCCTCTGACATAAAAGGAGAGAAAATCTTTTTTGGTGGAATAAATCGAGGTTGCTTTTTTGGCCTCCCAGAGAGCATAATTTCCGGAATCAAACCACTTAGTGGACCGATAGGCATAATCAGACACTCCCAAAAAATCATACTGCTGATCATCCAGGGCATACTTGAAGGCGTCCACTACAAAGCCGTCCATAGACATCCGACCGCGCAGATCATGTTGCTCGTGTAAAGTACCCCAAAATAGTTGATATTTTTCCAATCCCAGGGTTGATTCATAGCGTTTTTTAGGAAGCGGTGTAATTTGGGTATACGATACGGGAGTGATAACTTTAGGTTGATTTTCCCAGAGCACCAGATCCATATTTTTTGGAGAGATCTTTTCCTGATTGAGGGTCCCTACACAGATACTGGCGTGGTCAAGTTTTCGGGAACCGGTTCGGCGGTTGTCTCCTGCATAGGTAATCCAGATTTCACCATCTTGTTTGCCGACACACGATGAGGCTGCAAAAATATTTCGCCACGTGGTATGAGCAAATTCAATGGGGGCCGACCAGATACGTCCATCATAATAAGCCCCATATACCTTCCAGATTTCCATAAGCTTATCATGGATATAAAAGGGTATTTTCCCGATATAGTGATGAAAAAAAACCCAGAGACGACCGCTGGAATCAATTTGCAACTCAGGCAAATCAGCATACATTTTCATGGTAGCCGGCATATTGGCATAGAAGTCCCCGGAGGTCTTATAAAATTTTCCGCCATTATAGCAAACCAGGCCAAGTTTCCGAGAATTATATCTGCCCCGTCTACCTTCCATGGGCGTTTTATTGTAATATATTTGAGTTTCAACCGCTTCAAATTTACTTATACCAATAGTTCGTTGCTCATCATTTTCACCGAATCCCCAGTATTCTCCTGATTCATCCCAGGCGATCCAGACACGGCCCTGTTCATCTGCAGCCAGACTGGTATGGGCTACATAATTATCAGTGGAAACGACTTCAATTTCAGGTAAAAGGCCACTATTGATAAATTTTCGAAGGAGGATAAGGTGCTTCCGGTTTCGGTAAGCGTCCCAGGCCACATATACCTTTCCCTGGTTATCAACTGTGATAGCAGGTTGCCAGTCATTTCCCTGATGGTCTGTAACTCGAATGACTTTCGACCATTGGCCCCGTTCATGATATTTCATAAAGATATCAGCATTGCCAAACTGGAAGCTTTGCCAGCATACCCATAAACGGTTATTTCCATCTATATATGTCCGCTGATTAGTATCCGGCGCGGGGTGATCAGTAAGATATATGTCCGCTGATTAGTATCCGGCGCGGGGTGATCAGTAAGGCGGATAGTTTTAGACCACCGCCCCTTTTTAAAATACCGTGCATAGATATCCCAGTTCCCTTTAACGCGAGCGGGCCAACATGCCCATATACCGCCCTGATAATCTCCTGTCAAAGAAGGCTGCAAATAATATCCTTTCCCCGAAATTTGTATGTCTTTCCCCCATGTAGTTCCATCATATTTTCGAAGTACCAGCCGCTCTTTCCCCTTTTTAAACCTTATCCAGGCAACCCAAATATTGTCCCTGTTATCCATGGTAATGGCTGAATAATTATCAGTACATTCTTTGGGGTCAAAAATAAAAGAGCGTGGGACCAATTGAATCTTGACATTTTTCCCTAATCGCTCCAATGGTTTTCCAAAGCTTAAATCCGCTAGAGAAAAAGAAAAGACACCGCCGGAACTGACAATGGAAACTTGGGCACTTCGCGGTGCATGGAGATCCAAAATAATTCCCTTGGCTACCCGCTCTTCTAAATATTCTCTGGGAGAAAGCCCTCTTAATTGATCTTTGATCCTACTGCCGCCCAGCCGATCGATAGAGCATTTCCACTGGTTTTTTAGGGGGAATAATTTATCTTTTTCAGTGAAGTTAACAGTTTGTATGGCTTCAATCTGTCCTTTATTCATTGAAGCTCTGCCGTCCCAAACCAAGGGTTTTGGCCCACGGATTCCAAACATAACCTGGACTGTCCAAGGAAGACCCTTCTTCTCTTCTATTTGTAAATTTACCCCCTGGACTTTATAAGGGAGGAAAAACAAATATATGGAAAGTACAATGATTATCAGAGAAATAAATTGAATTCTGGCCAATAGGCTTTTAAACATTAATTACCCCCCCCCTCTTCAAATTCAATTAACTATTTAACCTAACCCGGACAAGCCGGAACCAAAAAGATTTTGAAATTTTCTATCATAAAAATCACAAAATTCAGAACTAAGTGCCTACTACTACAACGAGACCATGTTTGGGGCCCTATTTTTAAAGGCTTTTTTTATGTGATGTTAATGGTGATTCAGTGATTGCCGGGTACTAAATCGGCTGATGTATAATCAGCCAGAAAATAAATATTGAGAAGTCTCGTTGTAGTAATAGGTATCGAAAATTAATATAACCCTAACCTTAAATTAAATATGCATTTTCACTGCCAATGGATATAAACCTTTATAAGGTATTAATTTAATAGATTAAAATTGCAACCAACAGGATTCGGCTTATTTTAAGCACCATAGAGGACAATATGCCTCCCAAACCATTCCATGGAGTGGAAAGCAAGAGATTAAACCATTTGCCTCTAAATGTTCATATGTTAATATTAAAAAAACATATGAACAAATTTACTAGGGAATACAGTGGGAAGTAAGGATGGATTCAGTAATAGTTTGCTAATAAATACTTATTGGAAAATCAATATGTTAGCTGAATACCTGTAGTTCATCAGATCTTCTGGCAAGTAAATTGCGGATGATGTCCTTCAAGCATTAACTGTAAGTTGAAACAATGTAATTCAGAACAAATCGTTGCTGCCCAGTAGGGGGTATGGGGGGGATACCTGGCAAATCAAAAGCCCATACCCCTTTTTTTATTATATGGTTAATGGATAAAAGTATCCTTGATGGAGGAGGAGCGCTTATAGGTAGTGAGATGATTAAAAATTTCTTCTTGGATACAAAATTCTGATTCCTATTCCTCATAATTGTTGTTAACTGACTAGCAGCTTTTTCTATCAATTTCATTAACTTAAATACAGGTCAGCGCCGCCTTTGTCACCCTTTAAAATATCATTAAAATTTAAACAATATATGACTCTGTTGATTTAGTCCAAAACTGAGTATTTTTTGCGAAAAAAGCACTCATAACATTTTGTTTTTATTAAAGTACAATTTTAACAATTTTATAAAATCATAGTAAATCAACGGAGTCATATATGATGAACTCGTAAAAAGTCGTTTTCGGCAAATTTGTCATTTCGACTGCAAGGAGAAATCTTATATTTTTCAGCATTTTGTTTAATGAAGATTTCTCACTGGAGTTTACACTGAACGTAGTGAATGTGTTCAAAATGACTCGTTGGGCAGACTTTTTACGAGATCATCATATATAACAAAAATAAAATAATTAAAAATGTGAACAAAATTTTCATTATGCGGAAAGTAAGCGCCTAAATAAGGGGAGACAGAAAAAAATATAGGAAGGTGAGGTTAACTATTTATTCACAATTAATGATTTATAAAAAACCATAATTTCTCAATCCGGGTTTTTTAAGAGTAAAAAAACAGGGGGGGATTGCCGCCTTGGTAAATCCTCCTCCTCCATTGCAATCTTTGTTGACTCCATCTCTGCTGCTTGGCTTAGGGACACTAGTTCCTTAGAAGGAGTGGAGGGTTATAAAATCACGGCACACCGGGCAAACAATCCCCTGCTTGGTGTGCCGTGTATAAAAAAGTCCTTGCTCCTTGGAATTGTGAAATTATTTTTCTAAAAATCTAGGCAGGTGAGCCTGAAAGACGAAGAATCCTTACTTTAATCTCATTTAATCCAAGGGACCAGGAAAATTATATATCTTCATGAGCTTCCAAAGAGTAGTTCTACTTATATTAAGAATTTCAGCCGCTTTCTTTTTATTGCCCTTAGTCTTCTGAAGAGTTAAGGCAATTAATTCCTTAGATAAGTCGCGGCTGTTTTGGAGCCTTATTCTTATATTTACCTTTTTGGGTATTTCTTGTGCTTTTAATACCCTCTGAGGTAAATCAACCGGGGTAATAAAATTGCCCTTGACTTTTATAAAACCATATTCCAAAACTCCTTCCAATTCCCGAATATTTCCAGGCCAGTGGTAATTGAGTAAAATTCCCATTGCATCAGGTGAGATATCTGTTATCTCTTTTTTAAAAATATTTCTGCATCTCTCCATCAAGTGATTCACCAAAAGAGACAGATCTTCTATTCTCTCCCTCAGAGGGGGCACAAAGATCGGGACCATGGCTAGACGATAATAAAGATCTTCTCTGAATCTTCCCTCCTCAACTTCTTTTTCCAAATTCTTATTCGTAGCGCCAGTACCCTGAGATTGACTTTGATTGTTTTTTCACCCCCTACGGGCTCGAATTCTCGCTCTTGTAATACTCTGAGCAACTTACCCTGAATCGTGGGGCTGATGTCCCCAATCTCATCCAAAAATATGGTCCCGCCGTGGGCCAATTCAAACCTCCCTCGTTTATCTCTTATGGCGCCGGTAAAGGCCCCCTTGACATGCCCAAAAAGCTCGCTTTCTAAAAGATTTTCTGAAAAAACCGAACAGGATACGGCTATAAAAGCACCTTTCTGTGGGCTGTTATAATGAATAGCCCTGGCAATGAGCTCTTTGCCGGTACCGCTCTCTCCTTGGATTAGAACTGTGCATTGAGTTTGGGCCACACTGACTATGAGGTCAAAAATTTCTTGCATTTTTTCGCTTTTGCCAATAATGTTGTCAAATTTATATCTTGCTCGTAATTCCTTTAAATAAGTAAGTTTACATTCCTTAAGCTTTTCTTACAGCCTCCGGTTTTCGCTGATATCCCTAAATATTTGTAAAACAGAGCGGGTTTTATCCATATTCGGAAAGGGGAAGGAAGTAATCTCAAAAAGATTTCCACGTTGATCTTTTCGATAAAAAATGTGGAATGGCTCATTTTTATTCAATATTTGAAAATCAGGACATTTGTTTTCGGCACATTTCGATTCTCTTCCATGTAAAATCTTATAGCAGTCGTTACCAACTTCAGAGCCAAATATTTTTATCAGATATTTGTTCATAAATTGTATTTTATAATGAGGATCTATAATTAAAACCCCTTCTTGTATAGTATTTAAAATAGTATCCAGCATATATTGCTTATTTTCCACCTCTTCTCTAAGCCTTTTCGTCTCAGAAACATCCTGAAAAAATACCCTGCTTTTATAAATCCTTCTTTTTCCATCATGCACGACATCAATATCAGTATTTACCTCCACAATCTTCCCATCTTTTCTAATCAATTGATATCGTATGTTACGAAATTGATTTTCTTTTTTATTCGGATTATGGATAATTTTTTCAGCCAAAATCTGAGTCTCTTTAGTGAAAAGAGGGAGCAAAGATTTTCCGATTAATTCCTCTCGTTTATAGCCCAATAAATAAGCAAAAGCAGTGTTACAATCAATAACGCCCAATTGTTCATCTACAGAAAAATTAATATCAGGAATATATTCGCAAAGTTCTCCATAGAGTTTTTGAAGCTTATCATATCCCCTTTGGAGTTTTTCAAACGCCTTTTTTTGGGTTGCCAATTGTGATGTTAGTATGTCTTTCATATTTTATTTCTCACTAAGCATTGATAAAAAAACAGCTTTTTATTTCAATGAGATTATATTCAATGCCATTAAGTTAAGGAATTATACGCTGTCATTTCGAGGAGCGTTAACGACGAGAAATTTTTAAATTTAAAGCAGAACAAGATTTCTCACATTCGTTCGAAATGACAAATGAGAGCTAATCATAGCTTAAGTTAATGACATTGACATTATATTCATAAAATTAAATGATGTTATCAGATTACAATTCAATTTATTACGTTCACGTTTATCGAGTCTTCATTGTATGTCTTTTTTAGTAAAATATCAATAACCCGCACCTTGTAAAAAGCACGCTGCGCCTGGCGCACTAAGATGGTGTTGAGCGGTGTAAAATTTTGGATTGCAAAAAACACGCCTGTAGTATCTAAGTCCTTATAACAATTGAGTGGAATGAAATAAGTTCATACTGTCATCATTCCCTTGATTTTTAGGACATTTTTTATTATACTTTTTCCGATTACAGCACTATTCATCTATTGTAGTTCCCATGAGATAAAAATACATAAAGAGAGAAAATACATAATGCGTTTCAAAAATGTTTGTATTGAAGCCTTTGGGTATGAGCTTCCTAAAAATATTGTAACCTCAACCGAATTGGAGCAAAGGCTGGCTCCAGTATATGATAAATTAAAATTATCCTGCGGCCGATTGGAACTGATGACCGGTATCAGAGAACGTCGGTTTTGGAATAAGGGCGCCCTGCCGAGTGAAGGGAGCATCAAAGCAGGAAAAAAGGCCATTGAAAAGGCTAATATTGACCGAGAAAAATTGCAGTGTCTCATATATTCATCAGTGAGCCGTGATTTTCTGGAGCCGGCTACGGCCATGATAGTTCATGAGGCGTTAAAACTTCCTTCATCCGCCGTGGCTTTCGATGTATCCAACGCCTGTCTTGGAGTTGTCAATGGAATGTTGATTGTGGCCAACATGATTGATCTGGGCCAGATACAAGCCGGTATCATAGTATCCGGAGAACATGCCGGCCCACTTGTTGAGACCACCATTGAACAACTTTTAGGTGACCCTGCCCCATCAAAAGAAAAGCTGAAAAACTCCTTTGCTTCTCTTACTATAGGTTCCGGTGCAGTAGCTGTAATATTAACCCACGCTGATATTTCAAAAACCGGCCACAGGCTTTTGGGAGGAGCCGGTCGTCTTGATTCAAAAAATAATACCCTATGCCGGGGTGGTGCAAACCACGGCCAATCTAATATGGATTGGAATAGCCAGGCAATAACCATGAATACTGAGTCGGAAAAACTTCTGCAGGAAGGTTGTCTCTTAGCCAAAGAAACCTGGGCGGATACAAAAAACCAATTAGGTTGGCTTAATAGCGATGTGGATCGGATTTTCTCCCATCAGGTAGGCAAAGCTCATCGAAGGGCCCTGCTCAGTCACCTGGAAATAGCGATGGAAAAAAATTTCTCCACTTTTGAATATCTCGGAAACATAGGCTCAGCCTCCTTGCCGGTAACCATGGCCATAGGGATTGATCAAGGCCGGCTCCAATCAGGACAAAAGGCGGCTATGCTGGGTATTGGAAGCGGTATTGTTTGTTCAATGTTTGGAGTTGAATGGTAAAAAATGAAGCCCACCAATCTGGAACCATTTAAGGAGCTCTACCCTTTTCGTTCGCACTTTCTGCAGATCAATAATTTTCACCTTCACTATCTTGACGTAGGGACAGGAGAGCCTATAGTAATGATTCACGGCAACCCTACCTGGTCCTTTTATTTTCGTCATCTGATTATGGGATTGAGTAAAAACTATCGAATCATTGTTCCCGATCACATGGGATGCGGTCTTTCCGACAAGCCGCAAAACTACCCTTACACCTTAAAAACCCACATAGATAATCTGGAAACCTTGCTGGAAACACTAAAGGTGTCCAACATTACCTTGGCCATGCATGATTGGGGAGGGGCTATTGGTATGGGATATGCTGTTCGCCGGCCCCAGAAAATAAAACGACTCATCATCTTCAATACGGCAGCCTTTTTGTCATCCAGGATGCCCTGGCAACTCAGCCTTTGTAGAATACCTGTCTTTGGTTCTATAGCTGTGCGCAGGTTTAATGCTTTCGCCGGCCTGGCCGTTTATATAGCTTGTAAACACCATAAACGGATGACTCCTCAGGTGCGGGCCGGATATCTGGCCCCCTATAATAGTTATAAAAATCGTATTGCCACCCTTCGTTTTGTTCAGGATATTCCCAAGCTCCCTGCAGATCAAAGTTATCCTGTAGTAAAATTTATCCAGCAAAAACTCCCTCAGTTCCAAGGGCTCCCCATTTTAATTTTGTGGGGAGGAAAAGATTTTTGTTTCAACCAATTATTTTTGGAAACCTGGAAACACTACTTCCCCCAGGCACAGGTCCATGTTTTTGAGGATGCAGGGCATTATGTGGTGGAAGATGCCTATGAGCGAATTCTTCCACTGATGAGAAAATTTTTGAGGTAATGAAATAAAAATGAATATTGCTTCTTACTTGCCCAAAATGGCCCAGGAAATACCCTTTCAAAAGGCGGTTGTCTTTCCCCATGCTCGGGATGCAGAGGGAAGGGTTTCGTATACCCACTATACCTTCCACCAATTGAATGAAGAAGCGGATCGCTACGCCTATGGCCTTACCGACTTAGGACTGACAAAAGGAATGCGGGTACTTTTGATGGTAAGACCCGGCCTGGAATTCATAGCCCTTACCTTTGCCCTCTTTAAGATTGGAGCTGTCCCTATCTTAATTGATCCGGGTATGGGTAAAGCAAACCTGCTCAACTGTATCGCATTGGTGGAGCCGCAGGGTTTAATTGCCGTCCCCTTTGTTCACCTGGCCAAACTCTTTTACCGGAAATACTTTCACAGCGTAAAGTATTCTCTGACTGTAGGCAGAAAATGCTTTATCGGGGGCCCTACAACGCAAGAGATTCGCAGGACCGAAGGCAAGCCTTTTCCCATGATAGAAACCAAAGATACTGATATGGCGGCTATTCTCTTTACCACCGGCAGCACCGGACCCCCAAAAGGAGTTGTATATTTACACGGCATGTTCATCGCTCAGGTAAAATTGATACAACAGGCTTATGGCATTCAAAAAGGAGAGGTAGACCTGCCGGGATTTCCTTTGTTTGCCCTGTTCAGCACAGCTATGGGTATGACCTCGGTGATTCCCGATATGGATCCAACCAGACCGGCCCAGGTAGATCCGGTAAAAATAGTTGAAGCGATTCAAAATCATGGAGTTACCAATAGCTTCGGCTCGCCGGCTATCTGGAGGCGAGTGACTGAATATTGTCTTCAGGAAGGTATTCAGCTCCCCTCAATCAAACGCATACTTATGGCCGGGGCGCCTGTGCCGGGAGCAATCTTAAAACGTTTTACCAAAATCTTATCAAAAGGGGCGGATACCCATACCCCTTATGGGGCCACAGAATCTTTACCGAGCTGTTCCATCAGCGGCTCCGAAATTCTGGAGGAAACCGAAGCCAAAACACGGACAGGCGCCGGGACTTGTGTAGGCCTTCCCCTTCCCTCTATCAGGATTAAGGTTATTGAAATTTCCGATAAAGTAATTCCCACCTGGGATATGGTTCAAGAACTTCCCCAGGGCAAAATCGGTGAAATCGTTGTTCAGGGGCCGGTTGTAACCCATGAATATTATAACCTGAAAAAAACTACCCAACTCCATAAAATCTATGATGGGATAAAGATCTGGCATCGTTTTGGTGATGTAGGATACCTGGATAAAAAAGGACGTCTTTGGTTTTGTGGTCGAAAAGCCCATCGGGTTATTACCTCTCAAGGGACCATGTTTACTATTCCCTGCGAGGCTATTTTTAATGAGCATCCTCAAGTATTTCGTTCCGCTCTGATAGGAATCGGACAACAAAATCCGAAGCAGCCGACCATTATAGTAGAACCGAAAAAAGGCAAAATGCCGCGAGGGAAAAAAGAAACTCAAAAATTTTCCAGGGAGTTGAGAGAAATAGGCAAAACGAGCCCATTAACTCAGGCAATCGACACCTTCTTGTTTCACCCCTCATTCCCTGTAGATATCCGGCATAATGCCAAAATTTTCAGAGAGAAGCTGGCCCTATGGGCTAAAAAAAAGGTAATCAGAAATTAAGCTAAAAAAATACCGTTCACCATAGTTATTGCTGAGTGCACAAAGGAGCACAAAGGGGTCAAATCTTTATTCTTGACAAACGTACGTTTGTCAAGAATAAAGATTTGACCCCTTTGAAGACCAATTCAAGTTAAAATTAGCGCTTACAATTTAAAATGAAGGATGGTGATTATGAAGGCATTAGTAACCGGTGGCGGCGGCTTTATCGGAAGATATGTCGTTAAAAAACTTCTTGATCGAGGTGACCGGGTTCGCATCTTAGGACGAAAAAATTACCCGGACCTTCAAAAGCTTGGCGTAGAAATTGTTCAGGCAGATCTACGTCAAAACCAGGCTGTGGAAAAAGCGTGCCTGGGCATGGATTGTGTTTTTCACATTGGGTCTTTAACCGGGATCTGGGGCAAGCGCCGAGATTTTTATCAAACCAATGTTCTGGGCACCCGCTCCATTATCTCCGGCTGTCAAAAGCACGGCGTACCCAAATTGATTTATACCAGTTCCCCCAGTGTTGTCTATGATCAAGGAGATCAAATTAATATAGACGAAACTACCCCATATCCTAAAAAATATCTTTGCCCCTATCCTGAAACCAAAGCCATGGCTGAACAGCTTGTTCTTGGAGCTAATGATAACCAAAAATTGGCTACTACGGCTCTTCGCCCACATCTGGTAATTGGGCCGGGGGATACAAATTTAATCCCCAGGTTGCTGGATCGGGCAAAGAGAGGAAAGCTGATGATTGTCGGAGATGGTACGAATAGGGTTGATCTTACCTATGTGGAAAATGTTGCTCATGCTCATCTATTGGCCGCAGATAAATTGATCCCTCATTCGCCGATAGCAGGGGAGGCCTTTTTTATCAGTCAGGGAGAGCCGGTAATCCTTTGGGAATGGATAAACCGGCTTTTGGAAAAAATGGACATTCCCAAGATTACAAAATCTATATCTCTGGCCAAGGCAAAAAAAATAGGCCGGCTCATGGAAATAGTTTACCACATTTTGCATCTCCAAAAAGACCCGCCAATGACCAGATTTGTTGCTTCACAACTGGGCACATCACATTATTTTAATATCTCCAAAGCAAAAAAATATTTAGGCTATACCCCTATTATCAGTTTGAAAGAGGGAGTGGATATTTTGGTGAAATACTATTAAACTAAAATTTTTCTTGCATGAATAGCCTTCTAATGGTATATTATTTAGTCTTAAATAAAAATAACTGTCAAATAAATAGAATTTTTTACAAAATAAATTCCCTCCACCACGTGATTCCTGAATAAAATTATAGAGAGTATATCGGGAATATTTGGAAATTTTAATGATATCAAATTTAAGATAGTATATACCATGCTGCCAGGCTTAAAAAAAAGAGTGGTCATTACCGGACTTGGATTAACTGCCCCAAATGGAAATTCCTTGAAAGAATATCGAAAAAATCTTCTTGAAGGCAAGTCCGGGGTTCAAAGGTTTAAGACACGCTATATGGATGAAGTTCCTGCAGGTGTGTGTGACTTCGACGTATTAAAATATCAAAAGAAAAAAGAAGCCCGCCGCGGAACACGTGCCGGTTCTATTGCCATCTATTGCGCTCACGAAGCAGTTAAAGATTCTGGAATTGATTTCACCAATTTTGATAAATCCAAAATCGGAATTTATTTAGGAATTACCGAGCATGGGAATGTGGAGACGGAAAATGAAATATACAACATTCAGCAGTTTAGCTATGACATAAAATATTGGACCCACCACCACAACCCCAGAACAGTAGCCAACAATCCGGCAGGCGAATTATCCCTTAATATGGGCATCACAGGTCCCCATTATACTATTGGCGCCGCCTGTGCAGCAGGAAATTGCGGTCTGATCCAGGGCATGCAAATGCTGCAATTACATGAAGTTGATCTGGCCCTGGCCGGCGGAGTATCCGAAAGTATCCACACCTTTGGTATCTTTGCCAGTTTTAAAAGCCAGGGAGCTTTGGCCTGTCATGTTGATCCTACGAAAGCCTCACGCCCCTTTGACCGGGACCGAAATGGAATCGTAGTTTCCGAGGGAGGCTGTATTTATATGCTCGAACGATTGGAAGATGCCTTAAAACGAGAAGCGAACATCTATGGGGAAATCATTGGTCATGCGATTAATTCCGATGCCATAGATTTTGTAATACCCTATGGTGAACGGCAAGCTGAATGTATAGAATTAGCTTTGCAACGGGCAAAAGTAACCCCTGAGCAAATAGATATTCTCAGTACTCATGCAACTGCTACCCAAGTCGGAGATAACCAGGAAGCCAAGGCAATTCTGAGGGTTTTCGGTAACAGCCCAAAAACCTATATTAATAACACAAAAAGCTATATTGGACATACCATGGGTGCCGCCGGCGCCATAGAATTAGCGGGTAACTTGCCCTCATTCCGGGACAAAACAGTGCATCCGACCATTAATCTTGAGAATCCGGACCCCGAATGTATGATTACCAACCTGGTAAAAAACCAACCCCAACAAATAAAAAAAGCGGACATTATCCTGAATAATTCCTTTGGGATGCTCGGTATTAACTCTGTTGTTATTGTTAAACGCTTCGAAAAATGATAAAAGAATATGGTAAAAAGAACCGAAAAAAAATATCGACAAAAATTTAATGAATTAGTAAAATAATTTTGATAAAATCTACGAGAACAGGTAAATGTCAACAAAATAACCGCGGGGAGATGAAATGACAAAAGAAGAGGTTAAGACATCACTTTTAAACATCATTTCTGAAATTGTTCCGGATGAGGACGTGATGAATCTTGAGGGAAATACTAGTATCCGAGATCAAATCGATCTGGATTCAATGGATTTTTTAGACATTATTATGGAAATTCGTAAGAAATATCAAGTTGAAATCCCTGAAGAAGATTATCCGGAACTGGCAACCATGAATAGCAGTGTGACCTATTTGGAACCTTTACTCGTAGATAAATAAAATTATCAATGAAGTATGATCTTATCATCATTGGTGGAGGCTTATCAGGTCTTGCCGCCGGGATTCGGTCAGCCCACTTTGGAAATCGGGTTTGTATTTTAGAACAACAAGGCCGGGTCGGGGGCTTAAATTCTTATTATCATTACCAGGGACGAATCTTTGACATTGGCTTACATGCCATCACCAATTATGTTCCCCGACATATCAAATCCACCCCCCTGGCTAAAACATTACGTCAACTTCGGTTATCTTACGACGATTTTCAACTCCTTCCACAACAAATCTCCCGAATTACATTCCCTACAAAAGAATTAAGATTTACCAATGACTTTAATTTCTTTATTCAGGAAATCAGCGAAAAATTCCCTCATCAAATTGATCAATTCACAAAATTTGTTCAATCGCTCAAGGGTTATGACGAATTTTCAGCAAAAAAAGAATTTGTATCAACCCGACAAATTTTGCAGTCTTTTTTTTTCGACCCTCTTTTAATTGAAATGCTTCTCTGCCCATTAATGTTCTATGGATGCTCCTGGGAAAATGATATAGATTTTGCCCAATTTTCAGTTCTCTTTCGAAGTATCTTTTGTGAGGGATTCGCCAGACCACAGGATGGAATGAGCAAAATAATTCAACTCTTGAAAACAAAATATCAACATTGCGGCGGAGAATTAAAAACCAACTGTAAGGTTCAAAAACTCCATATTCACCAAAACAAAGTAAGCGAAGTTCATCTGTCCAATGGCCAAACCATGAAAGCTGAAAAAATTATTTCATGTATTGGTCTTCCGGAAACAAAAGACCTCTGTACTTCCTGGGGAGGTAAAACAACAAATCGAACAACAACCCCAAGGACTGGGGCCCTATCATTTATGGAATCCATTATAATCCTTAATACTATGCCTTCTCAGCTTACATTTGATACCACTATTCTCTTTTATAATGATTCGGAGCGTTTCTTTTATCAAAGGCCTAAAACTTTAATTGATACATCAAGCGGAGTTATTTGCTGCCCCAACAATTATCAAACGGAAAAACCTTTGCCCGAAGGGATGATCCGTCTTACCAATCTGGCCAATTTTACGCTCTGGAATGGATTGGATGAAGAAGAATATCACATCCAAAAAAAATTCTGCCTGAGAGAATCATTGAAAAAAGTGGAGAGATTCATTCCCGGTTTGCAAGACAGGATTCTGATTCACGATATTTTTACACCTAAAACCATTGAAAAATTTACCGGCCGCCGGCAAGGTGCGGTTTATGGGACACCGGATAAAACAAAAGATGGCCTAACACCAATTAAAAACCTTTTTATCTGCGGGACGGATCAGGGTTATTTGGGTATCGTCGGCGCTATGCTCAGCGGCATTTCTATGGCCAATGCGCATATTTTGTATTGACCTAATTATTTCTATGGGCCTATCATTTTCCAAATTTCACACCCTACATCTTTCCCGGCAATGGTTATACCTATTTGGCTCCCATTAAATCTAGGAACGGGTATACTAAAGATGGTTGCCGTGCCCGCAAACAGTTGATTATTATGGACAGCGAAAGAGCGAATGCCGTAATTTTTTGGTATTCTGATAGCTTCAGACATCCAAGAGATAGTTTCCCCATCAAACCCATGGGAAACAATTTTATAAAAAGTGCCCGGCTCGCCGGATTCAGTAACCCATATCTGCCCTCCACTAATACCGGGGATTGGGCTGGCCAACATATTAAAGGTGCCGATATATAATTTCCCCCTGAATGGAATCATGCGCCATATATAAAAATTAAATAATTCTCCCATTTTCCAAAAATCTAGATTTTTTTCCCATTGTGTTCCGTCCGCAGTCCGCCAAAGAGCGGTTCTGCCGTTTGCGTTCTGCGGCCCCAGATATAAATGCCCTTTGTAAACCGCCACCGAAGTCACGACATCATTGGCCATATTTTCTTCATCATGGAGGCTAAAACCCATTCCATTTCCATAAGCATCATCCTGACCCACTACTTTTTCCCACTCTACTCCATTGCTACTTCGCCATACTTCAAATGCTCCGGGTGTTCGAGCAAAAAATTCAGGGCCGCTTACTTCATTAAACGCCTGAGGCGCTATTGTATTACGAATTGTATTACGAAATTTTTGATTCATGATGCCCAGGTCGGTAGTCCAGGTAAAAGCATAGAGCTGATTATTAAAAACAGCCAACTCACCAATCATTATATTGTTGGTAGTTAAAGTATCCGTAACGGGGTCCAACACTTTGGTCGAGGTAAATTTGGGATTAACATCCACCAACTCCCAGGTGAGTCCGTCCTTGCTCCTATATACCTCAGCGCCGTTATGACCTGCTCCGGCATAAAGATATTCTCCAAAGCGAACCATACACCGGATAGTATCATTGGTTCGGTCCCCAAACCCCCTATTTGTTACGGATGTCCAGGCTGACCCGTTTGTTGTTCTTAAAATCTCAGCCCCGCGCTTGCTGAATGTACCGGCATATAAAGCCGTATCCCCGTCAGCATAAAGATAACGTATCCCTGAATTGGAGAAAAAGAAAGATTTATAAACCCTATCCCAGGTGCCCGGCGCCCCATTGGCGCTGCTCCAAATTTCAGCTCCCCATAAAGAATTAAGGGTCCCAACGTATAATCGCCCTTTAAATGAAGCCATACTCCAGGCATAATCATTTTTAGGGTCATCAAATCCCCTCTCAACCACCCTTTGCCACTGACCATCACCAACCTCATTGTCCACCACATCATTATTGGCATCACTGATTATCCGGGCTGATAATTCATCTCTTTGGTTAAAATTAAAAATCCTTCGTCGCCGGTTCAGTCCACTACATTCAGGTGAAAAAAAGATGACTAAAAGAAAAGTTATTATGAATGGTTTTAAAATATTTTTCATCCTTTCCCCCATTACTCAGATGTAATAATATTATAAAAATATCAGTTACCTTTTTTATCCATACATTATCAGGATTTATTTGTATTAAATTATAAAAACGCATGTCATCTTATATCGGTATTTTTTCTTTTTCTATTTACAAACACATTCTATGAAGGACTCCTAAAAAGCCTCATAAACGTAATCATCTCTTTGTGTACTTTGTGACTTTGTGGTTTAATATGGGAGGGCTGAATGATTACTATCGATTTAACTCAGCACCGTTTCTAGAGACAATTCCATAGGCAGGCGGACCGTGCCGCGATTTTTATTTTCATAAAGCAGATAGCCGTGCTCAAGGACATGATTGAAAAGGCGGGCAGTAAGTTCAACGTCCATCCGGCAATATTTCTCAATTTCTTCCATTTTGCCTTCTTTCCACCAACGCAAGGCGGCCAGACCATCAGCGGTCTTGGGCACTCCTAAGGTGGCTAATCCCAAAGCGCCCAATCCAAGACGAAAACCAAGACGCTTATAAATCTCTTCCAGAATATCAAGACTGGACAAATCATCAAAGCCATGCCCGGTATAAGCCGTAAGAACTGTGTAGTCAAAGCGTTTCTGGTTAAAACCAACCACCAGTTCCGCCTCGGAAAGCCTCTGCACAAGGTCTGTTACCTTATCTTCAAAATATGTTTTATACATTCCTGTCCGGCGCTCGTAAATAACCCCCAGAGACATTCTCATTAAATGAGCATTATGCCAGCCGCCTACCTCCTGGGCTGATAGCTGCGTTTCAAGATCAAAAACAACAATATCGCGACCTTCAATCTGAGACAAACGGCTTGTATAAGAAATGGACATTTCATTACCCTTTACATTACCCTTTAATCCTTCAGAAGCCTCCATCGCATCCCTTTCTCCAGGACCCTTTTGTAATAATGATAAATCTTTCGAAAAATTTTGTACATCATGTGCCATAACACCCGTACCATCATACGACAACTCCTTCTTGCCTGTAAGGTGTTGGAGCAGGCGAATACAGCCTTGCTTATCAAGAGGCACATTCCCATGACCGCATTTTGGCGAATGGATGCAGGAGGGGCAACCATCCTCACAGGAGCATCCTTCAACCAGAGCCAGCACCTTATCTAAAAGTTTATCGAGAACTTCATAAGCCCTGGCAGCCAAGCCGACTCCTCCGGGGTGACCATCATAAAGAAAAACAGCAGCGCCGCCCACCTGGGGATGATGGGTAAAGCTGATTCCGCCAAGGTCATTGCGGTCGCAAAGGGCGAACAGGGGCAGCAGCGCCAGACCGGCATGTTCAATGGCATGAAGCGATCCCATGGAGTGATGCTTCCTATTCGCCAGCCCTCTCATGGCCGATGCCGTCGGTTGTATCCAAAGGCCCACTGTTTCGTACACAACCGGCGGCAAGTCTAAGGTATGATCACTTATTTTTTCACGACCTGCAGTGCTGCGCTTCTCAAAGCCCACCACCCGCTCGGTGACCTTAAGACGTCCCAGGCTAACCTGGTAATACCCATTTTTACGGCCGGCCAAGACTTTAAGGATTTCTGTATTTTTGTCCGTACACGCTACAGTATAATAGGCGACTCCTGCCTTATGCACCCAGGCATCCCGAGCGCCAAGGTCCAGATCTTTGACCACGTAGCTTTGCCCTCCGTGCAGGTATACGGCCCCGGGATGACATTCAGTAAGCGCCTGCAAACCATTGACATGGCCGATCAGCCGTCGCTTGCCTTTCTCCACTATACTGTAAGTCTGCCCTGCGCTGCGAATGTTGACCTCCCGTTGGGGGTATTTACGACTGCTGAACCATACTTTGCCGCCTGCCGCCTCAAGGAGGTCCCCGCTCTCAATAAGTGCTTTGATCACCAGATGGTACTTTTCTATTGGATAAACCTGATCATCATTCCTCAGAGGCATCTCTTGGGCGGCACAGACCAAATGGCTTTTTAAAAGATGAGGATTAGCCTCATCTACTACTCCCGCCTCCGCTCCCCGGCGGAAAAAATCCTTGGGATAGTGCATATAATATTGATCAAGGGCATCGGGCTGGGCGATCAAAAAAATGGCCGACTCACGCTCTTTTCGTCCAACACGGCCGGCCCTCTGCCAGGTGGCGATAATTGTCCCCGGGTAACCCACCAGGATACACACATCCAGCCCTCCAATATCTATCCCCATTTCCAGAGCACTGGTAGAAATCACTCCCCTCAACTGGCCGGATTGCATTTTCTGTTCAATCTCCCGACGTTCGGCAGGCAGATATCCGGCCCGATAGGCGCTGATCTTATTCGCCAGGCGTGGATTGGATTGCAAGGTCCAGCGATGAATAAGTTCGGTGATCTTGCGCGCCTTGGTGAAGACAATGGTTTTTTGTCGGCGGTAACAGCCTCGGTAAAAAGACGCGTGGCCACAGTATAGAGACTGGCTCTCGGGTTGATGAAAAAGATGTGGCGTGTGGCTGAGGGGGCACCATTTTGTTCCACCAGATCAAAGGGCAACCCGGTTAATTGCGCTGCCAGATCACTGGGGTTGGCTATGGTGGCTGAGGTGGCCAGAAACTGTGGCTCGGCATGGTAAAAGGAAGCCACCCGTCGCAAACGCCGCAGGATCTGCAGTACATGGCTGCCAAAAATACCCTTGTAAGAGTGAAGCTCATCAATCACCACATACTGAAGATTTCGAAATAGCATCTCCCATTGGGTATGAAAAGGTAAAATGCCCTGATGGAGCATATCGGGGTTCGTCAACAGCAAATTAGGCGGGTTCTTACGAATCTTGGCGCGAAAATGTTGGGTAGTATCACCATCATAGATAGCGGCTGCCGACTGAGAAAGCCCGAGGCGTGTCCCCATTTCCCAAAGCCGTTTGAGCTGATCCTGAGCCAGGGCCTTGAGGGGGAAAAGCAATAATGCACGGGTGTTCGGCTCACTAAGAATGTGCTCGAGTATGGGCAGGGTGTAGACCAGGGTTTTACCGCTGGCCGTTGGAGTAACCGTGACCACATTGTGCCCCTCCCTGGCCAAGCGAACTCCTTCAGCCTGATGCAGATAAAGATTCTTTACCCCTTCAGCCGATAGCGCCCTTACAAGAGGTTCGGATAAAGGCGGATCAAGTTGATGAAGGCGAGCGCGATTGCCTACCAATACTCGACGATACACAATGTCCGGCGCTAAACGATGATCGCGTAAAATATCGGAGAGAAAATTCTTAAGGTCCAAAACGATCTCTTAACCCGAGCTGCTTCCTAATCAGTTCGCAAAGGCTTTCCTTGATTTCAGGATGTCGCGGGACCGGAGCTTTCTTCCCATTTTTAGAATTTATATATATATCATGATTTTTACCATGACGCTTCAAATAGCAGCCCGCGCTTACCAACTTTCGGATAAAATTACGGCGCTTCACACGTCTACTCCGATTTCCTTTGTTTGAACTCCAGCATGGGT
The DNA here is from genome assembly GCA_030625085.1 of Pseudomonadota bacterium. Taxonomy (GTDB): domain Bacteria; phylum SZUA-182; class SZUA-182; order DTGQ01; family DTGQ01; genus DAOURK01. Next base: position 31,638 of record DAOURK010000018.1, read on the forward strand.
CAAAACTTCCTTCCCTTCCTCTTCTCGCATAAGCTGGTAAGCTTCCCGTATATTATCCTCTAATTCCTTAAGTGTTTCACCTTGGCTAAACACTCCGGGAATTTCCTTTAACCTCCCAACATACCAATTGTCATCCAACCAATATTCAAGCGTGAAATGTCTTAACATTATTCGAAACCTCCAAAGTTTCTCCCATAAAACACTAACTACTATATACTAACTACTTATTTACCTCAGTTATCATAACAATCCTCTGCTCTTATCCTCTAAACTCGCCACTCCATAAGGCAGGCTTAACATAGCGAAGTCTCCTTATCCACACAGGTGATAAATTACTATAACAAATTTCTATGAGATAACAAGGAGAAAGTTCTCTCACGGTAAATTTGTTCTAAGCTCTATCTCACTTTAAAATCATGAAATTCTCATTAATTTAAAAGTGCATTTACCTGTTTTTGCATGTTTTTGTGTTTATGCTCATAGGCAAAACAGTAGCGAGATCGGAAATGGCTGTAACTGGCTGTTTAATAAGTGATATTGACAGAGAACAAATTTACCCTGAAAGTTCTCTTAGGCAGCAATTCGCATTTTAACATTTTTATGTAGCACAGGGCTACAATGAATTTTAAAGAAAAAGAGAAATAAGTGCGCTAATAAAGGCGTCCCGGGAACTGAGATGCGAAAATCTACTCACCATTACCTGGGATGTTGATGGGAAAAAGATCATCAAAGACAAAACGATTCGATTTATTCCTTTATGGAAATGGCTTTTGAGCTAATTACATTCTGAAACCTTCATTTTTCACACCATCTCTATATGATCTTAATTAATAAATAAGGTAACCTTTTTACCAATTTCGTATAAAGAGCCCTGAGGGCTTTGCTCCAAAATCACCTTGACCAATGGTTTCCCCCCTGCTTGGTTACCGGAAGAGGTAAAATGCTCAATTTGCAGCGTCCCCATATAAACATCAGTCAGATCAGACGGTTGATCCTCGAAGGCAATCTTGATCCTTTTCCCGTCGAGGGAAAAAGGTAACTTATTATCCACCTGTATAAAAAGAAGCTTGTCTGGAGTAAGCTCAAGCAGAGGCGCTTCCCGGTCAATAATTTGATTGGACTCGGTAAAAACCTCACTCACGAAACCTTCAAAAGGGGCCCTTATGACAGGACAGTCTGTTAACTGACTAGTCAATGCTTCCAATTCCTTAATCCTATCCTGATAAGCAACTATTTCCTTAATCTTGGTCTTCAGCATGGCTTGGCTGTCTTCAATATGCATTTTACAACGCTCTAACTCCTCCTTTTGTTCACTTAAGGCGCTCTCATCAATAGAAGTCCCTCATCATAAAGTCCCTCATCATAACCTATTTGAGCCTCAGTATAGAGATATTCAGCCTCCTGGGCTATATCCCTTCTTTCATCAATTTCTTTCTCCAAATTGGCTATATCCTCCTATCTCTGTATTTAACTTTTGCAATCGATAAATTTCGCTTATTTTATCCATTAAACAAGTGGCAAATAAGACGATAAAAAAAAGCCCGGGGATTTCTCCCCGGGCCGATAGATTATTATCATCTTAATGATTAAGGTCCCGGAATATTGTCAACAGTATAATGTGTTCCGTTATAGTCATAATCAACACTCCATCGCCAACTACCCGTGGGCCTGATCAGCCGATTTAATAACACTTCAATGTCGGCATCCATAGCTCCGGAATCACAGGCCGTCCATTTTTCACCACCTGGGCCAATATCACCTAGATCACTTACACCCTTCGATATTTGAAGGTTGGTTGGTGTTTCCATCAGCGTTATTCTCACATTTTCCGCAGTACCTGCCCCAAGGTTTTTGAACAAAACTTTAAGTCCCATTCTGTAAAGAGTCCTGCTCAGGGGCACCCTGAAGCAAGTTTGCTGCTCCTGTAACCAGATGTCCACTGCTGGTCCAGAAGAATTCACTGTTACTACCAAGGTGGCTATATCACTGGCGCCATCATTGTCGGTTACCTGTACTGCTACTGTGTATGTGCCGGCTGTCCCCCAGGCATGGGTCTGATTTGCTCCCGTATCTCCTGAGGCATCGAAGGTGCCGTCATAGTTCCAATCCCATTCATAACTTACTATTGAATCTGGTGGCGCCACAAATGATCCGCTCGCATCGTAACTGCCGGTATCACCCTCGTTCAAGGGCGTATCTCCCGTCAACACTGCTGTCGGACCTGCGTGATCATGCACTGTTACTACCAAGGTGGCCATATCAGTACTGCCGTCATCGTCGGTTACCTGAACGGCTACTGTATATGAACCGTCATCATTCCAGGTGTGATTTTGAGTTGCCCCGGTATCTCCTGAGGCATTGAAGGTGCTGCCGTTATAATCCCAATCCCATTCATAAAGTACAATGGCATCACAAGGACTAATGGAGCCAGCGGCATTGTAGTTGCCCGAAGCTCCCTCATCAATAAGTGTATCTCCGGTCAAGGACGCTGTCAGGCTAAGATCATTGACAGTCACCGTCAGTGTGGCTATATCCGTACTACCGTCATCGTCGGTTACCCGCACAGCTACTGTGTATACACCGTCATCCATCCAGGTGTGACTTGCGGTTACTCCGGTATCTGAGGCATTGAAAGTAGTGCCGTCATATTCCCAATCCCACTCAAAACTCACAATGCAATCACAAGCTCTGCTGGAGCCGGATGCATCATAGTTGCCCGCAGAGCACTCATCTATAGCCATGTCTCCATTCAGGTTTGCTGCTGGCCCTAAATCGTTCACTGTTACCACTAAGGTGGCCATATCAGTGCTTCCATCATCGTCAGTTACGCGCACTGCTACTGTGTATACACCGTCATCCATCCACCTATGGCTTTGGATTGCCCCCGTATCTCCTGAGGCATTGAAGGCACTGCCGTCATAATCCCAATCCCACTCATAAAGTACAATAGCATCACAAGGGCTGGTAGATCCGTCGGCATCGTAGTTGCCAAATGAGCACTCATCAATAGTGGTGTCTCCCGTCAAATCAGCCGTGGGGCCCTTATCCGTGATAGTTACATCATGGGAAATTGTGTCGGTAGACCCGTCATCATCAGTAACCAGCAAGGTCACTGTATAGATACCATTATCATTGAAGGTGAAACCGGGATTCTGATCACTGCTTGTTCCAAGACCCCCAAAATCCCATGACCAACCAGCGATAATATCTGGTGAAGAAGCGGAAGTATCCGTGAAATTGACGGCCGAGCACTCATCCTGTGGCTCAGGATGCCAGGTAAAAGAGGCCGTAGGTGCCAAATCATTGACCGTTACCGCGGCTGTGTCCGTATCATCCAATAATGAATCAGATACTCTCAGTCCGACTGTATAAACGCCGTCATCTAACCACGTCCAGGTTGGCATTTCAGCGGTTGAATCGTCATAGTCCCCATCATCATCCAGATCCCAGAAAAAATAAAGGGTATCACCATTAGCATCGGAAGACCCGCTCCCATCCAGGATGAGGAGAGTACCCTCATTCACAACATAGGGTCCGCCGGCGTCAGCCACAGGCGGCAGGTTTATATTAACCGTTACTGTGGTGTAAACAGGTGTCGAATTCATTGAGATGCAGTCCACTCCAAGGGTGCAGCCGAGAGGATTGAAGGCCCCGTTATCCCATACCTTAAGGCCTATATTATAAACACCAGGCGCTGTGAAAATCCACGTTGCAGTGGTATTGGTGGTTTCAAGATCAACATCATCGAACCAGACCCCATCATTGTCCAGGTCCCATTGATAGAGCGAAACGCTGTCACCGAGGTCAACATCATAGGAACCGCTCGCATCCAGAGTAAAGGGTATCCCGACGGTTGCCGTGTATGCGCCTCCGTGCATGGCAAAAGGTGCATGAGGCGGTTCAGTGACGGTCACCTCTCTGGTGTCAATATCAGTTTGAGGCGGTTCATTGTCATCAGTGACCCTGAGTCTTACGGTATAAATTTGAGGAGGATCACCAGCTACCAGGGGCTGGGGATCAGGATAGGTATATTTGGCGTTTGAATCTGAAGGATCAGAAGTAGTAAAATCCCAGATGCCGTCGCCGTTAAAATCCCATTCGTATCTGACAAGGCTCCGTGAAGGATCCATGTGAAAAGATCCGGAAGCATCAAAGCGTAGTTCCAAGTCATAGGCCCAAATGATGTCATCTCCGGCATCCGCCACCGGCGGTTGGACAAAGAGGCTGGGGGTCAGCATGATAATTGCCCAGCTTGTATTCAACCCGCGTCCGCCGTAACCACCGCTGAGCCATGAACCCCAATATCCTCCGGAGGTAGTTTGCAAATCTAGAATTCTCTTGTTGATACCCGTTATCGGGTCACTGTACCAGTCTAAACCAGTGGCCTGTAGGATGACAACAGGAGTGGGCCTGGCCAATCTCATGGCCTTGACCCAGGCATACAGGCCGTAGAAGTTATTATATTGCCAAGAATGGCCGTTAGTCTGCCAGTAATTGGCATTGTAATCCTCGGCAGTGATCCACCGTGGATCGGAGGTGTATTTATCGCAGAAGGCAAGCTGAACCATACCCGACGGGGTGGTGGCCACTCCGTTGCCAGGGCCAGTATAGCCGAAGCCGGTGCCGTTATAACTATAATTCAGCCAATAATCATTTTGCTCTTTAACAAAATCCGGCACATTAATACCAAAGTTGTCTTCTGCTGCCAGCATACCTATGGCAGCCCACTGACAGGCAGAGTTATCTGCATCACTATTCCAATTATAACGCCAACCACCTCGGTCACTACCCAAATCATCTTGCCCCCAGGCATACATATCCACCATGTCGGTCAGAATATGGTAGTAAAATCTTCCATTAATATTGGTACCTCCGGTGGTGGCAAAGGCTAAAGGCATATTAGAGGAGGCAATGGCGTCCATGACCATACCTCCCTCATATATTTCACGACTGCCGTTGGTCTCTATCCCAATGCCATTTCCATTACTATCAGGATTCCCATATGTTTGGGCGCTGATATTGTAAGATTGCAAACACTTGAACAAATATTCAAAACCTCGATTCACCGTCTCTACATATGGGTTCTCCTGATTGTCGCCGTCTTGGAGATGGCCGTTAATCTCAAAAGATTGAATGGCTGAAGCCGTTGGTGAGGCATAATAGCTGCTGTATGACGACCACTTGCCGTAATCACTGCCGCTCCTGTCCTGGTTTTTATGCTGATACCAGAGGCCCTCGTCAATAGCAATATTCGTCCTTGTATCAAGATTATTGGGACGGACAATCACATAGTAGTTATCAGTGCCAACAAGACCACTGCTGTCCCATACAGTCAGGGTGGCCGTATAAGGTGTGCCGTCAGTAGAATCAGGATAGGTATGGCCGGCCTCAATTGCATACTTGTTGCTCACCGTTGCCGGTGTGGCCGGGGAGACTGCTGATCCATCGCCAAAATTCCACTGGTAGGTAAGAGTACCCGCATCCCTGACTATGGCTTTCAGTCTAATACTGCGGCCATTGTATGTTTCATGAGGGATGGTTGGATCTCCAGATCTCCAGGGCACGCAGATTACATCAGGGGCCAGGTTGGTGGCCACATTCACGGTAGAAGTTGCAACGGCCGTCTGTCCTGCTCCGTCCTCTACAGTAAGGGTAACCGTATAGGTGCCCGCAGTGGGATAGGTATAAAAAGGCTTTCGACCCACTACATCCATATCGTTAGTAAAATCTCCGTCACCGTCGCTGTCTACAGAATTGTCTACATCCCACAAATATTTCACAATGCCGTAGTCGTCTGTTGAGCTGCTGCCGTTAAGGTAAGCCGGAGGTCCTCCGGCGCCGGCATTGTAAGGCCCACCCGCATCAGCTACCGGCGGATCACCTGCAGCAATAACATGAACTACCATGGTATCGCTGTCGGACTGCAAGGTTTGATCATATACAGTAAGTGTAACCGTGTAATCTCCAGTATTCCAATAAATGTGGGTCGGGGTTTTACCTGTGTCGGTTGTCCCGTCACCAAAATCCCATTCATATTTATAGACACCAACATCATCAGTGGAGTTTCCACCGTTAAAGACAACCGGCCAATACCCCTCGGTGATTTGATCCGGTCCTGCCTCGGCGACTGGAGGATCACCGTTGGTCAAGGTAACCGTAGCAGTATCAATGGTTGACTGCAAGGCATGGTCAGTCACTCTAAGGGCTACTGTATAAATTCCAGCCCCTGTATAGATATGAGTGGCAGTGTCCGCTGTATCTCCTGAAGGATCAAAGGTCCCGTCATAATCAAAATCCCACTCATAGGTATAGATGCCGTAATCGTCGGTTGAACCCGTGCCGTCAAAATCAATGATCCAAGTGTTTTCAAAGGCGTCGCTTTCATCGCCGGATTTGTCCGGCCCGGCATCGGCAACCGGAGGATCATTGGCCTGAGTAGTTACGCTCGAAAAATCCGTGTCTGCCTGTGCTACCTGATCATAAACCGTGAGGCTGATGGTGTGGCTGCCAAGGCAGTAAAAACGGTAAGAGGGGGTGGGGCCTGCAGCGAATTCCCGGTAATCATCTATTGTAAATGTTCCATACCGGATGGTTGTCCCTCTTAAAAAAGCTGTTTCGCTGCTGTAGCTGGAATCATACAAAAAAATCCAGTCCGGTGAGCCGAGTGTGCGGTAATAGTATCTTGCTCCTTGAGTTTCTTTAAGCTCAATCAGGACTTCATACCAGGTGTTGAAAGAATAATTATAACCGGTGTCGCCCCGGTTAGCCCCATTTTCATAAATATAGATATTTCCATGATTGAAATAAATGGCATAGGGCATCTGAGTGTAAGAGTAATTGGTATTGGTGTTTTTAAACCCGACCATGGCATAATGGCTGCTGTGCTTGACCTTGGCCTCAAAGGCCATACCATTGGCCCTGGTATATGTATCTTTGCTGAAGAGGTAACGCTGACCCCAAGAATTATTGCCCACAATGGAGATCTCATCATTCTGGGTCACATTGGAATTATAAACCCACTTGACGTTATTGATAACCGTTCCGTTAAATTCATCAGTGCCCAGATCCCAAACATATTTGCTGATACTCGATTCATTATCAGAAGATCCGGAACCATCCAGGGCAACTGTCCAGCCCCCTTCAAAGGCGTTCCCGGTGTTTTCATCTACCGTATAGGGCCCGTCTGCATCAGCCGTGGGAGGATCACCCTGGGTAATGGTGACGGTCATGGTGTCAATATGGCTTTGAAGGGCATGGTCCGTGACCCGGGTGGCCACCGTATAAATCCCCGGCGCCGTCCAGGTGTAAGCAACCGTTGAGCCAGTGTCATCAAAGACCCCGTCATCATCAAAATCCCACTCGTAGGTATATATTCCATAATCATCGGTGGATCCCGAGGCGTCAAAATTCACCGTCCAGGAACCGTCGGCTGCATCAGTTTCATTCTTGGTCTGATCAGGTCCAGCATCAGCAACCGGGGGATCACCGTCGGTAATAACCACCGTGGTGCTATCCGTATCACTTTGACCGGCCCGGTCGTAAACGGTCAGATCAAGGCCAAAGGTCCCTGTCCCTTTATACAGGGTAAAGTCAGGGCTCTGCCCTGCCGTAGTTTCCAGAAAGTCATCCATACTCCAGGTGCCGCTATGAACGACCATTCCCTTTCTGAGGTTCGTATCCCCGGTTGTATAACCGGAATTATAAACCTCATGCCAGTCGCTTGTTCCGGAGAGCCGGTAAGAATATACCGCACCCGTTTCTTTGAGTTCGATTTTAAAATCGTACCAGGTGTTATACGAATAATTGTATCTTGTATCACCCCGGTAACTGCTGTTTTCATAAATGTATATATTTCCATTGGCGAGATAAAATTCATAAGGAAACTGATTATAGTGGAAATTGGTAGTATTTTCATTCTTAAATCCGAACATGCTCTGCCCACTCCCAGTAGTCATGATCTTGGCCTGGAAGACCTGCCCTTTCACCTTGGGAAAAGTGGCCTTGCTGACCATATAGCGGGTATTCCAGGTATTCGCTCCGGTAAGGGAGACCGCGTCACTTTGGGTAATTCCGCCGTTGGTGTGCCATTTTTCGCTTTGAAAGGATGTGCCGTCAAAGGTATCCTGCCCAAAATCCCAGACATATTTTCTGATCTCCACATCATCGGAAGATCCTGAGCCGTCCAGGCTGAATGTCCACCCGCCTTCGCTGGCTGCTGACTCATCCGCGCTGTATGGGCCGTCGGCATCAGCCGTCGGAGGGCCTCCGGCCTGCATAGTCATGGGGATAATGCCGGTATCGGCCTGCTCGGCTGCATCAGCCACAGTCAAATCTACATTAAATGTTCCGCCTTCAAAGGCATGTTGTACAGTCTGGCCCGTCGCTGTGGCGGTAACCGTCAGGTTATCAAAAAGGGCATCGGTCCTGTAAGTGGAAAAGCCCACCTTGCCGGAGCTGAAAGTGCTGTCGGAGTGTGTAAAAAGCAAAATCCCGTCCAGGTAAAACTCTATTTGGCTACCAATGCAAACAATTTTGATTCTATAGGTATTGCCGGTGTCGATGGGATAAGAGGGGAAATCTGAAGGCAGGTCATACTCAAAGACATTGGTAGCGCCCTCGTTCACCCGCCGGTACAAAAGAACATCATTATTTCCTCTTCCCCTCAGGATATACTCGTAGTTGTTATAATGATTTTTGGCCCGAAATATAATCTGGACCTCCTCACCGGAACCTGACACCATATAGACATCCGCCTCGATGGTTACATCCGTATCGAAAACCTTATTGACCAGGGTCCAGGTCCGATCCGGACCGGCATCTGTCTGGCGATAAGAATGAAGGCCGGTTATGGGGGCTGCACTCTCTATCCCCCAGGTGCCGGCAAAGCCATCCCAGCCCACCGTATCTGCATCCTCAAAATTATCGGTGCAACCGTCATCAAGGTCCCATTGGTAAGAGACAATGCCTTCAGTATCAGAGGCATAATTGACGCCGTCAAGGAGTAAATTCCAAAACCCGTCATCAGCCAGAAGCTCGCCAAAGGTCACCGGCGTGGTATCCACGGCCGGCGTATCACCCTCGACAATGACCACAGCGGCCTCATAATCATTTTTATTATCATCATCCGTCACCTTGAGATTGGGGAGATACGTTCCTTCATCCGCATAATCATGGTCGGTGGTTCCCACATCCGTTCCAGTGCCGGATTCGGTTGACGTACCGTCGCCAAAATTCCACACCCACGAAGCCAGGACGCCGTCCCAATCAAAAGAGCCTGAGCCGTCAAAATCAGCCGTGCCGCCCTCGGCAATGGTTTGTGTGGCAGGAGAAATAACCGCTGTGGGCACTCCGTCCGGCGGCCCCAGGGGCGGGGCCGACAACCCCATGCAATTGTATGAAGTTGTTCCTATCTCGACAGCAGACCCGAACGTACCATCACCATTACCCGGATAGTAGTAAACTCTTTTACCGGTATAATTTGCGGCCACCACATCAATATTTCCATCTCCATCAAAATCAAAACCGTCATAACAGCCGTGATTGTTAAAGTCCAGGCTGCCGACATAGCCGACATAAGTAAAGGTGCGGTCGCCATTGCCGGTCCAGAGCTTGGGATCGCCATTGCTGCCATAATTGGCTATGATATCCATATTGCCGTCATTGGTAAAATCAGCGGCCACCACGCCGTACGGATCAGTCCCTGAATCTCCTACTTGAAGATTACTGGGGAAGGCGCCTGTACCATCTCCCCAGTAAACATTAATATATCCACTGCTATATCTTGCCCGAACAAAATCGAGATGACCGTCATGGTCAAAATCTCCAGTATCCATACCGCGACCGTAACTGCCAAGATTCATCTCGGTTTTCGTGAAATTCCCCATGCCATCTCCAAGATACAAGCCCGTAGTGCTTTGATTGCCATTGGCAATAAAATCCATGTTACCATCGTTGTTGAAATCCCCGGAAGCCATATCCATGGCCCAAGAACTGGCGTTGCTCAGTGTTCCGACAATACCGCTCTTGGTGAAATTGTTGCTTCCGTCATTCAAAAAAAGATAATAATAAGCCGTACTTGATATGCCGCGGCCGGCAATAAAATCCATATGGCCGTCGTTATTGAAATCGTTAATGGTCACCCCGCGGGAGTTATAACCGCCCAGATAATCCAGAAAACCGTAATTACTGAAGGTACCGTCGCCGTTGCTCTCAGCATAGTATAAGCGTGAGTAATCATCCACGGCGATGATAAAATCAGCCGCCCGGGCCAAATTTAAGCCCGCTCCAAAGGTCAAAAACACAATCAATGCGATTGAAACAAAATGCAGATACCTTTTGGCGTGTTTCGTCATTTCTTGTCTCCTTTCTCTTCCTTCATCCCCTGTGAGTGTTATTTTTTGTATTGAAACCATAGTTGCTTATTTCTTCTTCTGTTTATTATCCTTAATCTTTTTAAAGGTCCTTTTTTTTAGGCTGATATAGCAAGCCGATTAATCTGCTGACTGATCTATAGTTAAAGATATGTCTATCAATAACTTATGCAACTCTTCATCAAGTTCCGGGAGGTTTTGGGGATCGTTCAGGTAGATATCTATTAAGTTATTGATATCATCAGAGATAAGATTTAATTCACTGGGAACAGGTATATTATTGGCATAGAGGATGTCATCCTCACCAATTTCAAAGGTTATATCAATGGAGATAGTATCTTGGGCCAAACTTCTGACAGGTACTATCCCTATACTCATAACGAAAAATAAAACCACCATTAAGATTACTATTTTTTTCTTTGGCATAACTCTCATCTCCTCCTAGATTATAAAATATTATTTTTTAGATTTACTCATTAAATTCCTTTAGGTAATCTTAATTCTATCTTTTTTATGTATTTACTATATAGTTAATTTCAGTAAATCTTTATAAAATACTTGATGCTTTTTACCTCCTTATCTTATTGCTGAAAGCAAATGTAATATTTATTTTTATATCCAAATATTCTTCACTATAGTCTCTATAGCTCTATATTTACTCTCTTTTGATATCCGCAATTTTTATTCCATGTTCAGTACTATCTTTACCTGCTTTTAGGTGCTGCTTTTTTTCCGCCTTACATGGTTATTGCATGAGAAACCGAAACATTTTGGAAACTTTGTTATGCTCCTCTTAATTGTATTGTTTTTTTATTCTATCTTTACATTTTTTTTATGTTCTATGTAATTACATATATGCTTCATACCCCTCCGGAGCATTACAAAGCAAAAAAAAGAGGGGGCAGAAATCAAAGCCCCCTCTTTTTCATATTAACTACCTATCTTTCTTTTTAAAAAGCACACCAAGGGTAATCCCAAAAAGAGCAAAAACATGGTCGCCGGCTCAGGGACAGGGGCATATTCAAAATTGTCAATATTGAACATATCCCCAACTCCAAATGTGTTCATGTCATCATAAATATGAATTGTATCAAAACCGGTGGCAAAGGTCAGGCTCATTGAATAATAGTAAAAATTATCAATAAATTGAGATGTTGATGCCACCTGACTGCCTGAAGAGAAGGCAAGAGCATAAATGGTTGTGGATAGGTCAGTTAAATACGATTCAATATCAAAAGTGCAGGTCTGAAAAGGATCAACAAGAGGATCTATGCTAATGCCAATAAAGGTGTCATATAACCCGGGACTATTACCTATCCCATCGTCAAAACCACTGACAAGGTAAGGATTACCAGGATACCAGGCATCATCTGTCCACGTATCATTCGGCCAAGATGCACCCGGGTCACCGGCCCAAAAGCTTACGTCTCCTATAATCGGGTCAGATGTACCTAAAGACACTTCACTAAAGTCAATCGAAACGGCTTTAGCTACCCCGGTTAGGGCAAGGATTAAAAACAAGGACATTAAAACGAGAGTAATTTTTTTCATTCTTCCCTCTTCCTTTATGGATTATGTGTCTAATTTACACTGTTTATTAAATTGCCTTGTCTAAAAGTTGCCTCAGATGAATAAAAATATCTTTTCATTCTATCTGAGCAAGGAAGTTAAGCAAAAGATATAAAAATAATAAATGTAAAATTAATCACCTCCTTTTTATTTCCTGTTAACAACTTCCATTTTGATGTCATCTTGTGATTATTATACAACTGATTTCGTACGGTGCAATTTACATACCTTTTGTCTATATTTAGTGAAAATATTTTTATTTTTGGCTCAACCATCCCTCATCATTGCTCATGAATAATTTACCGTATATTATTTTATCTCTTTTAAAATAATAAGTTAGACAATGCTTGGTATCCCTTGGGCAGGATGGCTATCAATATCAGCATATATACATCTCTCAGGAGACATCTCCTATTATGGATTTAATAATATTAAATAATTATTAAAAAAATAAGGTATTATATATTTTTTTTCTTTTTCTCCTTTAATCCAACGATAAAAATATGTAGCCTTTTCCTACACTTTTTCCGGATATTTATAACTTATTGATATTATTGATTTTAAAGACATTAAAAAATGTAGTGATTTCCTACACTTTTTACAAATGTCATGATCACTCATATAACTGATTGTATTTACTGAGGGCATAATATGCATTGAAGATTTACTGAAGATGTGAATTCACTCTATTTTAATTTTTCATGGGTCCACGATAATTCCGATACAATAGATTCAACGATTGGCGCTTTGGGACCGGGTAATACCCCATAGGAGTATGTTTCTACTTCATAGTGCTTTTTATTTCCAATACGCGCCTCCCTGAAAAATTCATCATTTAAAAAAGAGGCGGTGGTAGAAATTTCTCTCCCTGACCAGATCAAGGGCACATGAAAATGAACTCGCCACTCTCCGCAAGGGGCCGAGGTCAAGGCATCAGGCAAGTCGTAAAATTTTAGGACCTTTCCCTTTGATGATAATACCCGGGTCTGATGTAAGTAGTATTTATCAGCAAAACTGGTAAATATATGCTGTAAGTTGTGTGGCCGATTTTGTTTTTGGCGTCTCAGCGGGATTTGGGCCAGGAGAGCAGCAGATATCTGGATTTTGGGCACCTGAATGCCCTCCCTCCTAAGCTTTTGAAGCCAGAGCAAGGGCGATTCAAATTCTACAGCCGCATGGCAAGTATCCAAACATATTCCCAGATATCTTGCGGCCGATTGATTCTGAGTATACAATTTTTTCATATAACTCATAGCAGAGTCCAGGGTATCCAATAAACAATCGGGTTCAGGCTCCAAGGCCAAAATTATCTGTTTTCCTGTTTTTTTCTCTATTTTAGCCAAAGAGGATGCTATTGATAAAAGGTTAGCTTTAGCCCTTGGATTTTCCTCTTTTCCATAATGAGCCGGCACTGTTGAGATGGTGCCTGTTTCTCCCTCAGGCAAGATGCCGGCCAGGATGTTAGCCAGATCAAGGGTATAGGATACTCTCAAAGACGATGACCAATCGGGTAGATATACTTTTTCCTTTATGGCCTCACCATGAAAAGGGCCGTATGGAAAACCATTGATGCTAACAACATACATATTGTGTCGGTGAAGGAAAGTAATAAAATCTTTCAGGTGCGACAAAAGTTCATTTGCTGCATGGGCGGAAAGCCGTAATCCCAAGGCAAAGGGGGCCTTGGGACAAAACCTTTTTTTTACCTCAAGTGCATACTGCCCAATGGCAGCCAGATTTTCCTCCCAGCGCTCACCAGGATGAATATTGAGGCAGTACATCAAATGGTTATTTTTATGATTATGGTCATTAATTTTATAATGACTATTTTTTAGTTTCATGACTGAAAGAGGCTTTCATTTCTTGTATGGCCTGCTTCACTTCATCAGGGGAAATACTGTTTATCTCACATTTTTTGCCCAGGTTATTGGGCATGATGAGGGTGAGCTTGCCGCCTAAATGCTGGCGGAATTCTTCCAAGCCATGATAGATACAAAGAAGGCCATTTTCTTCTTTTTTCTCCAATAGTGGGTGCCACAATAAAAAACCGCTTTCCTGAAGGCCGCGGCAAACCAATTGGTATTCCTTCTTATTGACCAATTGGCGATTTCGAGCAATAATCATATCCAAGACAATACCTACAGCCACGGCCTCACCGTGTCGCAAGGCATGACCGCTTAACATCTCCAGATGATGAGCGCTCCAGTGACCAAAATCCAAAGGACGAGCAGATCCGAATTCAAAAGGGTCGCCGCTGGTTGCTATATGTTCTGCATGCAGTTGAGCCTATAATAAAAAAATTCAGTTGGAAAATCCGCAAGTACTTCTCTAATAAGGTTCTTCAAATAATGGCAGTTTTGTATAATTCAGCCTGTCCGAGTATAAGTAGATCTAAATCCTCATGATTTAAGCATAAAATTACG
>DAOURK010000052.1 GCA_030625085.1 Pseudomonadota bacterium
TTAAATATTTACAGGCAAATGATAACTGATCAAAGATAAATTAATCTGATAAATAATTTGTCTCTCTATTTTAGAAGATCCCTCAAGGGAATCATTGCGTAATTACTCTATAATATATTGATATACGAAGTTACTTTTATCTGGGGGAATTAATATGAGTGAGAGAATATTGCCGGAATTTCAAGATTTTTTAATAGCCGGAAATATTGTTCCGGATAAATATGTAACCTATTATGCTTACTGGGTGAGCAGGTTTTTGGCCTTTGTTAATAAAAATCAAGATATGAAGCTTAGAGACAGAGTGCGCTCTTTTTTAGAAAAATTGAGTGGCAATGATAAAATAGCCGACTGGCAAGTTCAACAAGCAGAAACAGCCATAAATGTATATTTGAATAATTTCCTTGACGGCGATGTATCTCAATTCTATCCGGAAAGAACAAAACAAAACGATAACCTGAAAATGCGTCATGAATGTAAGGATATCATTTGCCGGATGCGAGATGCGCTCAGGGTACGTCATTATGCCTACAGAACAGAAAAGTCCTATCTGGATTGGGTCAATAGATTTTATCAATATCTTGAGAAAACAAATGGAACAGTGGACTCAAAAGGGGTTAAGGATTTTTTAACTTATCTTGCCCTCAACAGGAATGTGGCGGCCTCGACGCAGAACCAGGCTTTTAATGCCTTACTGTTTTTATTCCGCAATGTATTGGATAAAGACCTTGGAGACCTTAGTAAAACGGTGAGGGCCAAGCGCGGTCCTAAATTGCCGGTTGTATTGAGTGTGGATGAAGTAGAGTCTGTATTTAAAATACTGGAGGGAGCGAATCTTTTGATGCTTCAATTGTTATACGGCGCCGGGTTGCGTCTTATGGAATTAGCGCGGTTAAGAGTAAAAGATATTGAATTTTCCTCCGGACTGATTATTGTTCGAACCGGCAAAGGGGACAAGGACCGTTCCACCATGCTTCCCGAAGCAGTGAGAACAGACCTGTCTCTTCATCTGGAAAGGGTGCGGGCCTTGCACGAAGAGGACCTTGGTGCAGGGTATGGCGAGGTATATATGCCCACAGCGCTGAGTAGAAAATATCCGCATGCAGCCAAAAAATGGGGTTGGCAATATGTGTTCCCATCAAAAAAGCTTTCCGTTGATCCGCGAAGCGGTAAGGTGCGGCGGCATCATATTAGTGAAAAGGCAATTCAGAATGCCATGAATAAAGCGGTGAGAGAGGCCGGTATTGTCAAGCAGGCCAGTGTTCACACCTTGCGGCATAGTTTTGCTACGCATCTGTTGATGAGCGGGGTAAATATCAGGAAAATTCAGGATTATCTGGGGCATAAAAATGTTGAAACCACCATGATTTATACCCATGTCGTGCGCGACCTGTCACCAGATGCAGAAAGTCCCTTGGATACATTGAAAAAGAAAACCGGGAGTATGGACAATGCATGGCTATAGCTGCATATATCAATCAGATGCCTTATCTAATGCAGCGCTTATTGTTTGGAAGAGGCCATTGCCAATCGTATGGTTATGGGATTTCCCATCCCTACTCCTTCTCTAATGAAAAAAGGGCAATATGCGATTTCATTACCTGCTCTGATGGCAGCAAAAGCGGCGCTTTACATCACTATACGAGAGGTCGGCATCACTAAAGTAGAGCTTGCTAAACGATTAGGTTGCGATGAAAAGGTGGTACGTCGGTTACTTGACCCACACTACCCATCTAAACTTACCCGCCTTGAATCTGCCTTGGCTTCTATGGGAAGGAGATTAATTATTGAAGTTCAAACGGCTGCTTGATTCAGAGAATGCACCTGAAGGGATTGCGCATCGACCATTTTTTCGGACACCATATTTTGAGACAGATCCAGTATATGGGAGTGATGGGTAAAGAAGATGATTGTATGTTTCGCGCGGTTAAGATTAAAAGATATTGATTTTTCCTCTAAACTGATTATTGTTCGAACCGGCAAAGGGGAAAAGGACAGTTCCACCATGCTTCCTGAAGCAGTGAAAACAGACCTGTATCTTCATCTGGAAAGGGTGCGGGCCTTGCACGAAGAGGACCTTCGTGCAGAGTATGGCGAGGTATATCTGCCTTATCACCCCATTTCTATGATATGCTCCATTCACTTAACAAATCTCATGGAATCACCATTGTATTAATAACCCATGATATCGGAGTGATCTCCAAGTATGTTACAAAGGTTGCTTGTCTCAATCAAAAGCTTGTATATCAACGATCTCACGATAAGTTCTGTCGATCTTCTTTTTATTATGGAATTTTAAAATCGGGACCCGGTGCGGAATAGGACTGACGTCTTGAACCCGGCCAATGATAAAAAATAGGTCATGGTAGAAGGGGCTGAGGAAAAAAGCTACAAGCA
Organism: Pseudomonadota bacterium; assembly: GCA_030625085.1. Taxonomy (GTDB): domain Bacteria; phylum SZUA-182; class SZUA-182; order DTGQ01; family DTGQ01; genus DAOURK01. The sequence goes on from DAOURK010000052.1 coordinate 2,395, forward strand.
AAAAGAATTGGAATTCATGATCTGGAGCGTTTTGGAAAAGTGACGTTAAAAATTTGATAAGTGAATAAAACAGGGGTATTTTTTTGTGTATTGGCAAGTCTTTGGTATAATGTCTCGTATGGTGAAGCAAAAATCAAAAAATCGAGTCATAAGGCATTTTTTCCTCCTCTCGCTGGCTTTATAAGAGATCAAGGGATTTAGAGAAAGAGATTAGGGATAATCTTAAAGGATTAGGGGATGAAATATAAACTTTTTGTAAGCGCTAATCAGAAAGAACTTAAAGGCGAACGCTTTGCTATTAAAGAAGTAATCAATGCCAATTCCACGCTGCGAGGATTTTTTGATGTTTTCCTATTCGAGGATTTGCCTGCCAAGGGCAAGTCACCAGTAACAGCATATCTTAAAAAGGTGGCAAATAGCGATATTTACGTGTGCATCATCGGGAAGAATTATGGCAATAAATACAAAGACGGCCTTTCCGCTACTGAGCGCGAATTCAGATATTTTTTGAAAGCAACCTCTCGTGGAGAAATCATTGCTTTTATAAAAGGCATAGCCTCGGAGGATGCAAAACGAGATCACGACACGCAGAGCTTTGTTAAAGCTATCAAGGCATCTTTTATCTATAAAAGGTTCCGGAATATTGATGAACTAAAAACGCAGATTCTTAACAGTCTTATCTCATTTCTTGATGATAAGGGAGAGTTTAGCAAAGGGCCTTTTGACAAAGCCATTCGTCGTGATCTTGGATATGAGGCTATTGACGAACAAGCGGTAAAAGACTTTTTACATAACCGCACGATTAGGCTTAAAGTTGCGTTCCCCAAAATAACAATCAAGAATTTTCTCGTTGCTGCCCTTAAAGTCGTCAAGAAGGAGAATGGATATTTGCACCTTACTAATACCGCCATCCTTTTCTTCGGTAAGGATCCTTCCGAGCACATCTCCCATCATGAAATCCGAATTGCCCGTTTCAAAGGGGCAACGCGTTTAGAGTGCATTGATTCCCAAGAAATCAAAGGGCCTATTTACAAAATGCTTGATGAGGTAAAGGTCTTTTTTTTGCGCAATACCCGGCTAGCTAATAAGATCGTCGAGTTTAAACGCGTGGATATCCCTGAATATCCCTATGAAGCCATACGCGAATCCATTATTAATGCCATTGCCCATCGCGATTACACAAGGCGCGGAGCTCCGATCATGGTCTCTATTTTTGATGATCGCCTTGAGGTCAGCAATCCCGGAGGTTTGTTACCCGGCCTCAATATCAAAAAGCTGGAAGGTCATCATGCAACGCGCAATGAAGCGATTTGTAATATCTTTCATGAAACCATGGACATGGAGCGCTTCGGTACAGGCATTGGTAAAATGAAGGGGTTAATGAAAGAGCACGGTTTAGCTGCCCCAAAGTTTGAAGAGGAAGGTGATTTCTTTGTGGTCAAGTTTTATGGACCGGGGGAGAAGATTTTGGATCTGGCCCCGAGTAGCGCCGAGGGGCGACAAACAGATCTCAAAAAGCTTGGCTTAAATGATCGGCAGATTGAGGTGCTACGCTTGATGGTGAATGAAAAAAAGATCATTAACAACAGAGAATACCGAGAGATATTTAAGGTAACTGACAGGACTGCCCTGAGAGATTTAAATTTGTTGTTAAGTAAAGGCATGATAAAGAAAAAAGGGTTCAAGAAGGATGCTTTCTATTTTGCTGAATAATTCAATATGATGTCGGATACAGGCTTAAAATGTCGGATATTCTGGTGGATAAATGTGATGTCGGATAAGCAGTAAAAATGTCGGATAAAATGTCGGATAAAAGATTCGACGGAACTTATTAATATTTGTAACATGAAGAATTAATTTTTTTTTTATATAAAATTATCTTAAAGGAAAGTTCTGTTACTATGAGAGAATCAATTGGATACAGCGCCTATAATATATTTGAAGATGTTTATGAATACAATGAAAATGAATGTTTTATTGCCGATTCAATCGAGTCTTTAAGGGATTTTCTCAAAGGCGCCGGATTTTCGGTGGAAGACTTTAGAGCAATGAAGGTTCACATATCCGATATTTTAGATGATTTCGGCGCTTCCGGCGGCAATTATTGTATGGAACCCGAGGCCTTGAAAAGGTTTGAACAAGAGGCGCGTATCACGGGCACAACATACAGTCAGGAAGAGTATGACGAGGACCTGGTTAATGTCGAAGTAGATCTGCCGGCCAATGTATATCAACCGGGAAAAATATCTTTAAATAGTCAAAATGCTGAGCTTTCATCTAAGATTATACAAACGGAAATCCATTCCCTTAAGAGTGATCAGAAGCATTTAGACGAATACCGGTTTGATGTACGGGATGTTTTAGGTGGTTTGATGGTTTCCTATACTTCTGTTGTTTCGGATAAGGGAAGTATCACTCAGGGAGGGGAAGAGGCTTCTTTCCGAATGCTCCACAAGGGGCATGAGTATTTGATTGAAGATCTGTATTGTTCGAATCCGGATTGTAATTGTAAAGAAGTTCATCTGCAATTTTTAAAAGTAGTACCTGAATTAAGCGAAAAACCCGGTATTATTGATTGCTTTATGGCAGAAATGAACCTTGTCCATGCGGCAGCGGAAAGAAGTATAAGAAATGCTGTGGCGCCTGATGAAGAAAATGTTTGACCTGTTAAAAGTATTGGAGTATACTCCAAATATATATATCGTATATTGGAGTATATGCTGTGAAAAGCACTATTAAAGCAATCTATCATAGATTACTGCAAAACACTAATTATAAAACTCATCGCTATTTATTTGAAAATTTTAGTATAGATAATCGACTTACCGGAATAGTTGGTCCCCGTGGAACGGGTAAAACTACCCTCATACTGCAATATATTAATGAAAAAATTGAAGACAAATCAAAATGTATCTATGTTTCATTAGATAATATCTATTTCTCAAAAAATAATCTATACGAGTTTATAACTGAACTATATGAAACCGAGGCAATCAAAACTTATTTTTTAGATGAGGTCCATAAATATAAAAACTGGAATCAAGAATTAAAGAATATATATGATTCGTTTCCGGATATCCATATTGTGTTTTCAGGCAGTTCAAGTATCAATTTAATTAAGGGGACCTATGATCTTTCTCGTAGAGGAATCATTTTCAGAATTCATGGAATGTCTTTTAGAGAATACCTATGTTTTATTCTATATAGACATATACCAACACTAAACTTCAATGAAGTATTGGAGCCGAATAATAAAAAGCAGCAAGCAATAGCTGCAATTCCAAAACTAAGAGGATATTTTAAAGATTATTTAGAAAAAGGATACTATCCCTTCATTTTTGAAGATGAATTGAATTATCATCAGCGTATAATGAATGTGTTAGAAAAGATAATATATGAAGACATATCATATTATTATAATTTAAAAACTAACAATTTAATAAATTTTAAAAAAATCCTTTCCTTCCTGGCTACTATCCCACCGGGTGATGTAAGTATCAATCGGATATCAAAAAATATCGCCATTGATAATAAGACAATCACCAACTATGTGCACATTCTTAACGAAACAGGGCTTATTAGGAGAATAAATATTAATAAATCCGGTAGTTCATTATTGAAGAGCAAAGAAAAAATATTCTTAGAGAACACAAATTTATATACGGCGATTACAAATGAAATTGGATACAAGACATCTATAGGTACTATAAGAGAATTGTTTTTCATAAATATGGTACAAAATGCCGGAAAGCATATTTATTATAGCGATATCGGTGATTATGAAATAGATGGAATGTATTTTGAAATTGGGGGTAAAAAAAAGAAAAAAAATCAAATCAAAAATTATCTGAAATCTTCGTATATTGTAAAGGATGATATACTTTATGGGGAAAAAAGAGTAATCCCTCTATACTTATTCGGGTTTCTTTATTAATTTTCCTGAGGCTATCACTCATATCATTCAAGGAGAAGACATGAAGGATGCTTTTGGTATTATTTCCGATTTGAGATTATTGTCTGCATTGAGCAGATCATTTGCAGCCTTGGACGTCCACTGTTTTGCAATTTCTATCTCTTCGGACATAAAGGGTCTTTCCTTCTTTTAATATCATTGACACGAAAGTGACAGGCGATCTTTTTCCTTTTTCAACCTCTTGAGGAGTATATACTAACAAATCCATACCGAATGGATAAGGTTTTACTAATGTATATAGCTTTCGACTGCGTTTGAATCTTGGCAAATCGCTATTTGCAATAATCATTAAATCTACATCGCTATTTTCATTGGCTTCACCACGAGCATGTGAGCCGAATAAAATAACACGTTCAGCATTAGCAGCAATTCCTATCCGTATTGCAATTTGTTTTATTTCATTCTCATTAATCATACCCTAAATATATCAAGAATATCATTCCTTGGTCAATTACATTTTTTTTACAGAATTCGTTTTACAGGTAATGCGCCTGAAGGGATTGCGCATCGACCATTTTTTCGGACACCATTTTTTGAGCCAGATCAAGTATATGGGAGTGGTGGGTAAAGAAAATAATCTGGGTTTTGTGTGAAAGATCGGCCAAGACCTTTAAGGTGGCCAGGGCCCTGTCATCGTCAAAATTAATAAGAATGTCGTCAATGATAAAGGGCATTGGCTCGGCCTCTTCCAGGTGTTTTTCCAGACCGGCCAGACGCAGCGATAAATAAAGCTGATCACAGGTGCCTTCGCTCATGCCTGCCACAGTGATTTCCTGGCCTGAGGGGCGAACACCCAACAATACAGGATTATCATGATCGTCATAGGATGTTTTAAGGCCGGTAAAAGAACCCAGTGTTAATTCCGAAAACAGTGTATTGGCCCTCTCCAGGATGGGCCCTTGATTTTTCTGGCGATAACGTTCAATCTCCCGGTTGAGTATCATAGACGCTGTGCAAAGGTGAAGGTAGCGCTCGGCCTTATCCCGGATTTGGGCCAGGATGCCTTGCATTTCTTCTGCCGTTTCAGCCCCGCCGGGGCCACCATCCATTCTCTCCAGCTCTTTTTTTTCTCCGCCTTTTAATTCAATTACTTCCGATAGTTCTTCTTCTTTTTCAGTAATCTGCTGATTCAGGTTCTCAATCTGTAAGGGAAGATCATCAGGATCATATTTTTCGGCCTCTGCAATAAGCTCTTCCATAGTCATACCCCCATTATGGGCAATACGTCGAAGTTCTTGATCGAGATGCTCAAGGTGTTCCTTTAAGGTGCGTTTGTTAACCGATTGATTCTCCACCTCTTCCAGCTCTTCATAAACAGAACAACCGGCCTGCTTACACATGCCTTCAATCTTTAGGTGCATTTCCCTTATGATGTTTTTTGACTCCTGAAAACTTTCTTTTTTTTCAGCAGACTGCCTTTTCAATTGTTTCAGATTAACCGCATCTTCGCGCGCCTTTTTCAGCCGGTTGTTTAATTCTGCAGCAGATTGGTGGGGAGGCATGTTTACCAAATCAGGGGCAACTTTTTCCACCAAATTTTTAACACCTTCAGTGAATAGTTTGGCGTCTTTCTGAATGCCGGATATCCTCAGTTGCAGGCTTTGCGCTTTATCCAGAGTAGTAAAAAGTACCGCTGTTTTGGCCATAAAGGCATTGGTTTGGAGGGGGGTTACATCATCACCCAGGCCAAGCTCTTTGACCTCCTTTATCCATGATTTTTTCAATTGGGCCAGCTCATCATCTAAAGTCTGTTTATTAACCACTTTTTTGGAATGTTCTTTTTCAAGTCTGCTTATTTCCTTTTCTATTAATCTGCGTTTTTCAGCCGCCTTCTCTATCTTATTGATTATAATCTGGCTTTGTTCTATAAGAGAGCTTAGCTTATCGGCAGGTGCTGATCCTTTCTCCTTATAGCTTTTCAGACACTCGCCAAGTGCGGTAATGTGCTCGGTGATAATCTGTTCCATTAATTCAACCTTGCCGGTGTTTTCTCTTATTTCTTTCGCCTTGGCGCACAGCGCTTCTTGCTTTTTAAGCCAGGCCTTCATCTCCCCCGGCGACTGTGCCTTGATGCCGATCTCCTGCCACAGATTATTCCATTCCTCATCTAAGCCGGTACGTTTATTCAGGGCAAGGGTGTGGTCCTTCATAAATCCTTCAACATTTTTTTGGCCTTGCTCTTTTTGAGCCATGAGATTGGCCAACTCAGCCACGCGATCCGCCTCTCTGCGCAAGCGGTCCGACACTTCATCCGCCCTTTTGACCGCCATTTCATATGCTTCGTGAAGAGGTAGGTCATTCGAGAATGCTGAGGCCTTTTGGCTGACATCTTCTTTTTCAAGCCAGTCCTTTATGATAAGGTCCCAACCCCGGGATCGTTTTTGGCGGGCGTCAATAAGTTCCTGTTCAGTGGGCACGGAGCCTTCTATAGTAAGGGCCTTTATTTTCTTATGGAATTCTTCAACTTTACCCTGCTCTTCTTTAATCCGCGCAGACATAGTTTGTAATTGAGTATCAATATCATGGAACCTGGTACTGAAAAGATCTATTGTTTCTAAAGAGGGCACGGGCAGGGCTTCTAATTCTTCCAATGTCCCTGTCCAAAGCGGCAAGGCCTTTAGGTCAATCTGCGATTGTTGTTGCGCCTTCTGAAGTCCGGCCAGAAGAGTTTTTCTATCTTCTTCAAGGTAAACCTTTCTCTGAGCCCTGTTCACTTCTGCCTTAAGTTTGGCGGTATCTTGTAAAAGCTCCTCCTTGCCGAGGGCCTCCTTGGCTAAAGAAAGGTCCTTTTCAATTTCTTTAATTGTGCTAAGAGTACGTTCAAGCTCATCCTGCCGCTTATCAAGTTTTTTACCAAACTCTTCAATCCGGGTTCGTTTTTGAACAGTAAAGCGCAGAGCGCCGGCGTTTTTTATTTCAAGATCGGGCCGAAGTTCTAAAAGAAGGGCCTTTCCTTCCCTTTCCAGTATTTCCCATTCAGCTTGCAGCTTGGGGAGATCAGATTGGGCTTTGACATGACTTCCACGACGGCCATGAATTTCAGTTATTACCTCTTCCTGCTCGATGAGTTTATCCGGAATGGAAAGTCCCTTTATTTCCACCTCTATCTTCTCCAGCGCCTCACTCACTCTTTTTTCAGCAATTTTTGCCTTATCAAGGGTTTCTTTGGCTTTGCGGCGCTCTTCAGGGAAGGATGGAGAAAGCAGGACCACTTCTTTCATTTGATCGAGTCGGATTAATTCTTCCTGTCTCTCCTTTATTATTGGCAGAGCTTCCCTCATGCGCATAAGACAGTGCTCTTCTTTGCGCAGTTTATTAAGATCGGTTTTTTTATTTTGTTCTTTGAGCCCGGCATCCTTTAAGGCCTTATAATGAGTTTCCCACTGTCTTCCCGAAAGAATATGAGTGCTGCTTTTCTTTTTGGTTTCCTTATATTCTGATATCAAACGATTAAGGATCGGATTTTGACCCGTTGGTTTAAAGAGCTTTTCCGCCTCGCCCCTCAAGTTGCCCAGTACGTGGTGAAGATTTGATATGCCCGTGCCTGCTGAAAAAAGGCTTTCACCGATCTTGCCGCCACCCAGGACCAGTTGCTTCCCCCCGTTGACTAAACGTGTATGGTCGAGGCCGAACATTTGTCTGAATATTTCTTCAGTCACGCCGCTAAGATATTTTTGGAGTGAAGAATTCGGCAAAGGCGCGCCCTTCTCGTCCAGCAAAGTATCTTTTTTCCCCTTGCGCCTTAAGAAAGAGATTTCTTCATGGGCTTTATTGCGAATACGTGCTCCCAGTTTAAGGTTTTTGTTTTCATGCACAAAATTATCCGTCGTCTGAACGGGTATGCCATAGAAAAGACCGATCAAGCCCCGCAAGGCAGAGCTTTTGCCTGCTTCATTCGGCCCATAGATAATATGCAAGCCTTCTTTGCCCTCTGAAAGGGGAAGGGATTTATCGGAAAAGGGACCATAGGCTATGAGATCAAAATGAAGGATTCTCATGAAGCATCACCTTGAGCCAAAAGGGTGGATATGAGAAGCTGCTTGACAACCTTAAGAAGATCATGAAAATCTTCCGGGTCCTCAGGGTCTGGCCATTCATCTGCGCCTCTGATCTCGGCGGGAAGCTTTGATTGAAGGCGGGTTATTTCCGCGGTGATTTGTTTTTTGAGCCCTATGATATCCTCTTCATATTCAGGCAGATGAGATTTGGCAGGGGAAATTTCATCAATGAAAACCAGAAGATCGGCAATTGGATCTTTGCCTTTCATGAGATCGTCAAGGTCAATTTTTGTTCCGGTGTTTAGTTTTATCTTCTCTATCCAGATTCTTCCTCCGCTCTCATCAGCAACCATGGCCCTTATTTCCATTTTCCATTTTTCAGGATTTACGGCCACCTTATCATGGGCCTTACAGCGGCCGTTGATCAAAAGCCGCATGGCCAGAAAATGTTCCTCATAATCATTATCATTGATTTTGTTTTTAATCTCGGACCTCACTTTTTCAATGATATCTTCCGGGTTCTCGGCACCTGAAGCGTCTACTGTGCAGACATCCCATCGAACCAGATCAAGATTGAGATGATTTATTACAACAGATCCTCCGTCCTCGACGGTAACCAGGGTACAACCCTTAGCTCCGCTTTCTTTTATATGCCTTCCTTGAATATTGCCGGGGAAAATAATCCACGGATCGTCATGTACAATCTCACGCTTATGCACATGCCCAAGCGCCCAGTAGTCATAACCCTTGGCCAGAAGATCTTCTTTTGAACAAGGCGCATAGGGCTCAGAATCTTCGCGGCCGTTGACGCTTGTGTGCAACATGCCGATATTAAAAAGATTTGGTATGGCTTTGGGATAGGTAACAGAAAGATTATCCATAACAGCCCGACCGGCAAATCCTTGCCCATGTATGGCCACACCGAGATCTTCCATTGTTTTGGTTTCCGCCTTTTTGGTTGAAAACCGGTAGACGTTTTCAGGCATTTTGAGACTTCGCGTTATGTGGCTTTCGGCATCATGATTGCCGGAAACAATGAATACCCGGATACCTGCCTCACGAAGCTTGGCCATTTCTTTTACCAAAAAGAGGCCTGTATTATAATCCTTCCAGTCCCCATCATAGAGGTCGCCGCAGATTAATAAAAATTTCACCTTCTCTTGAATAGCCAGCTCTGTTAAATTCTGCAAGGCTTGTCGCGTTGCACAGCGGATCTCTTCCACAGGCGCACCTTCATAGCGCTCAAGCCCTAAAAGCGGGCTGTCAAGGTGAATATCGGCTGTATGGAGGAACTTTAGCATGGTTCTTTCCTTAACCCGTGTGTCTTTCCCTAATCTGTGTGTCTTTCCTAAACCTGTGTGTCTTTCCCACGTTTATATTTTTATCATTTTATCATAAAAATGTAAGAGTACCAAAGTGAAAAATTAATGTTTTATCGGAAATAAAAGGCGGAGTGTTTTCTGGAGGGCATTATTAAAAAAGGCGCAATTGTCTATCAGCGTTTTTTTTCTTATTTCTTTTTTTCCGGACCCGGTTTACTTCCTTTACTTTCCCAAGTTTTTTCCACAACCGGATAGCTTCATCAAAAGCATTCAGCCTTTCATACACCCTGGCCATACCCGCATCATCCTTTAATTTTCTATAACAACGAAGGGAATCATCGTATAATTTATTATCTCTGTATAATCTGGCGGCTGAAGTTGTTTGACCGGCTTTTTCTAATATGGAGCCTGCCAAGAGAAAATTTTTATTATGGCTGCATACAAGAGAGGCTGTTTCAACATTATTGCTCTTGAGATGAAAGTCAACCGCTTTTTTGTAAAATTTCGGACTCATCTCGAAAAGTTTTATATTCCTTTTTGTAAGAGACAGATTATTTAATAGATTGGTATATTTTTCCAGATCGTAGAAATAAGCATGGCATGCCCTTAAAGAAGCATCTTCTTCCTGCTTTGCCTTTTGTTCAATATGAGCAAGAAAATTTTCTATCTTTTTAGGCAGATTATAATTTTCATTTTTATAAAAAGATAATAATTCGAAAATAATATTATAATTTGTTATTTCAAGGATAAGATGAAAGAAAGAATCCGGGAGCCTATTTATTAAATGGGCACTAAAGATGGGGAAAGATTCACAAAAATTATCCAGAATACTAATTACTTCATTGTTCCTGTGCTTTTTAAGATAACCCAGAGAAAAGTCAGTTAGAAATCCTATCTTTTTTTTGTGTTTGTTATCCCAGAGATAGTATTTGCCTCGATCAAGAATGTGCTTCAAGAAATCACCGGAAAAATCCACATCCTCCTTGATTTTTATATACTTTTTCATATTTTTAATATTGTCGTGTTCAAAAAAATACTCAAGAGCCTCTTCATGATGATCCAACTTAAAATAAGTCTCCATGATCTCTTCATGATAATTGATGGCTTTATACCTGGCCAGGGCTTGCTCATAGGAGCCTGATTTTTTTAATAATTCAGCTTCTTTGAAAAGGAGGTCTCCCTTTTTACGATCATACCAATAGTCTGGAATGGCATATTTTCTGAAAGTGCTCGATACTAACTCCCATTTATTCTCCAAATTTGATTTTTCGTACTCAAGTGCGGCTTTATAATAATCCTTTAATTTCATAAAACATTCGGCTGATTTTTCATAATTGCCGAGCTGTTCATACTCTTCAATGGCCATAGAGTAATACTTTTTTTCGAAAAAAATGGAGGCTGATTTATCATACATCCCAAGTGCGGCATATCGCATGGCTGCTTTCAATTGGGTACGCTTTTTGTCTAATAACTGTGCTTTTTCATATAGGAGATTTCGGTGCTCCTCAGTGGCGTCGGCATAATTTTTAAAATGATGAATTGCCTTTTCCCTATTTTTTTGTTTTTCATACAAAAGAGCAAGGTTATAGTCATCCTCAAGTTTGAGGTAACAAGAAAGGAGGCGATTTGTATCCTTCAGCTTTTTATAAAGAGACACTGCGCTTTCATAATCTCCGGCCTTATAAAAAAGGTTGGCCGCCTCATCAAATTTTTTATCTTTTTTCCAGCAAGCAGCGGCTGAGGCATATTGATGTTTTCTTTCAAAGGCTTCGGCCGCCTTTTTATATTGCTTCACTGAAGAATAATAATCCCCTATTTTTATATAATTGCCGGCGCTGGTCCAATTTCTAAGAGCATTAGTAATATCTCCAAGTTTCATATATTCTTCGGCCGCTTTATTAAAGTTTTTATTCTTTTCATAGAGCTTAATCCTGCATGATAAAAAGCGTTTTTTATTGCCCACCTTTTTCCATAAACCGAGGGCAGACTGGTAGTCACCTGAATGCTCATAATGATTAGCCGCTTCTTCGTAATGGCTATATTTTTCAAAAAGTTCTGCGGCCCTTCTATAATGTTTTTTCTCAATAAGGGTATAGGCCTCCGCCAATTCCGCTTTGGCAAAATTTCCGGCGTTTTTATAACATTCAACGGCCGCCGAATAATACTGCCTTTCGAAAAAATAATCTGCCTGCTTGGCCCATTCTTTTGGTGTAGAAACCTGGTGCCATATTTTGGACAATACACTTTCTTCCTCTGTTTTGTAGAGAAGGTCCTGAAAGGTGTCCATACTCCAAACATCAGAAGAAGTTAGGCCGTCATAAATAATGAACATATTCCTGGCCCTGGTTATGGCTACATAGAGCAAGTTTATTTCATGTCTGATATGGGGGACATGGCTTTGATCTAAAAGATCTTTATTCTGTTTTATTTTTCTCCAAATATCCCCGGATTTTTTATCCGAGGTAAATTTCCACAAAAAAACAGTATCAAACTCCAGGCCTTTGGCTTCATAAATAGTAAACACAAGTTCCGTGTGCAGCTTTTTCTTTAGATGCTCCTGTTCCTTTTTACTGCGCACCAGGATGATGTGTCCGGCGCTGGTCAGTTTTATGTTTTCAAGGATTTGTTTCTCATCTATCCCGGTAATGAGGAAAGGGGGTCTGCCGTTAAATTTCCATTCTTCTTTTTGCTCGGCGTCGGTAAGTCCGATAAGCTTTTGCTTTAAGGTAAGAAGAGCATTGGAAAGCTTAATGATATTTCCCACACAGCGAAAATTTAGTCGGAGCTTAAAAACATCCGGCACAGAAACTCCCCGTTCATAGAATTTATCTTTAACCTCTTCCCAACGAAAGCCGCTGGGATTGATAATCTGCTTTGGGTCGCCGGTAAAAACAACCTGATTGCAGGATTTTGCCAATCTGAAGATGAGAGAAAGCTGGATATCTGCAAAATCTTGCACCTCATCGCAGACAACAAGATCATAGGTGAATGTGTCCCCGCCTTTATCGAGCGTTTGAACAGCCTTTCTGCAAAGATCTATTTCATCATAGAGGCCCATCTCTTCCAGTTTTGTTTGGTAAAACTCAGCTATAGAATAAATATCCTTCCGGTTATAGAGGAAATTAGGCGCACGTTTTTTACCAAGGAGCATATATTCTTCGTAGGTAAGAATAGGGGATGAAAAACTTTTGGTCTTTTTTTCAATTATTTTGCGTATCTCATTGAGAATAAAGAGAGATTCATCCATGTCTTTGGATGAAGGATCACAATCAATGGCCTGCACAAAATAATCATAACCTGAATAGTGAGATTTTTTATATATCAGACGATCTATTTTTTGAAAAAATTCAAATCGTTTCAGCCCTATAAGATATTCCTTTAACTGGGTAAGCTCTTTTTTACTGCAGGCGTTTTTTATATATTTTTTCAGTAATACATCATATCTTTGCAGGCTGATCGGAGGTTTGGCTCCTTTTATGATTGAACGTATTTCTTCCCATACCAGTTCTGCGTCATATTTTTTATAAAATTGGTGATTCTTAAAAATTTTGCTGAATCCTGAAAGGTTAACTTCTTGATTGTTGTCCCAATGTACGCCGGAACTCTGAAGGATATCCTCTAACAACTTATGAAAAGTATAAAAGGTCGCCTGTGGTTCTGATTTTTCAAATTCAGTTTTGGCTATAAGACCGTTATATATTTTTTCGGAGAACTGTTTAAGATGCGGGCTGTAGGTGATAAAAAGTCGTTTCTTATGGAGAAAATTTTTTCTAAGGAGATAATAGACTGATATAGTTGTTTTTCCACTCCCCGCTGTTCCCGAGAGAAGGATCGGAGGATCATTTTCAAGAATAGTTTTTTGTTCGGAAGAAAGATAGAGAAAGATTTCAAAGTTGTCCGAATCTGAGGCCAGAAGAAGCCGCTTCCATTCGCTGTCATTGAGGACAAGCCATTTTTGCGGCCCATATTCTTCAAAGGTTTTCTGTTCAATCGCTTCCTGGGTAAAATATTCGCCGGCCAGTTCATCAATAATAATATCCGGAAATTTTTCTTCAGCTTTCGGCTCAAAATGAAGAAAAGGCGCATTTTCAGGAAGGATGCTTACCATTGCTTTCTTAATATTATCATGGGTCACAATACCCCAGATATAGATCGCTGTGAGATAGTCATATTTTCCCAAAGTAAAAATGATGCGATCGCCCTTTGACAGCCTGGCTTCAAAAATAACCTTGTCTGATACTCCTCTAAGCTTTTTAACCTTTACCCCTGAATCCCAGATACCATTCTCCAGAAATTCAAATTTTTCCCTGAGACGATTCTTCTCCTTTTGAGCGAGCGAAAGCATATGGTTTTTTAATTTGTCATTGAGGAGTAAAGTATATTGTTTTCTTTTCATATCCTTTTCATTCCTGCTTCTATCTAATATTATTACCTTTAAGATTTCTCCATTAACCTAAGGAATTATACGCTGTTATTTCGAGGAGCGTTAGCGACGAGAAATCTTTAAACGTAAAGCAGAACAAGATTTCTCACATTCGTGCTATTAGACAAATGAGCGCTAATTATAGTTTAAGTTAATGACATTGAGCTGTAAGTATTATTTGGGGGAAAAGCCAATATTAGCAAAATCCCCAAATGCCGATCTGTATGAAATTAACTCTCAATTGGTTTAGGTAAGACTTCAACGAGCGAGATAACAGAAGTAAATGCATTTAGCACTCCTGATTGAAAAGCATCTACAATTTTTTTACTAAGAGTGCCAAATTTTGGATGAGCTTCAATATAGTAAATAATCGGTGCTGTATCTATAAATATAGAATTGATTTTTTCTAAACTAGGCTTTCTTTGCATCTAGCCCTCCCCATTTAAAATGTGGTGCAATTCATCTTCATTATAAATATAATATACCATGTTTGTTTCTTGATCTTAAAGCTAAAAAAAAGAATCTAATTTATTAAATTGAATTTATCAACAAGATCAAAAGCTTTGTGATTTTGCAAAAAGTCTCTAATTTTAAAAAGAGGGTCTTTACTATTGCCCAAACCATTTGAAGGGTTGAAGGTTTAATCCATGGATACTTGTAATTGGGGGAATTCACTATAGAATATTGATTTATAGAGTATTGATAGAAAAGTATCTAAAAGAGGGATAACACTGAGAGGGGGAAGGGCATGGACATATTCAGGGGGTATAGGAGTGAAGGCCATGCAAGAGAAGGGGAGAATAGGGGGGATAGAGAGAGACTGCCGGAAGAGAAAATGGGGTTAAAAAGATAAGGATTTGATAAAAATGAAAATTCCAGGGGATTTAGATTTATGATTTCGTTGTTCTCAATTTTAGGGGCGAAATTATTTTGAATCTGATAAGGTGCTATTACCTGCTCAGGGTTAAAATAATTTTGAATCTGATAAGGTGTTATTAGCTGAGTGGAATACGCATTTCTGGTCAGGGGGAATGATTGATTAATTGTCTCGAATATGGCATTTGCCTGGTAGGAAGGTTGATTTATTTGATTAAGAGTATTTGTTGAAACCGGCATAGACATTGAGTAAATAGGTAAATTTGCAAGTGAGTTTAAAAATTGATTGGTGTTATAATTCCTGACAGTCTGTATGAGACGGCTTTCAACAGAATAGGCAATAGCGGTTTGAATTGCGGCCAGGGGATTGACCAGACCCCAGCCATAAAATTGATCCCATCCGGGATCCCCCAGATCAATGGCGCTGCTTTGAAGTATGTCTCTTACCTCGGCAGGGGTCAGAGGTTTTGGGGCGCTTGACACAACTAAGGCGGCCACTCCGGAAGCAAAGGCTGCTGCCGATGAAGTGCCGTCGGCAAAATAGAAATCAAAATCCATGAAATTAGTCCCATCATGTGTCTGTTGATATATGCCATCGGGGTGTCCATCCCCATTCAAGTCCTCATTATAGTCACCTCCGGGGGCAGAAATATCCACCTCAAGGCCAAAGTTTGAATACTCAGCGGCAAAAGCCTGATCTAATTTGCAGGCGCTGACACTTATGCAAGCCTCATAGGCGGCAGGATAATTTGGTATATCCGAGGCGTCGTTGCCGGCTGAACAGATGATGGTTACCCCTTCTGAAACAGCATAGTCGACAGCTTCTTCTTCAATAGCTGATCTGTCCCATCTTCTCCCTTTATTAGACCGGGGTCCGCCTAAGCTCATATTGATAATCTGGGCCCCATTATTAACAGCGTAATAAATGCCGTCCACAATGTCGGCCGTATCTCCATAACCATTTTCGTTCAATACTTTGACTGGCATAAGGGTGCATCCAGGCGCCACACCGGCGCCTCCCAAAAAGTTGTTGGTGCTTTGGGCGATTGTGCCTGCGATATGTGTTCCATGGTGGTTGTCATCATCAGGATATTCGTCATCATTGACAAAGTCGTAGCCGGGTAAAATAGCGGTATCTACTAAATCCGGTGCTCGGGCGTATCCATCTCCATGCCGGTAAGAAATGCCAGTATCCAAAACCGCTACGATAACATTTGTACCCAGAGCCAGGTCCCACGCTTGCTGCATTACCGGACCGGTAAGATGCCATTGCAATTCATAAAGGGGGTCATTGGGGACAAAATGAGTTGCTCGCAGATAATTTGGTTCAGCGTAGGCCACCAGAGGATTTTGATTGAGGGTGACTGCAACTGTAGAAGCAGCAATATTTATGGGGACCCTTACTCTTCTTGTGCCGCTATAAGGGCTGTAGGACACCTCATACAGGTTGAGTTGCCGGTAAGTATTAATAATATCAGCAAAAGTTGCTTGCGGTTGGTATCGGACGAGGACCTCCTCATAAATAACAACAGGCCATGGAGGTGTCCCCCACGCATGGGCATATCCCTGAATCAGGATGATTTGAAAAAAAAGGCAAGCTAAAATAAACCATTTGAGGCGATTTAGGATAAGTTTAATTTTTTGTAGATAAGCCACCATCCCCCCCAACTTTATACAACTTCCCTCCAACGTCATACTCCCCCAACTGCATACGATACGATTTTTTATAAACTATGAATTCTTAATAGAACGATAGAGAATTATCAAATATAAAAGCAAGATATATACCATGAATGAATAGGTGTTAAATTGATTGCTATGGGCTTATTCTCAATGACTTGTTGAGAATAAATTAGGTACGGCAATTTAATGAATAATATTCATTATAATGCCGGTATTAATAGGAATTATGTTATGTCAGTCATTTAGAGGAGCAGTAGCCAGAGAAATTTTTTAACACAAGGCAGAACAAGATTTCTCGCGGAGTCTACATTGAACGTAGTGAATGTGCTCGAAATGAAAAAGGAGTATTGGCTTGTGGTTCCTTTATGTATGAAATATATGAATTGAGTATGAATATATATGAAATATATGAAGATGCGGCCCTTTTGTTTGTATTGGCAGGGCTAAAGCCCTGCGCTGCATTATGGGATTAATTTATTTTAAAGGCTGAAATCATACGTTACTTTGGGAATTATTCCGGTTTTGGCAGGGCTAAAGCCCTGCACTACTTTATAGGGATATTATGATGATGAGGGATATTTGATGTTCTCCATTATGGGATCATTTTCCAAATTTCACAACCCACATTTAGGCCTAGGTTACTCATGGGATAGGTTGCCGTCCCCGCAAAGAGTGTATCATTGAGGCTGCCAAAGGTGCGGATACCCATATTTTTCGGTATTTTAAAACCGGGGCTAATGGTAACTTTTTTTCCATCAAATCCGTTATGAACAAGATTGTAAAAGCTTCCGGGATCACCGGAATCGGAAACCCAGATCTGGGCCCCGGTTACGGACGGGTTTATTGTAGATCCCAGGTTTAGAGTGCCGACAAATAATTGATCATTAAACGGCAGCATGGACCAAATGTAATAATTACACTTTTCTCCTAAATCCTCAAAATCTAAAACTTTTTTCCAATGGGTCCCATTAGCTGTTCTCCAAATAGCGGTTTTCCCAGAGTCATTTTCTGTTCCTAAGTATAGACGTTCTTGGAATACAGTTGTTGAGGGTACTACATTATTGTCTAAATTATCAGGATCATAACCGCTGAAGCCCAGCCCATTGCCATAAGGATCATTAAGCCCCACTACTTTTTCCCAATTTATTCCATCTTTACTTCGCCACACTTCGAAGGCCCCGACGGGTGAAAAGGGAACCAGCGCATCTGAGGCTAAAATATTTTTTTGAGTACTATTTTGAACATTTTTGGAAATAGCTCCTTTTTGTCCATCATTAGTCCAGGTGAAGGCATAAAGGTAGCCTTTGAAAACCGCTAATTCTCCGATCATCAAGTTATTGTTTTCCAATCTTCCTGTTCTGGGGTTCAGCACTTTGGTGGATTCAAAACCTGGCTTATCATGAACCAACTCCCAATCAAATCCCTTTTTGCTTCTATATAGTTTGGCGCCATTACATCCCATTCCGGCATAGAGGTAGTCTTCAAATCGAACCATACAACGAATAGTGGTGTTATTTCGATTTTCCAATCCCCTTTGTGCGACAGTAGTCCATGTCCGGCCATCAGTTGCCCTTAAAATTTGTGTTCCCTGATTATTGGAGGTACAAGCATATAAGACTTCTTGATTGTCGGAGTATAAACAGCGCACTCCGGTATTACGGCTGAAAATCGCTTTATATACTTGTTGCCATGAATCATTGGCCCCACTATTGCTGCACCAAATTTCCGCTCCTCCTTGAAGATTTAAGGACCCCACATATAGTTCCCCTTTAAAGGTTTCCATGCTCCAGGCATAACTATTTCGTGAATTGCCAAACCCATTATCAGCAACTTTTTCCCAGCGCTGTGCATGGGAGGGATGATATAGGCAAAAGACAAAAAAGATAGCTATAATAAATGCTTTTGTATATTTGCTCATATTTTTTTACCTTTTTTATGCTAAATTTTAACGTAATTTTAACCAAAATTAATATTATAAATCATGTAATTACTTATCGTATTTTCATGAAATTAATCTTTAGCAATGATGAGTTTATTTTTTAGATTTTTAATTTTTTTACTTTTTACTCAAGGTGAAAGGTGAAAGTTGGGAGAATATCTCTTTAAAAGTTGGGGAAATATCTATTTAATTGAGGGTGGGTAGTCTCAGAGCCCTCTATGCCAGACACAAGGAGTATACTCGGATTTGTTCCCGCATGTCTGATGGTGATCGTCCATTTTGATTTTCTACGATTCCAATTCATGGGGCCATAGCCCAGTAACTCTAAATGAGCTTTTTCTTTGAGGCTGCTTGTAGCTTCCACTCTTAGGTAGCCCCTTCCCCTTTTTGTTTTATAAATTGCTTTCGTAATGGTTATAGTGAGATCATATCCATTGCAATCTTGATCAATACCATCGTTTTTAATCTCCGGGCCCCCCGGGTATATGGCGGGGTCATGGTCATTACAATCTTCGCACGTGGTAAAACCATCTCTGTCATTATCACTATAATCAGCTTCATCATTGATGTCTTCGGAGCCTTGATTAATGAGCGTAGTATAGGCTTCAAAAGCATCGATGAGACCGTATCCATAAGTATTGTCAACTCCCGGGATACCAAGATCAAGGGCTGATTCTTTTAAGGTTGACTCCAGTTCGGATATTGGTAGGTTGGGGAATGCATTTTTCAGCAAAGCCAAGGCCCCTGATACATGAGCGCAAGAAAAGGATGTACCGGAGACTGTGGTATACCAGTTAGAGAAAATATAGCCGGCAGTAATATCAGTAGTTCTGATATTGATGCCGGGAGCGACCACTTGGGGATAATACAAACTTCTGTCACAAGCAGAGGGTCCACGGCTGCTGAAATCAGCTATAGTTAGAGACTCATCAATCGCGCCGACAGCAAAACTTTCAGGATAATTGCCCGGACTTATATTGGTTGAAGGGCCCGGGCCTTCATTCCCCGCTGCGAATACGACCGCAATTCCGGCTGCTTTAAGGGCTTGGATATCATCACGAAATTCAAGAATACATTTACTCGCATTATCCGGCAATCCCCAGGAATTATTAATAATGTCCGGAGCATCATCAGTGTTGGGATTACCATCTGGGTCAAGAAGCCATTGAAATCCCTGATGAATGGCGCTAATGAAGGCTTCTCCATCGTCATTAAAAATTTTAGCGGCAATCCATTGTGCATTGGGGGCAACACCGATCGCTATTCCCGCACTATTTCCCCCAACCATAATTCCCATAGTCTGAGTACCATGACCATCTATATCATAAGGAGTGTGATGTTCATGATAAGGATCAAACCAGCTATTGGTCCCTCCACGCCATTTATCATTTAGATCAGGGTGATTCACATCCACTCCTGTATCCATATTGGCTAATACGATCCCTTGGCCTGTGTAGCCCAGGCCCCACAGTTTTGAAGCTTGAATTATTTCTATATTCCATTCGGGTATAGTTAAAGAACCATACGTTATCCGGGGGGCTTGGATACTATAATCCAGCCTTATGTTTTCAATTTGTGGATAATAAGCCAGGCGGTGAATAATATCCGCTTTGGCAGTAATCGCCATTCCATTTATTATCCAAAGAGGGATTATACGGTTTACGTTTCTTTTGTTCAAAAAGGCGGTTAGATGCTTTTGTGTTGAATTTTTTTTATTTTGAAGGGCCTTGATTATTTTAGATCGGCGAAGAGTCTTATCAGTGTCATTAAAAAGGCTTAAATTGACTTTTTCAGAAAGAGTTATAATTACTGAAAGTTCCTTATCCGAGCCAGATGATTCTATGACTGATAGGAGCTCTGATGATAGCACCCCTGCCTGGGAGGTTAAATTTGTGCAAAAAAATATAGTGAAACTAATAAGCATAAGGCATGTTTTTTTGAACATACTATAAACCTCCCATTGACTATTCCTTAATTTTTCTATTCAAAAGAAATATTTTCTTGGGCTAATTTCTAACAGAGCCCTAAGGTAATGTAAAATAGGACATTGTTTTGGCTAAGTTTTCGTTAATATAAATGATTTTTAAATTTTTTGTATGTATGCTATATCGATCGAAGGAAACAAAATTGCTACAACATTTGTTAATTATGGGTTATATTTTTAGCAGGTGGTCACTTATTAAAATAAATTTGTTTACATTTTCCAATGAAATATATATTATTTTAATATAGCGGCTTAGTTAAACATATTTTCCCCAGCATCTTTTATCCGAAATATCTGCCAACATTTCGGATAAAACTTTGCGGTTATGAAGGAGGATTTTTCATGATTAAAATCATCAACCCTAATACAATCCCCGATATGAAGAACCCTCATGGAGTGAGTCTCCGTAAACTGTATGACAGCGAATATTCACAGGTCTTACAAATAAATCTGCTGCCTGGTGAAGAGGTAAAAAGACATATCACAGCAGTGCACGTGTTTTTTTATATTCTTGAAGGCACCGGCGTTGTGGAGATAGGAAATGATCGAGCTGAGGTATCTGCGGAGATGCTCATTGAAAGTCCAGCGAACATTTCTCACAGCTTTATTAATGATGGCAACGTCCCCTTTAGGTTTTTGGTGGTAAAAACCTTACGACCACGTGAAGACACTGAAATACAGAATTTTAGGCCTCTCACTTAATTATTTTTTTCATTGAAATTTACTGCCCACCAGTCAAATTGATAGCGATGCGGATAGTGGTGCTGCCGGCGGCGGGTGTTTTGTCAATTCTCTGTAATTCACAACAAAAATTCATGATTTCGTCTAGATAGTATTTGAAGGTTTTGATTTGTAAGATGAGAACTGTGTTTATCTCTTGACCCGGCTTTACCTTCTCATTTATTATAGAAGGCATGAAACCAAAGACTTCTTCCCCCGCAGAGCTCAAAAATCTTATTATTAAAGGGGCGCGGGAACATAATCTTAAAAACATAGACCTTGAGATTCCCAAAAAAAAGCTGGTTGTTTTTACTGGAGTGAGTGGTTCGGGTAAATCCTCTCTGGCCTTTGATACTATTTACGCCGAAGGGCAACGGCGGTATGTGGAATCTCTATCAAGCTATGCTCGCCAGTTCCTCGGACAGATGGAAAAACCTCATTATGATTATATCCGGGGCCTTTCTCCCACCATTGCTATAGAGCAAAAAGCCGCCAGTAGAAATCCTCGCTCAACTGTGGGCACCCTGACTGAAATTTACGATTATTTGCGGGTGCTCTTTGCTCGGTTGGGAGTGCAATATTGTTATCGTTGCGGCAGAAAAGTCGGTGCTCAGTCTCCGGAACAGATTGTCAATGAGATTTTGCATCTTCCTTCAAAGAGCAAAATTTTGCTGTTGGCTCCATTGGTTCAGCAAAGAAAAGGAGAATTTCGAGAACTTTTCCAGGAAATACAACGCGGCGGATTCGTTCGAGTGCGGTTGGATGGAGAAATTTTGGAGCTTTCAGAAATCCCCTCCTTGGACAAGAATAAAAAACACTCTATTGAGGTGGTAGTAGATCGACTTATCATTTCAGACAAGATCAGGGGCAGACTGACTGATTCTGTTGAGATAGCCCTGCGCGTTGGCAAGGGACAATTAATAATTTCCTGCCTTGGAGAAGGGGTCGTGCAGGCTGAAAATTCCTCAGTTCGTTCTTCAGTTGCTGAAAAGCCTGTTTATGAGGATTTTCCCTTTAGTGAGCATCTTGCCTGTGATGTTTGTGGTATCAGCTTCCCTGAGCTTTCACCACAGCTTTTTTCTTTTAATAGCCCCCAGGGTATGTGCCGGCAATGTAATGGCCTTGGCAGACGTGCTGAGATCGATGCCGGGTTGGTGGTGCCTGATCTAAGTAAATCAATTAATGACGGGGCCTTGGAAGTCATAGGATTTTCCATGAAGAATCGAAACGGGTGGTCCTATCAAATTTTTTCAGCCATAACCAAAGAGCTTAATATTGATTTAAACATCCCCTTTGGTGAACTTACGCCAAACCAGCAGAGGGCTATTCTTTATGGGTCCGGAGACAGAAAATTTAAGGTAAAATACACCAGCAACAAGTTCGATCTTGATTACACTACGAAAAACGAGGGTGTAATTCCGACGCTTTTACGCCGCATGAAACAAACCGGTTCAGAGAGTCAGAAAATCCGCTATGAACACTATATGAGCAATGTCCTCTGCACTGCCTGTGAAGGGACCAGACTGCGTCCTGAGGCGCGCAGCGTTCGCGTGGGAGGTAAAACCTTGCCGGAGCTTACTTCCATGAGTATCCAACATCTGGCTGATTATTTTGAAAATATACATTTTGAAGGGAGCCAGGCCTTGGTTGCCACTGAATTAATTAAAGAATTGCAATCCCGATCGCGTTTTTTACTTAATGTGGGTTTGAGCTATTTGGCTCTGGACAGGTCCGGCCCTTCTCTTTCCGGTGGAGAGTCACAGCGTTTACGTTTGGCCAGTCAAATGGGCACGGAACTAACCGGTGTTCTTTATGTGCTGGATGAACCTAGCATTGGGCTGCACCAGCGAGATAATCAAAAACTTCTCCAAGCGCTTCTTCATCTTCGGGATATAGGCAATTCCCTCATTGTGGTTGAACATGATCGAGAGACTATGGCTTGTGCAGACCACATTATCGATTTTGGCCCTGGCGCAGGTGTACATGGAGGGAAGATTATTTTTTCCGGCTCTCCAAAAGAGATTGTCCATCACACTCAATCCTTGACCGGTCAATACTTATCCGGTAAACGCCGAATTTCGGTCCCATCCCATCGAAGATCCCCTAAGGGGTGGATTACTATATGCAGAGCTGCTGAAAATAATCTTAAAAATATAGATGTTTCAATACCCCTTGGGATGTTCTGTTTTGTTACCGGGGTTTCCGGTGCGGGCAAAAGCTCTCTCATTCGTCAGATACTTTATCCTGCTTTGGCCAACTGGTTGCACTCAGCCCGCCTTCCTGTGGGAAAGCATCAGAGTATTAAAAATTTGGAGCAACTGGATAAGGTTATCAATATCGACCAAAAGCCCATTGGCCGAACCCCGCGCTCCAATCCGGCTACCTATGTTAAGGTTTTTGGTTTAATTCGGGAGGTATTTTCCTGGCAAAAGGATGCCAAAATTGCCGGCTATAAAAAGGGGCGATTCAGCTTTAATATTAAGGGCGGACGATGCGAATCCTGTTCCGGAGATGGTATGGTTAAGGTGGAGATGCATTTTTTACCTGATGTCTACGTGCCTTGTGAGGTTTGCCACGGTACGCGCTTTAATGAATCTACCTTACGCATAACCTATAAGGGGAAAAATATTGCTCAGGTGTTGGATATGACTGTAGAGGAGGCCATATCTTTATTTGCTCATCATCCCAAAATAGCCAGTATACTTCATACCTTGGTTGATGTGGGACTGGGGTACATTAAATTAGGCCAATCCTCTACTACTCTTTCCGGCGGTGAAGCCCAGCGAATTAAACTTTCCCGGGAATTGGCCCGAAAAAATACCGGCAGGACTGTATATATGCTGGATGAACCCACCACAGGCTTACACTTTGAGGACATCCAAAAATTACTCACTGTTCTTAATCGGCTGGTGGAAGCGGGCAATACCGTGTTGGTTATCGAGCATAATGTAGATACCATCAAGATCGCAGATTACATTATTGATCTTGGTCCTGAGGGGGGAGATGAGGGCGGACGGGTGGTGACTACCGGAACCCCGGAAGAGGTTTGTCGTATTTCAGCATCATATACAGGCCAAGTGTTGGCCAGCGTATTATAGATTTAAATTTGTAACTATAGTATTTTAGATATTAAATTTTATGCATTAATTTTTTATAATGTAGCGCAGGGCTAAAGGCCGGCCATACTGCCTATTACACGTGCCCTAAACCACTGTCCGGATTTTTTCAAAAAACTGAAACTGCCTATTTATTTATTTGGGAACTGACTTTTTACGAGGGCATCATGTTCACCTTTAAAATGATACTTGAAATTTTTAAAAAAGAGGAGTAATATTATCTCTTTGATTTATATATTTTTACATCTCCCCCTTGCCGGCAGAGGTTTAGTGAGGGCTGATTTTTGGTAGATTTTTTCCTACCCACTCCCTTCCGGCAAAAACAAGGAGATAATAAATGGCGGGAAATAGTAGATAAACTAAGGAGAGAGTTCAGGTGAAAAACAGTAATATTGAAAAATTTTTAAGGGTCGACCAAGACAAAGCCCCTGCTCCTTATGAAGTGCCTGCTTTTCAGGGAATGCTTAAACTGGATGCCAATGAAAGCCCCTATAAAATTTCAACAAATACCTTAACAAATATTCTTCAAGAACTGGGGAAGGTTAATTTGAATCGGTATCCTGACCCAAGTTATTCGGATATACGGCAAATTTTATCTCAAAGATGGGAATATCCCCCAAATCAAATTCTTCTGGGAAATGGGTCAGATGAATTGATTCAGGCCATAATAATCGCTTTTGGCGGATCAGGGAAAACTGTTTTTACCCCAACGCCTTCTTTTGCCATGTATCCAATTATTGCCGATATTTTAGGTGAGAATAGAGAAGATATTCCCTTAACTGAAAATTTTGATCTGAATTTATCAGAAGCCTTGCAAAGCCGGATGTTCAACTCAACTCAACCTGGCAACATCATATTTTTAGCCATACCGAACAATCCCACAGGAAACTGTTATTCCAAATCTGCTGTTAAAGAAATTGTAGAAAATTTTCACGGTATTGTCTGTATTGACGAAGCTTATTTTGATTTTGCTGAAAGTAACTATTTACATCTTCTACCTGAACACCCTAATCTCATTATTTTGAGGACTGTTTCCAAAATTGGCCTGGCTGGAATTCGAATGGGTGCTTTATTGGCCGATAAATCTATTATTGAAACCATGAGGCGAGTTAAACTACCCTATAATATTAATATTTTATCCGAAGCAGTAGCTCGATATGTTTTATCTACAAAGAAGGGTTTTGAGTCCAAAATCAAACAAATCATAGATAATCGATTCTGGTTGTATGAGCAAATGAAACAGATCGAGGGAATACAGGTTTATCCTTCTCAGGCAAATTTTTTATTATTCAGGGTTTCTGAACAAATGGCTCAATTAGTATATAACCGCTTATTAGAAGAGGGGATTTTAATTAGGAGCTTTGGTAATCAAGGAAGACTCGCGGGACATTTTCGGGTAACTATCGGTACCAAAGAAGAATGCTCTTATTTTTTAAATAAATTTAAAAAAATTCTTGAAAATTACTCTTGATGGTCTCGTAATAAACCGTTTCCAGCAAATTTGTCATTTCGACCTCAGGGAGAAATCTTAAATTTTCAGGATGTTATGTAATGAAGATTTCTCACTTATGTTCGAAATGACATTCTAATGAGACTTTTTACGAATTAACCACTCTTAAGAGAATATAAAATAATTGGTAATAAAATCATAAGATAAAAAGGTTATAAATTATGAGCAGGAAAACAAAATTAGAAAGAAAAACTACAGAAACCTCTATTTCTTTAGAGTTGGAACTTGACGGCCAGGGCGAATATGAAATCGATACATCTGTGCCCTTTATGGATCATATGCTCTGTTTAATGAGTAAGCATGGTTTTTTTAACTTAAAGCTTAAGGCCCGGGGAGACATTGAAATTGATTATCATCATGTGGTAGAAGATATTGGTGTTGCTTTAGGCACTGCCTTCCGACAATTATTAAAAGATAATAAACAAATTCGCCGCTATGGAGCGGCCACCCTTCCTATGGATGAGGCGCTGGCTACTGTTGCCCTTGATATTTGCTCCCGCCCTATTTTAGTTTACAATGTCGATGTCAGCGGAAAGATTGGAAATTTTGATGCCGAATTAATCGAAGAATTTTTCCGGGGCTTTACCGCCAATAGCATGATTACTTTACATATCAATCTATTCTATGGCAATAATACACATCATATCATTGAAGCCATATTCAAAGCTTTTGGCTGGGCTTTAAGCCAGGCTGTTCGCATTGATCCCAATATAAAGGGAGTACGTTCCACAAAAGGTAAGCTGTAAAAATTATAGAAATTTCAAAAAAAAATGGGCGCGGTCCTGCCTAATGCCTGTTTGCTAAGGCAATGTCCCCTGCCGTCGCGGTGATGTTCCTGATAAGGGAGGACATGTATCTATTGGCTCTTACCGCATCATAAAAGTCCCGGATGAGCTTGTCCATCTTGCGGTTGATCTCCTCAAGGCATTCCTTCCAAAAAAGGGCCCTCTTCTTTAGGCTATTTGCTGCCCTTCTCCTTCCAGTAGGGAAGTTTAAGGAATATCAGACGGGGCAGCCTCGCTTCCCCGCAACCAAATTTATTACGCGAGTCATAAGTGTAGTATTTAGGTAAAGCATATTTATTATGAACAATATGTAGTATTTGGAGAAACCATATTTATGACACGTGTCATAAGTGTAGCATTTGGAGAAATAATATTTGTGTGACCCGGGTCACAAGTGTAGTCTTTGGGTTATTGGCTTGGGAAACTGGTAAAGTGTCTGCAATAAATCGGAAACGCCATTTTTAGCAAAATCGATATTTTACTTTCCCGGGAAGATACATTTGAACCATTGGAAGGAGTTTGATAATTGCAAAGAGATCATAATGAATGGATCAAACCAATCTTTACTCTTGACAACATAAAAGTAAATGGCTTGTGCGCCTATGAAGGGGCACATGGGGCAACGCCTTATCAAAGGCCCTGGCCCTC
>DAOURK010000070.1 GCA_030625085.1 Pseudomonadota bacterium
TAAAAACAATATCATAATACCACAAACTGATAAAAATTGCACGTAAAAATTAACCTAAATTAAAAATCTTCGTTTGATAAAAAATGGCTCAAATCATTTAAAAACAACACGTTAGTGTTTTTTCATTCAGGCACTAATTAGAGAAGCAGCTAATAATAATATGTAGCGCAGGGCTTCAGCCCTGCAAAAAAATAGCGAGAGTAAAAAGGATTTGGGGGAGTAACTGTAAGATGAGAAGGAGTATAAGATGAAAGGCATAATCCTGGCCGGCGGCTCCGGCACACGGCTTTATCCTTTAACTCAGGTGGTAAGCAAACAACTCATGCCCATCTATGACAAGCCCATGATCTATTACCCCCTTTCCGTGCTCATGCTGGCCGGAATAAAAGAAATTCTGATTATCTCCACACCTCACGACCTGCCGATGTTTCGAGAACTTTTACAGGATGGAACTCAATGGGGCCTTTCCTTTTCCTATGCAGAGCAACCAAGCCCCGAGGGTCTGGCCCAAGCCTTTATCATTGGCCGGGAATTTGTTGGTGATGATTCGGTTTGTCTTATTCTGGGAGACAATATTTTTTATGGGCATGATCTGGTTAAAACCCTTCGCAAAGCAGCCTCCCAACAAGAAGGGGCCACCATATTCGGCTATTGGGTGAAAGATCCGGAGCGCTATGGTGTTGTATCCTTTAATAAAAAAGGGGAGGCGCTGGACATTGAAGAAAAACCGGCCAAGCCCAAATCTCATTACGCCATAACCGGCCTGTATTTTTATGACAACCATGTGCTGGATATTGCTGAAAAGCTTAAACCCTCAGCCCGGGGAGAGTTGGAGATTACTGATGTCAACAGCGTTTATCTGAAGTGGAAAAATCTTAAAGTGGAAAAACTGGGAAGAGGTATTGCCTGGTTGGACACCGGGACCCATGAATCCTTACTTCAGGCATCTAATTTCATCGAAGCTGTTGAGGAGCGGCAGGGATTAAAAGTGGCCTGTATTGAAGAAATAGCCTATTACATGGATTATATCACTGAACCTCAGGTCAAAGATTTAGCCAAAGATCTGATGAAAAACAGCTACGGCCTTTACTTATTGAATATGTTAAGACAAGAAAGGGAGCAATGGTAAATAGCACTCCGACATCACTGAAAGAAGTACTGATTATAGAACCTCGCGTTTTTAAGGACGACCGGGGCTTCTTCAAAGAAACCTATCATCAGGAAAAATACCAAGAGGCGGGGATTAATCACACCTTTGTGCAAAATAATCAATCTCACTCCGTTAAAGGTGTACTTCGAGGACTGCACTATCAGCTTAAGCATCCCCAAGCAAAGTTAATCCAGGTGCTTGGGGGAGCTATCTTTGATGTGGTCGTAGATATCAGACAGGGATCACCCACCCTTGGAAAGTGGATCGGCATCCATCTTTCAGACCAAAATCATCGCCAGATTTATATCCCCGAGGGATTCGCCCATGGTTTTTGTGTTCTCAGTGGACAGGCGGACATCGAATACAAATGCTCAGACTTTTATTCCCCGGATGACGAATACGGCCTTCGCTGGGACGACCCTGAGTTGAATATCAATTGGCCTATACAAAATCCTCTGTTGTCAGCCAAGGACGCTGCCTACCCCCTTCTTTCCCAACAAACAAAAGACAATTTGCCCCTCTTTCACCCGCAAACACCATAAAAATATTGCTTCCTTTATTCCTCCCCCTTGATGGGGGATGCCAGGTGGGGGTGATTTCCAAATGAAAATCTTACTGATGGAAAAAAATAGATCTGTCCCCTTATTTAATTGCTTATTTAAATTGATTTTACTTGAGTCTAAACCGGACAGCAATGAATTGATGTTAAATGTAGCACAGGGCTTTAGCCCTGGTATATCGCAAAGGGGTGAACCCTCAACAGCATGAAAATCTTACTTATTGGCTGTAATGGTCAAGTCGGCTGGGAATTAAACCGCACCCTGCAACCCTTGGGGGATATTATTGCCGTGGATTATCCTGCCATTGATCTCACCAGGCCGGAAGAGATACGCACTCTGGTGAGAAAAACCCGACCAGGGCTCATTATTAACGCCACCGCCTATACTGCCGTAGATAAGGCTGAAGAACAAGTTGAAGAAGCTGAAGCAGTCAATAGCAGGGCTCCGGGTATTCTTGCCCAAGAGGCTAAAGCGCTTGGAGCCGCTATTGTTCACTATTCGACAGACTATGTTTTTGACGGCACCAAAGACATCCCCTACAGAGAAAAAGATACGCCCTGTCCCATCAGTACATACGGGCGCACTAAATGGGAAGGAGAGCAGGCAGTTCAAACAGCAGGCGCCCCACACCTAATTCTGCGACTAACCTGGGTGTATGGAGCGCGGGGCAAAAATTTCATGCTCACTGTTTTGAAATTAGCCGCAGAAAAAGAGGAAATTAGGATAGTAGACGATCAAATCGGCAGCCCAAGTTGGTGCAGAATGATTGCCGAGGCCACTGCCCAAATTTTGGCCCAAGGCGCCGGCGACCCGGCAGGCTTTCTGGCTGAAAAGGGCGGCCTTT
Source organism: Pseudomonadota bacterium (assembly GCA_030625085.1). Classification (GTDB taxonomy): domain Bacteria; phylum SZUA-182; class SZUA-182; order DTGQ01; family DTGQ01; genus DAOURK01. Next base: position 2,555 of record DAOURK010000070.1, read on the forward strand.
ACCACTTAAGCGCCCAGGGAAAAACAAGCTGGTTTGGTTTTGCCCAGGCCATTTTACAACACCACCCAAACCGAAAAGCCCTTAAAGTTAAGCACCTAATCCCTATTACCACCAACGAGTATCCAACCCCTGCCGCACGACCCGCATATTCGCTCCTGTCATCTGAGGCGGCTCATAGGGTTTTTGGCCTTCGTATTCCGGAATGGGAGCATTCCCTCAAGCAAGTACTCGGTAAATAAAAAATGGAATCCAAATATATGGCACAATTAAAAAACTTGGTCCTGGATTTTTTCAGGGATGAAAAAATAAGAGGAATAGGGTATTGTCCCCAGTTTTTCCAATTTTCAGTTTTCTTAAGGATTAAAAAATTATGAGGCCAATGCATATTTTACATGTAGTCGGAGCACGGCCCAATTTTATGAAAGCGGCCCCTGTTATGCGGGCGCTGTCGCCATACGCTGAGGTGCGACAAACCCTGGTTCACACCGGCCAGCATTACGATGCCAATATGTCCGAGGTTTTCTTTCACCAGTTGGAAATCCCTGAACCTGACCTTAACCTGGAGGTAGGTTCAGGTTCTCATGCCCAGCAAACAGCCCAAATCATGATGCAGTTCGAACACGTAGCCCTAGAGCAAAAGCCTGACATGGTCTTAATCTATGGCGACATCAATTCCACCGTAGCCGCTGCTCTGGTCTGCTCCAAATTGGGCATATTATTGGGCCATGTGGAGGCCGGCCTGCGCTCCTTTGACCGCACTATGCCCGAAGAGATTAACCGCCTGCTCACTGATCAGATTACTGATCTGCTTTTCACCCCCTCCAGGGACGGCAATGAAAATTTGCTAAAGGAAGGGGTCCCGGAAAATAAAATTTATCTGGTCGGCAATGTGATGATTGATACCCTGGTGCGGTTATTGGCAAAAGCGGATTACGGGGCCTTGGAAACATTGTCCCTTTCTTCCTATGCCTTAGTTACCCTGCATCGCCCGTCAAATGTAGATGAACCTGAAATGTTAACGGCGCTGATAAGCACCTTAAATGAAATCAGCCAAAACCTGCCGATTATTTTCCCTATTCATCCTCGCACCCGCCGCCGGCTTCAGGATTTGCACCTGAAAATAAACAAATCACAATTTCATTTAATAGAACCAATTGGCTATCTACAGTTTCTGGCCATGCAACAAAAGGCCACTGTGGTCATTACCGATTCAGGCGGGATCCAGGAAGAAACAACCTATCTGGGCATACCCTGCCTGACTGTAAGAAAAAACACTGAACGGCCGATTACCATTACTACAGGCACGAATAAGCTGGTTGGCCAGGACATGAACCTGCTTAAAAAAGAGGTGGACCGCATTCTGGCCGAACCAGCCAAAAAGGGCTCAGTGCCGCCATTATGGGACGGCAAGGCCAGTGACCGCATAGCCGCAATAGTGACAAATTGGTGGGCAGCCAAACCGCACACCCACTAGAGGGGTCAGGTCTTGAATTATCACTTTTTAGCTTCAATTTAAAAATATTCGTAAAAACCTTATAATTCAAGACCTGACCCCATTTGTCACCATGAGCCAGAAAAAATGAGCGAAATAAACATAAAGAAGGCAAAAAACTACCTTCTTATCAAAGAAAAACTCTCCGCTTCCTTAAAACAAAAAGAAATAAATAAAATCCTTTGCGATCTTAAATCCTTTACAATTCTCTGGAAAAAATTTAAGATTGATAAGGTTTATTTATATGGCTCTTATGCTGACATGACCTTTAATAAATATTCAGATATTGATATTGCCATTACACCGGATATTAGTTTTGAAGATCAATTAAAACTGTATGCTGAAATTAATAATTGTATTAAGCAGGAAGTTGAAGTAAGGCTATTGTCGGAATTACCCTTTTCAGAAAAAATAATACGCGAGGGGGTTATCATTTATGATAGAAAAACTAGCCATACTTAAAAGCGAGATAGACAGGGACTATAGAAAAATACAAAAACTTTTTCAGAGATTTGAAACATCTTATAATGAATTTAACAGTTCAAATGAATATTCCAAATTGGTTGAGTCTGCGTTTTATGTGAGTCAACTTTACAGCGGCCTGGAAAATATCTTTAAAAATGTTGCCAAAACCTTTGAAAATGATATAGAACAAACATATTGGCATAAATCTTTACTCGAAAGGATAAGTTTAGATATCCAAGATATTAGACCTGCCTTAATTTCAGAAAAAAGTTTTGAATGTTTAAACGAATTGCATGCATTTCGGCACTTCTTTCGTCACGCCTATGGCGTTGATATAGATAAAGAAAAATTTAAAATCGTTGCAGTTAAGGTACAACAGACAAAAGACTTACTTGAAAAAGACCTGGAGCAATTTTCGCTATTCTTAAAAAAACTCATGGCTTAGATAGAGAAGTAGGGGGCAGCGCAGGGCTTTAGCCCTGCAAAAAAGCTCTGCAAAAAAAGAAAGGCAAAAAAATATGAACGTACCCCTTTTAGATATTAAAGCACAACTGGCGCCATTACGAGAAGATATCCTTAAAGCCATCACCGAAGTCGTTGATTCAACCCGCTATATTCTGGGGCCTAAAGTAACTGAGCTTGAAGAACAAATAGCCGCCTATTGTGGTGTAAAGCATGCGGTTGGTGTTTCTTCGGGAACTGACGCCTTGCTTATTTCCTTAATGGCCCTCGACATTAAGCTTGGGGATGTGGTGATTACCACACCCTATTCCTTTTTTGCCACAGCCGGGGTTATTGCTCGGCTTGGCGCCACACCGGTTTTTGTGGATATCGACCCCATAACCTGTAACCTTGACCCCGAACAATTACAAAAGACCCTTGATGAGGCAACAGCCGGCGTAATTACCAAAAAAGCCTTTCCTCTTGATAAAGTCAAGGCCATAATCCCAGTGCATCTTTACGGCCAATGCGCGGACATGCAAAAGATTACGGCCCTAGCCCAAACCCGTTCAATACCTGTTGTAGAAGATGCAGCCCAGGCCATTGGCGTTGAATACCCCTTTGGGGATACAATCAAAAAGGCCGGCTCTATGGGCCATATGGGTTGTTTCTCCTTTTTCCCCAGCAAAAACCTTGGCTGTATGGGTGACGGCGGCATGGTCACAACCAATGATGAATCCCTTGGCGACAAATTACGCATCCTGAGGGTCCATGGCGGAAAACCCAAATACTACCATAGCATGGTTGGCGGAAACTTTCGTCTTGATCCCATGCAGGCCGCCATCATCATGGTAAAATACCCCTTCCTGAATCAGTGGCACAAAGCACGGCAAAGCAATGCCACCCGCTATAATCAATTGTTTCAGGAAGCAGGCCTCTCGGATAATGGAGAAGGAAAGATAAAAATCCCTAAACGCATTTATCAAGGCCAAACCCCAGACATTGAATACGATCATATCTTTAATCAATACGTCATCCGCGTAAAAGAAAGGGATAGAGTGAGGGAATTTCTCAAGAAAAAGGATATCGGCAACGAGGTTTACTACCCCGTTCCCTTTCATCTGCAAAAATGCTTTGCCTCATTAGGATACACCCTTGGCGACTTCCCCGAAGCGGAAAAGGCGGCTAGCCGGACCCTGGCCCTGCCCATTTATCCGGAGCTTACCGATGAGCAGCAAAGCTATGTGGTTGACTCGCTAAAAAATTATTTAAATTAATGGTCTGGTAAAAAAGGAAATCATTGCCCATGAAGATTCTTCATATTGTAGGTGCACGGCCCCAGTTTATTAAATTGGCCCCGCTGTGCTGCGCAATAAAAGACTACTCTGCATCTACATCTGCGGCTCAAGACCCCCCTATACAATCAATTATTGTCCACACGGGACAGCACTATGACTATCTCATGTCAAAGGTTTTCTTTGACGACCTGCAGATACCCGAGCCGGCCTACAACCTGGAGGTGGGCTCAGACAGGCACGGCCGACAGACAGGCCTGATGATGGACCGCATCGAAGAGGTCTTAATAAAAGAAAACCCTGACATGGTTATAGTCTATGGAGACACAAACTCTACCCTGGCCGGGGCCCTGTCGGCAACCAAGCTTCATCTGCCTATAGCGCACATAGAAGCAGGGCTTCGCAGTTACAACCGAAGAATGCCGGAGGAGATAAACCGTGTGTTAACAGACCATATTTCCTCTCTCCTCCTCTGCCCCACTAAAACCGCTGTTTTGAATCTCCAAAAGGAAGGCTTCAGCACTATACTGAAAAAGGGAAATCTCTTAGACGCCTCTGAAAAAATTCCCCTCCCCCACCCTTCTCCTTCTCATGACCAGCGCCCAATTGTGGCCAACGTCGGCGACATCATGTATGAATCAGTATTATTCTCTCTGCAAAACGCGCTCAAAACATCCCGTATCTTAAAATCATTAAATTTACAGACAAATAAAAACGAATTCATTCCTTATATCCTCTGCACAATACACAGGCAGGAAAATACCGATGATCAACAAAAATTACAAAGCATTCTGGAGGCACTGAATGAAATTGCCGACCAGGAACAACCCGTTATATTCCCTGCCCACCCTAGAATAAAAAAGCTCTTAGGTGCTTTAGATAACAGTAGCCTGAATAATATCCGGATTATCAATCCTGTTCCCTATTACGATATGCTTTTACTCCAAAATCAGGCCAAGATAATTCTCACTGATTCGGGCGGAGTACAAAAAGAGGCCTTTTTTCTCAAAAGACCCTGCATTACACTCAGAGATGAAACAGAGTGGATAGAGACAGTTACAGCAGGCATGAATATCGTAACCGGGGCAGATAAAACAAAAATACTCAAGGCTTACCACACTATGTTGAAAGACAAGCCCCAAGCTAAAAAACCAGATAAATCTTTGGGCCACCCTTTTGGTACTGCCGATTCATCCACACTTATTTTAAAACTCATTTTGAAAAAATAAATCAAATCCATTAACATAAAAACAAAAGAGAAAGGCAAAAAAAACATCATGAAAAATATAGCTCTTGTCGGCGCCGGATATTGGGGGAAAAATCTGGTTCGAAACTTCTACGAATTGGGCGCGCTGAAAATTATTTGCGATAAACAACCGGATATGCAATCCCAATATGGGGAAAAATATCCCGGCCTCACCTTTACCCAGGATTTTCAATCCCTCCTCAATGATCCTTCCATTGAAGCCCTGGTTATAGCCACACCTGCAGAAACCCATTATTCTCTCGTGCGCCAGGCCCTCTTAGCCCAAAAGCATGTATTCGTAGAAAAGCCCCTTGCCCTTGATGCTGCCCAGGGAGAGGAACTTGCCGCTCTGGCCGACCAAAAAAAATGTATTCTTATGGTTGGCCACATCCTTCAATATCATCCGGCCGTACTTAAGCTCAAACAGCTCATTGCCGAAGGAGCGTTAGGGAAAATCCAATATATTTATTCAAACAGACTGAATATGGGCAAAATACGCACTGAGGAAAATATTCTGTGGAGCTTTGCCCCCCATGATATCTCTGTTATCCTTATGCTCTTAAATGAATTTCCTGTCAGCATTCAGGCCAATGGCGGAGAATACCTGCAAAAAAACGTAGCCGATACCACCTTAACTTCCATGGCTTTTGCCAGCGGCGTCAATTCCCATATTTTCGTCAGTTGGCTCCACCCCTTTAAAGAACAAAAGCTCGTAGTGGTCGGAGACAATCAAATGGCCGTCTTTGATGATATGAGCAAGGAAAAACTCTTTCTTTACCCCCATAAAATTGAGTGGAAAGAAAGAGCGCCTGTAGTCAGCAAGGCCCAGGCAATACCCGTGCCCTTTGAATCTAAAGAGCCCTTGCGCGCCGAATGTCAGCATTTTATTTCCTGCTTTCAAAATAAAAAACAACCACGCACAAACGGCCAGGAAGGACTCCGGGTCCTGCGCATACTCCAGGCCAGCCAAAAATCCATTGATTCCCTTGGCGAAAAAATCACCTTCGGCCCTGCTGTCCCCCAGGTTCCACCCCCTGAATATTTCATTCATCCCACATCGCAAATTGACCAGGGATGTGAAATTGGAAAGGGGACAAAAATCTGGCATTTTTCCCATATCATGCAAAAAAGCGTCATCGGACAAAATTGCCGAATCGGCCAAAATGTGGTCATTGGCCCCAAAGCCATCATTGGCAATGGATGTAAAATTCAAAACAATGTTTCCCTTTTTGAGGGAGTCACCCTGGAAGATGAAGTGTTTTGCGGCCCCTCCATGGTTTTTACCAATGTTTACAATCCCCGCTCCGCCATCCCCCGCATGAATGAATTACGAAAAACCTTAGTCAAAAAAGGAGTTACCATAGGAGCCAACGCAACTATTGTCTGTGGGCACACCCTCGGCCAATATGCCTTTATTGGCGCAGGGGCAGTGGTTCTCCACGATGTGCCGGACTATGCCTTAATCGTAGGAAACCCCGGCAGGATTGCCGGCTGGATGTGTTCCTGCGGCGTAAAATTAAAATCAGAAAAGGGCAAGGCCTATAGTTGTCCGGACTGCGGGAAAAAATACCTCATGGAAAGCGACCAAAAGCTGTTGCCGCAATAGCAGAAAAACAAACTTTGGAAAAAATCCTCGGCGTGACCAGCCGCTTTGTCATCATATTAAAACAGGTGTCATAATGCTCTACCCAAATTTTTAAATTGGTGTAGCCAAAGTTCAACTGACAAGTGGTAAATTTTGTAAAGCTGAGCTTCATTGGTATGAAGCCCACGGTATTGGCAGAAAGAAAACGAAAATTAAAAAAATCCAACCTATAGTTAAAATAAGGACCCGTCCCCGATTTCTCAATTTCTATGACCTCTGTAGTGAATAAAGCCTTGACGAAAGCGGCAATACAGGTATACTATATATTCATTGGAGGTATACCAACTCAGGAGATGGTTAAAATATGTCTAAAGTTACAGTAAAGTACCAAATTACAATACCTGCAAAAATTCGCAACGAGCTGCGCATAATTCCGGGAAGCGAAGTAGATATAGCCAAAGAGGGGGATAAATATATTCTGATTGTAAATCCCATAAAAGAGATTAAGAAAAAATGGTGTGGAAGATTTAAAAATAAAACAACAACTAAAGACTATATGGATGAAATCAGGGGCAAGGTAAATTGAAAATCTGTATAGATACTACAATCCTCATTGATATTTTAAAGGATGAATGTAAAACACATCAGGAAAAACTCTATGCAGCCCTTGCAAAAAAAGAAGACCTTATTGCTCCATCAGTTGTCTTTGCAGAGCTTATACCTCAATTTAAAGGAGATACGAAGCTTTTACATTCATTTTTACGAGACCATAAAATTAGAATTGAACCATTAGATCTTGATTCCATAATTAGCGCCGGAACCCGGTGGATGAAACATTTAAAAAGAAAGACAAGACCTAAATGTCCTCAGTGCGGAAATATATTACGTGTCAAAGAACATTTTCTGTCCGATTTTTATATAGGAGGCTTCGCCTTAACAAAGTGCGATGCAATTCTTACCAGAGATAGAGGAATATATAGAAAATATTTCCCGGAGTTAGCCGGTTATGAGAATTGCTTAGGCCAAAAAAGTTGAACGAGACGTTTGTAAATAAAAAAATAAAGGGGACAGATTTATTTTTAATAGCTCAACTGGCTTATGAAAAGCCGGCGTGATTTAGGAGCAGCTCGTCGTCTCATGGAAGGCGGAGAGGCATATTTAGACATAGCTGTATTTAAAATAAGGACCCGTCCCAATTTTCTCAAAGAGTGGACAGCGACCGGAATGGACACTGGGAAACAGAACGTTAAGGAGAGCAAAGATGAAAAGCACAAATGTTACCTGGCACGACACAGGCATCACAAAAAATGACCGGGAAAGGCAAAATGATCACAAAGGCGTTGTAATCTGGCTTACCGGTCTTTCCGGCTGCGGCAAATCAACAATAGCCTCAAAACTCCAGGAAAACCTCTTCCAACTGGGCTCCCAGGTATATATACTGGATGGTGATAATATCCGGCACGGATTAAATGGCGATCTGGGGTTTTCGCCTGAAGATAGAGAAGAAAATATCAGGCGTATTGGAGAGGTGGCTCATCTTTTTGCAGACGCCGGCACCATTGCCATAACCTCTTTTATTTCGCCTTATCGAAAAGACAGGGACCGAGCACGATCATTAATGAAAGAGGGGGAGTTTATTGAAGTATTCGTCAAGGCCCCTTTATCTGTTTGCGAGGTGCGGGACCCCAAGGGATTGTATAAGAAAGCGCGGGATGGGGTCATTAAAGAATTTACCGGAATCTCTGCCCCTTATGAAGAACCGGAAAATCCGGAGATTATCCTTGAAACCGACAAACTTTCAGTAGAAGAGTCAGTTGCTGCTATAACAAATTATTTAAAAAAATACTCGGCGTGACAATAAAAATAAAGGGGACAGATTTATTTTTAATAGCTCTTATTTGGAACGATACTTATAGAGAGGCACATTAAGGAGAGCAAAGATGAAAAGCACAAATGTTACCTGGCACGACACAGGCATCACAAAAAATGACCGGGGACAGTAAAAGGAGACAGATTTATTTTTTAGATTTTTTTAGAGGGGCTGTCAGCGGTTGAGGATGCCTTGAAGCAAAGGGTAAAGGAAATTTATAATGAATGAGATAATTTTTTTAGTAGAAGAATCCCCTGAAGGCGGCTACACTGCTCGCGCCTTAGGTGAATCAATTTTTACCGAGGCCGATGATATCCAAAAACTGCATGAAATGATAAAGGATGCCGTGCATTGTCACTTTGAGAAGGCAGACACACCCAAAATTATTCGCCTCCACTTTGTAAAAGAGGAAGTCATTGCTTTATGAGACTTTCGCGTTCGTTATCCAGCAAAGACCTGGTCAAGGCATTAGAACCTCTCGGCTATAAGGTTACACGGCAGACAGGCAGTCATATTCGGATGACGTGCGCACATCCCTCACAACATTATGTCACTATTCCCAATCAGGACTCTATCCGGATTGGGACATTATCGGCAATTCTTTCTGATGTAGCAAAAAATCTCAAAACGAATAAAAATGAGCTGGCATCCCGGCTATTTGATAAAAAGTAATCCTTACCTCATATTATGACCAAACCAGTAACCACCATCCCTCTGGCAGACATTATCCTGGACAAAGGAATCTACCCCAGGCAAAAAATTGACCACAAACGCGTCAGCCTCTTTGCCGAAAACATCAGGGACAATTTCAGCGTTGATCCCCTTGAGGTGGAGCCTCACCCCGAAAAACCCGGCAAAAGAAAAAATACTCGGCGTGACCACCCGCTTCCACATCATATTAAAACAGGCTACATAATGCTCCGCCCAAATTTTTTATAGCTTTTGACCAGTAATTGAGATATAATTAATTATATAGTAAACAGTTTGCACCATTTTTACAAAAAGGCAAAAAATGAAGTATATCCCCCCTAAATTAATGGAAGAAATTATTAACCGATTAGTTCACTGCTTACAGCCTGAAAAGATTATTCTCTTTGGATCTCATGCATACGGGAACCCCGCCGAAATAAGTGATATAGACCTATTAATTGTAATCTCAGATTCAGATGAACCTCGTTATCGACGGGCACGCAAAGCTTATAGCTGCCTTCGGGGACTCACCGCGCCTACTGAGTTACTCGTTTTAACCCATAAAGAGGTCCAGGAAGGTGCGAAAGTATATACTTCCTTAGTTAATCAGGTCCTTCAAAGGGGTAAGGTCCTCTATGGATAAGGCTAAGTGTAAAGAAATTTACAACTGGCTTATGAAAAGCCATCGTGATTTAGGAGCAGCGCGTCGTCTCATGGAAGGCGGAGAGGCATATTCCGACATAGCTGTATATCATTGCCAACAAGCGGCTGAAAAGGCTATCAAGGGATATTTGACCTACCGGGATATTGTGTTTGAAAAAACTCATAATTTAGTTGCTCTTTTGGCTTTTTGCATTCCATTAGAATCAAGATTCAGCCGGTTGGAAGAGGCCGCAGAAATACTAACCCCCTACGCCACGGAGTTTCGTTATCCGGGTGATGTTACTGAACCGAGCAAAGAGGAAACACAACAGGCCCTTGCTATGGCAAAGATTTTTGTAAATTTCATTATTCAATTGCTACCCAATGAAGTTAAGCCATAACCATAAAATATCGCCGCCATGCAAAAGAAAAAATCCTCGGCGTAACCACCCGCTTTGTCATCATATTAAAACAGGCTACATAAGGCTCTGTCCACATTTTCCAGAGCTTTTGACCACTAATTAAGATATAATTAATTATATATATAAAAATATACTTTGATACATGCAGCTTGCAACGTCCATTAAAGAGCAAAACTCAAATGAGGATTGCTCTTGAAGCAGAAGCAGTCTTAGGCATACTGACGTTGGCTGAGGCGGACAAATAGCATCAGCAAAAGAATCACAAGGCATTTATTTCTGTACTTGTGACGATAAATTTCAATAGGGCCAAAGCTGTTAACGATTTAAAACGAAGGTAGTTTCGCCCATTGAATTGATAGAGGAAATTGAAAAATGATCAGAATTTTATTGTCAAGATAATTGGAAGGAAATAATGGGCAAGGTTAAAACAGATTTAGAAATACCCGAAGATGCATATATTGCGCTTGCCGGCAGCGGATATACTAAAAAGCGTATTTCATTGGAGGCCAAAAGCCTTCTCGCAGCGCACCTGTTTAAAAAAAGCGTTTTAAGCTTGGGAAAGGCAGCGGAATTAGCAGAGTTCAATTTAGGAACATTTATACGCTTTCTTGATGAATTGGAAATCCCCTTTATAGATTACGATGAGGACGAACTAGACGCTGAGTTCAAAACTGCTAAAAAGTTAACGGAATCTTAATGAAAGGAAAAACAGTTGTCGCAGATTCTTCTACTTTAATTGGGCTGGCGAGGATTGAGCAGCTCAATCTATTGAAAGAGCTTTATGGTGAGGTGATTATCCCTCAGTCAGTTTATAATGAAGTTGTCGCCGAATCTAAATATGGTTCTGAAAAAATTAAAACTGCAAAATATCTCAAAGTTGAGAAGGTTATCGACAGTAAAATGGTAGAGTTATTCTTGGGATATTTGGGCAAGGGAGAAGCAGAAGTTTTAACTTTATCAAAGGAAAAAAAGGCAGACCTCATTCTTATTGACGAGAAGAAAGCAAGGAAGGCAGCAAGAAGAGCCGGATTTGTTGTGGTTGGTGTATTGGGTTTACTTCTGACAGCTAAACACAAAGCGCTGATACCGGCTGTCAGGCCTTTTATTAACCAATTAAGCAAGCAGGGGTTTCGACTAAGTAAAAAAGTCACGGAAAGGGTCTTGAAAGAAGCTGGGGAGTAACAAAAAAGGAAAACATGGGGGTTAGCCCCAAATTTATCTATGCCCAAACCTAAAGGATAAAACTATGAAAGATAACAACCCACAAGGCTTACAACATACTATTAAAGCTTTTATCAAAAAAGGGCAAAAATATTATGTTGCCGAGTGTTTAGAGATTTCCGTTGTCACTCAGGGGAAGACCTTGGATGAAACCATAGCCAACCTTAAGGAAGCGGTAATGCTGCACTTAGAGGGTGAAGACTTGTCTGAATTTGGATTGGCCCCAAACCCAACCTTGCTGGTAACCATGGAATTAGCGCCGGTGGCGAATGTCGCCTAAAATGAAAAGGCTCTCCGGCAAAGCAGTGATCTCAATTTTAGGTAAATTCGGATTTATCATTCATTCGCAAAAAGGCGCGCATGTAAAACTAAGGCGCATTCATTCCACAGGGAAAAAACAAACTTTGACAGTGCCTTTACATGATGAGATGGACGCAGGAACGTTGCTTGCAGTAATAAGGCAAGCAGGTCGTTATATTCCGGAAGAACAACTGAAAGCTCATTTTATGGCAAAGGTTAAACAATAGAGACGTGCCCAAACTCCTAACCACAATCCCTCTGGCAGACATTATCCTGGATGAGGGAATCTACCCCAGGCAAAAAATTGACCACAAACGCGTCCTCGGAGCGTTTCCACCCGGGAGTTGTCGCCGCCATGCAAAAGAAAAAAATCCTCGGCGTGACCACCCGCTTCCTCATCATATTAAAACAGGCCACATAATGCTCCACCCAAATTTATCATAGCTTTTGACCACTAATTAAGATATAATTAATTATACATATGAAAATATATTTTGATACATGCAGCTTGCAGCGTCCATTAGACAGCAAAACTCAAATCAGGATTGCTCTTGAAGCAGAAGCAGTCTTAGGCATACTGACGTTGGCTGAGGCGGACAAAATTGAAATAATTTCATCGGAAGCCTTGTATTTGAGGTAGAGCAAAATCCGAATATGGTAAGAAGAGAATACGCATTGGAAGCAATATCAAAAGCAAAAACATTTGTTGTTTTGAATAATCGAATTGAAAAACGGGCAAAGAAATTAAATACAATGGGTATAAAACCATTGGATGCATTACATTTAGCATCAGCAGAAGAAGCACAAGCAGTTTTTTTCTGTACTTGTGACGATAAATTTCTCAATAGGGCGAAAGCTGTTAATGATCTTAAAACGAAGGCAGTTTCGCCCGTTGAATTGATAGAGGAAATTGAAAAATGATCAGTGAAACAACACCAGTGGCTGAGATAACAAAAGAGGCTATCAGGATATTGTGCAAAGAAATAGGTCTAGTGAATACAGTGCGTTTTGTTAATCAGTTCACCACTGGTTATGGCAACTACACTAAAGAACGTGAACAACTATTTGCAAATATGCCGTTAGATAAGATTGTATCCGAGATTAAGCGAAAAAGATAAAATAGGGATCAGTCCCCAATTTTGCTGAAATCCTTAGCTGCTCATGAGCAAAAATATCAAATATCTTCTGATGAATTTTATGCAAAAAAGATCTATTATTAACAAGAATGATAAAATCATCGGCTTTTTCTTATTTTCAAAAAAAAAGGCGGCTTAAAAATAAGAAAGGAAAAATTACCATGGGGCATAAAATTGTCGAGGCCATTATTGAAGATGGCCAATTAACCTATGTCAATAAAAAATTGCCGAATGGCAGACTAAAAGTGCATCTTATTTATGATCCTATAGAAGAGCCCCTTGCAGGGCCTGAGATAACAAAAATAATTAAAGAAACATCCGGCATATATAGTGATATAGATGTAGATGCTGAGACAAAAAAATTAAGGGTGAGCTGGGAACGTAATGCCCGCGATTGAATATTTAATAGACACAAATATCCTCATATATCATACCAAAGGTTCACAGGGCACTATAAAGTTTTTCGACAATCTCATTACCCAACGTTCTTTTAATATCTCTATCCTGACAAAAATTGAATTTCTCGGATGGAGTAACCATACCCCTGAGGGTTTTCAAAAATGCCAGGCCCTAATCAAACCCGCAAACATTTTCCCTGTAAATGAGGAAATCGCCAACAAAGCCATTAAAAGGAAAAAAATCTGTTTTTAAATTAAGAAGATAAAACCCCCTAAACTTCTATGCCCAACTCAGTAATCACCATCCCCATTGCAGACATTATCCTGGATGAGGGAATCTATCCCAGGCAAAAAATTGACCACAAACGCGTCAGCCTCTTTGCCGAAAACATCAGGGACAACTTCCCCTTTGATCCCATTGAGGTGGAACCTCACCCCGAAAAACCCGGCAAATACCGCATCCTGGACGGCGCCCACCGTTGGTGCGCCTATAAGGCCACAGGAGTAATGACCCTGCAAGTAATAATCAAGCACCTTGATGGCACAGATCCTCTTCTCTATGCCGCCGGCAAGGCCATAGGCCCCCGGCAACTCACTGAAGAAGAGACCAAAAACACGGCCAGGCGCGCCTTTCAAAATAACCCCGCGCTCACCTCATCGCAGATCGGATCGGCCATCGGACGCTCACGACAAGCCGTTGATTCTTACATTGCCGATCTTCGGGCAGTAGTGCAGATGGTCCTTGACCTTAAAATATTTCGCTTAAAATGCCTGGGCATCCCTCAGGAAAGAATTGCCGCGCGTTTAGGCATTCCCCAACAGACTATTTCGGACCATTTACCGAGAATGCCAGGATTGGCAAATCCGGTAAATAGCGATTTGCACCGCGGCTTTACAGTATCCCAAGTTGCTGAAAAGCACGGCTGGACAGAGTCTATGGTCTGGTCCCTGGCCCTGGAAGGAAAAAATGACCTGCAACGATTCAAAGCCCTCAACTGGGGACTGCGAACCTGGGACTACTGGGAATGGACCGATTGCGACAAACGCTTTGGCGATGAGTGGCCCGGCCGCATCCCCGGCCAATTGATTGCCCACATACTCTACTACTTTTCCGAACAAAAGGACCTTATCTTTGACCCCATGGCCGGAGGCGGAGTAACTGCTGATGTGTGCCTTGCCTTTAACCGGCGCTGTTGGTCTACTGATATGATAGACCAGCCGGACAAAAGGCCTGAGATAGAGCCCCATTTCTGCGAGATAACCCAAGGCGCCCAAAAAAATGAGCCCTTTCTACATGGCAAGGAAAAACCGGGCCTTATTATCTTTGATCCTCCCTACTTTGACAAAAAGGCCAAAGACTATGACCAGAAAAGCATATCCATGCTCTCAAAAAAAGACTACCTGGCCTTTTATGAAGGCTTTTTCCGCCACATAAAAAAGCACATTAAAAAAACAACCAAAATAGCCTTTATCAATGCTGACTGGCGAAATTTTCAAAGCACACCTGCCAATGACGAAGACCCGCAAGAGGCCATCCTGATCCTTGATTATCCCGCCATTTTCCATAAAACCGGATGGCAGGCCACCCATACCATTCAGGCCCCCATGTCCTCGGAGCGCTTCCACCCGGGAGTTGTCGCCGCCATGCAAAAGAAAAAAATTCTCGGCGTAACCACCCGCTTTGTCATCATATTAAAACAGGCTTATTAGCGCACGTTAGGTGAATTTTGCCTCCCCTAAACAAAATTGATTTTCATGCAAAAAAGTTATACTATTAAACGTGTATCTTATTTATGATGCTATAGAAGGGTCTATTGCGGGACACGAAATAACAAAAACAATTAGGGTGGTTTGAAAATTCGGATGGCTAAACAACTAGAAATACCCGAAGAAGATGCATATATTGCGCTTACCGGCAGAGGATATATTAAAAAGCGGCTATAAAAAAATTGGTGAGTTATTTTATCTTATGTTACTATAGTGGAAGGTATTGATCTTTAAATGTGGAGGTTTGCATGAGTGTAACATTAGACTATAAAAAAGAAATAATAAATTTAACTAATAAATTACCGGAAGATAGGCTTAAAGAATTGATTGACTTTGCCCGCTTTCTTAAATCAAAAAGTGAAAGCTTTTCGTATGCGCAGGTAGAGGATAGCGCTGAGTATGTGAAAAAGCTTAGAATCAAAGAAGGGAAAACAGTTAAGTCAGGAAAAAAATTTATAGAAGAGCTTATTGAATGGCAAAAATCAAATTCTTAGTGGATACAGACGTTATAATAGATTACCTGAAAGGAATTAGACCAGCCAAAGAGCTTTTTAGAACCAGAGACATCGTAATATATTGCTCGATCCTCAGTAAAAAAGAATTACTTTCTAAAGCAGGCATCAGTAATTCGGAGAGGAAAAAGATAACAAATTTATTGTCAAACATTAAGGTTTTAAAGATTGATAAGGATATAAGTAATAAATATGATAAGCTTCTAAACAAATATGGCGAGCAACAGAAGCTGATTGCAGATTATTTAATCGCAGCAACGGCATGGTCGAAAAACCTTCCACTTTTAACAAGAAATTTAAAGCATTTTGAAAAAATAAAAGAAATAAGTCTTAGCCCAATTTATAAATATTGACACATATGTATTATGGGAGTAGGAATTGGGGCTTTTCAGCCCGACCCATACCATTCAGGCACCCATGTCCTCGGAGCGCTTCCACCCGGGAGTTGTCGCCGCCATGCAAAAGAAAAAAATTCTCGGCGTAACCACCCGCTTTGTCATCATATTAAAACAGGCCACATAGCATACTAAAAAAAAGGGGACAGATTTATTTTTTCATATTTTATTAAAAACAAATTGTATAATCCATGAACTCTATTCACGATTTACAAAAAAAAAGCTTGAAAGAGACCATCGCCAGCGGGGAAAACGAGCGGCTGGAGTTTAAAGCCGGTTTCGATCGAGAAACAATTCAAACCCTTTCAGCATTTGCAAATACCAACGGAGGATCTATCATTATCGGTGTTGATAATCAAGGTACTGTGCATGGTATTCAGACAGGGCAGGAAACTATACAGAACTGGCTTAATCAGATAAAACAGGCGACTTCTCCGTCCATTTTTCCTGATATTGCCCTGACAACGGAAAACGATAAGACAATAGCCCTGCTTTCTATTCAAGAATACCCTGTAAAGCCGGTGAGTTGCAAGGGTAGATATTTTAAACGAATAAAAAACTCCAACCATCAGATGTCAATTAGCGAAATCTCCAACCTGCATTTGAAGACAATGAATACCAGTTGGGATTTTTATCCTGACCCAACCCATACCCTAAGTGATATCTCTCTGGAAAAAGTCAACAATTTTATCGAACTATCCAATAAAATACGCCCTTATCCAATCGATGACTCTCCTTTAACAGTATTACACAAATATGAACTGTTCAAAGAGGAAGATAAGATAACCTATGGCTGTTATCTTCTTTTTGCTGATGCTGATGTTTTGCTGAGCGCTATTGATTTGGGCGCATTTGCCGGCGAAACAACCATAACCGATAGCCTTACCAGCCATTCAGACCTGATAAATCAAATCAGTGAAGCGCAACGATTTATCACGAAACATATCACCAGGGCATATATAATTACCGGTGAGGCGCAACGGCAAGAGAGATGGGAGTTTCCGCCTGAAGCAATAAGGGAGATTGTCGTGAATATGATTGTGCACAGGGATTATACAAGCCCGTCTGAATCGAGTATCAAAATCTTCAAAGACAGGATTGAATTTTTTAATCCGGGTAAACTTGCAGAGGGGTTGACTGTTGATCGACTTCTGACTGGAGATTATACATCAACAATCAGAAACAAGCAGATCGCCGCTGTCTTAAAAGATGCAGGAATTATTGAAAGATATGGTTCCGGTATAAAGCGCATCCTGGAAAGGTTTTCCATGTATGGTTTGGAGCAGCCGGTTCTTGAGTCATTACCGGCAGGATTCAGGGTAACAATACACAGAACCACCCAGAAAACCACCCAGAAAACCACCCAGAAAATCGGCACAAAAGAACGTATCTTATTGCTCTTAAAAGAAAACCCACGTTTAACCCGGGAAAAACTTGCGCTTGCGCTTGGAAAAAGCGAACAAACAATAAAGGAACATATTGCGCAATTAAAGAAAAAAGGAGCGCTGCATAGGGTGGGCAGCGACCGGAATGGCCACTGGGAAACAGAACCTAAAGGATAAAAACTATGGAATATAACAACCCACAAGGCTTACAACATACTATTAAAGCTTTCATTAAAAAGGGCAAAATATTATGTTGCCGAGTGTCTAGAGATTTCCGTTGTCACTCAGGGCAAGACCTTGGATGAAACCATAGCCAACCTTAACGATGCGGTAATGCTGCACTTAGATGGTGAAGACTTGACTGAATTCGGAGAATAAAAGGGGACAGATTTATTTTTTAGATTCATCAAGCGCCTTGATGGCATGGTCGTCCTTCTCCATGCAGCCACAAAATATACTTTATGTCTTGGTTCGATAAAATTGATTTTCACCATAAAAATGCTATACTATCAATAGTAATATATTTACCGACTCTTTCTAATGATAAGAAGTCTGACAATAAAAATTCCTCTCCCTTGATGGGGGAGGTTAGGTGGGGGTGATTTTCAGGTGAAAGCATTAAAGGCTTTAAGGATTAAAATAAGCATTGGAAACATATGGGTAAGTCCTGTTCTACATGCTTTATTAACCAAAGAGGATGATGTCGTTGTTGTCCGTTGCTTAGATTTTACAGTATCCTCGCATGGAGAAGATGAAAAAGACGGATTGAAATCCTTAGCAGAGGCAATTAAAGAATATATTCTGACATCAATTGAAGACTCTAACATAGACAACTTGTATGATCCTGCACATAGTAAATATTGGAGAATGTTTAATGAACTGGAAGCTAAACAACTACATAAAAACTTTAAAAAGTCGTTATCAAAATCAAAATTGATGGAATCACCTAAAGAGCTTGAAAAATTAATGGTTGAAGTAACCTATGCTTAAAGGCTTAGAATTAAGAAAGGTGGTCAAGATATTAAAGAGATATAACATAATTTATGTGACTGGGAAAGGAAGACATCCTAAGTTTTATGATCCTGAAACAAAGAGATCATATCCTATCAAATCTCATGGTAAGAAGACAACAATCCTGCCTTATGCCTTGAATGATTTACGTCCCCAATTTTCCCATACAATTATAACCCGGGTTATGTTGTGTGCCCAGATATGATATAAGGTGCCATCGATAGAGAGGATACGAAAGGTAATCATCTCAAGCTGATGGAAGATTGAAAAAAACAAGAGATGTTAGGCAGAGAGTTCAGGAGAAGGCGGAAAGATGATAAAAAATACACCTTTGTTAATGGAGAATGAACAAATCGCGATAAAGAGTTTAAGGGAAGAACTGTCAAAGAGGTTTAATCTTATCGATCTTCGCCTTTTTGGTTCAAAGGCCCGAGGTGAGGCAACTTCAGAATCTGATATTGATGTGATGATTGAAGTTGAGGAAGTCGACTTTGAAACAAGGTCGCAGATATATGATATTGTCTTTGAGATCAATCTTGAAAATGAGACATTCTTATCTCCAACTATTTTTAATAAACGCGAGATAGAAAAAGGCATAATGTCAGAATCACCTATTTATAAAATTATTCAGGAAGAGGGGATTCCCCTATGACAACTAAAGAAAAACAAATACAATTAGCTCAATACCGATTGAAACAAGCCGAAGAATCCATTAATGAGGCATTATGTTTGCTGTCTGGTAAAGAGAGTCCTCGCTCAATTATCAATAGAGCATACTATGCTATGTTTTATGCAGTTCTGGCATTGATTGTTTTTGAGCCATATTCATCATCCAAACATAGTGGAGTTTTATCTTATTTCAATAAACGATTCATAAAAGAAGGGATATTTCCTAAAGACCTTGGCTATTCAATAAATCGATCATTTGAATTGAGGCAGGAAATGGATTATCGTGAGTATGTTGAACTCAAATATGATCAGGTAGAACCATTTATAGAAAAGGCAAAGGAATTTGTCCAAAAGATTAAGGAATACTTGAGGGAAAGGGAATCCCCATTATCACTCCTTCAAGATTTATAAAAATACAAGATAAAATAAGGGCCAGATAAAATAGGTACACGTCCCCGATTTTGCCCGCTCGGAGCGCTTCCATCCGGGAGTTGTCGCCGCCATGCAAAAGAAGAAAATCCTCGGCGTGACCACCCGCTTTGTCATCATATTAAAACAGGCTACATAATGCTTCTTAAAAAAAAGATACACAAAGAGGCCCTTGCATTAACTAACCCCTTCTTTTTTCCATAAAAAAAATGAGCGATAAAACACAAAAAATCCGAATTACTAAAGCCAAAGGGAAAACCCCCTTTTATCCATATATGGCACGTTCACCAATATTGACAAAATTTTTCAACACCTTTAAAGATGGACAAGTCAAATATGAAAAAATTGACAATTGTTTTCCTCTTTCTATCCCTCATCATTTCCCAGACACGTTTCGTAACTGCAAAAAACATGCTCACAAGACAAAACTACAGGCACTCGAGGCGAGGGACCGTACGTATTGGCCAATATTTCAACAAGATACATCGTGTTATAGCCCGGCTTGGCGCATCGCCCAAAATTTTAATAATTGACAAAGACATTGCCCTTGAAGCAGACCTGAACATACCCGATAACATCACTTTAAAAATCATGAAAAATGGAAGCA